>DASYLW010000505.1:0-4052 GCA_036009385.1 Caballeronia sp.
CTTGCGAAAGCAGTGACTCGCGCGCGGCAGCGTCCCCTTCAATGAAATCGGTCCACCACTGACCAACCGATGCATCCAGTTCGCCCGATTCGCATCGCAGCAGGAGGAAATCATAACCCGCCCTAAACCTTTGGTGTTCCAACAGCTTCATCGCGCTTCTGCCCGAGCGTTTTTCGAGCCGAAGTTGCAGGCCCCATATCTCGCGCATATCCGATGAAAAGCGCTTATGGATAGCGAGTTTTTCGGTCTGCATGTCGAGCACGTCGTCCATCGCTCGATGCAATGCAGGCACCGGAAACTCACCGGCCGCCGTGAACTGCTCCCAACGCGTCTGCATGTCGTTCCAGAGCAGCGTGGCGAACAGGAAGCCTGGCGATACACCCTTGCCGGCGCGCACGCGTTCATCGGTATTGGTCAGCGCGAGCGTGATGAATTTCTCGCCGTGCGGCGATTCGAAAATCACGTCGAGCAGCGGCAATACGCCGTGATGCAAACCTTCCGCGCGCAGCCGCGTCAGGCACGCGAGCGCGTGGCCTGAGAGCAGCAGCTTGAGCATTTCATCGAAGAGCCGGGCGGCTGGGACGTTGCTGATCAGATCAGCCAGTTCTGCGATTGGCGCGCGCGTTGCGGGCTCGATCTCGAAGCCGAGCTTCGCTGCAAACCGCACGACACGCAGCATGCGCACCGGATCTTCGCGGTACCGCGTAGCCGGGTCGCCGATCATGCGCAGCAAACGCGCGCGGATGTCGGCCATGCCGTCGTGATAATCCAGCACGGTTTGCGTGGCCGGATCGTAATACATCGCGTTGATCGTGAAGTCGCGGCGCGTGGCGTCTTCGTGCTGCTCGCCCCACACGTTGTCGCGCAGTACGCGGCCGCTGGCATCGACCGCATGCGTGCGCGTGTCCATCTCGCCGCGTCGCAGACGAGGCGGCGGCGGTGAGGGCGGTGCGTCGGCGGGGGTGTCCACGAGCGCTCGAAATGTAGATGTCTCGATGATGTCCTGGCCGAATTGCACGTGCACGATCTGGAACCGCCGGCCAATGATGCGCGCGCGGCGGAACAGCTTCTGCACCTGGTCGGGTGTGGCGTCCGTTGCAACGTCGAAATCTTTCGGCGCCACGTTCAGCAGCAAGTCGCGCACGGCGCCACCCACGATAAACGCACGATGCCCGCCTTGCTGCAGGCCATCGGTCACGCGAATCGCGTTCTTCGAGATCAGCGCCGGGTCGATGCCATGCACGTCCGCCGACAGGATCACCGGCACGTTGGGATCGCGTTTCGCCACTGCTGGCGCAGCCTTCTTGCGCGTGCTCTTGCGGGCGGGTTTTACATCGTCGGAGAGCGGGGCGGTGGCCGGGGTCTCTTCTTTGGCGCTTTCCTGGCCGAACAGCTTGCGGATGAGTTTTTTAATCACGTGGGGAGAAGATTTCCAGGATGCGCCAGCCGCGGACTTGCGCATGCGCGCGCAAGGTGTCGTCGGGATTGGTCGCGATCGGGTCGGTGACTTTCTCGAGAAGAGGAATGTCGTTGTGCGAGTCGCTGTAGAAGTAGCTGTGTTCGAAGTCCTTCAGGTTTTTTCCCATGGACGCGAGCCACGCTTCGGTGCGCACGATCTTGCCCTCGCGATAGCTCGGCGTGCCCGTTGGGCGGCCGGTCAGCTCGCCGTTGGGGATATTGTCGACCGTTTCGACCTCGCACGCGATCAGCGCTTCAATCCCGAACGCCCGGCCGATCGGCGCCGTGATGAACGCGTTCGTGGCGGTGACGAGGCAGCACAAATCGCCGGCTTCCTGGTGCTTGCGCACGAGTTCGAGTGCGGCTGGAGCAATGGCCGGCGTGATGATCTCGCGCATGAATTGTGCGTGCCAGTCGTCCAGTTGAGCCCGCGGATGCTGGGCGAGCGGTGAAAGCTGGGCGTTCAGGTAGGCGTGGATATCGAGCGTGCCAGCTTTGTAATCTTCGTAGAACGCGTCGTTTTGCTTCGCAAACTTCTCAGCGTCGACAATGCCGAGCGTCGCCATGAAGCGACCCCATTCGTGGTCGCTGTCTGTCGGGATGAGCGTGTGATCGAGATCAAAAAGGGCTAGGTTCATGGGAGCGCATTTTACTTGAAGCGGGTGGAAGCGTTCGCTGGCTGCTCGCGGCGGTCGGGTTGACCAGGAAAGAGGCTAGAAAAGCTCGGTCTGCGGACGGGGGGCATCGTCTTCTTTTGCTGCGAGCATCGTGCGTAATAACGGCAGCGTCACGGCGCGTTTTTGTTCCAGCGAAAAGCGGTCGAGTTCACTGAGCAGGGTCATCAGGCTGGGCATGTCGCGGCGAAAATGCGTGAGCAAGTAGGCGGGGACGTCATCGGCCAGCGCAATGCCGCGCTCGCGCGCCGCGTGTTTCAGCGCGCTGGCCTTGCTTTCGTCGGAGAGGGGCGTGAGCTGGAATACAAGTCCCCAGCCGAGGCGCGTGCGCAAATCTTCTCTCACCGATAACCCCAGCGGCGCCACATTGCCCGTTGCCACCAGTGCGCTGGCCGGATGCGCGCGCACCTCGTTGAACAGGTTGAAGAGCGCGATTTGCTGCGCGCCTGACAGCCGTTCGCAGTCGTCGATGGCGTAGATACTCGCCGTGGGATCGAACGTGAACGCGGCCAGCGGCGCTTGCGGGCTCAGGAATCGCGCGCGCCCGTTCGCTTCGTGCACCAGCGCCTGCAGCAGATGGCTGCGGCCGCTGCCGGCTTCTCCCCACACGTAGAAGGTCCGGTCGGCCACGGGGCCGGCTGCGAGCGCACCGTCGAGTTCGCGCAGGCGGGTCACCAGTTCGTGGTTGCCGGCGGCGAAAAAATTATCGAAGGTGGCGAGCGGCGGCGTGCCGAGATCGAGCGTCAGTTGGCGTTGCACGGGCAATCGGTTCCGTCAGGGCGTATCTTGAAAAACGGCGCGCTCAGCAGGCCAATGTCCGGTTTAAGCCGTAGCGAAAGGCGTTGAGCGCAGGGTCGAGTTTCCAGCCGGATGGGCGCGTGTCTCGAAAAGGCTTTGATGCGGTCTTTCGGAGTCGGGGCCGCGAACTGCGAGAAATCCGGCCGGGCGGCTGGCATCGGTTAAAATCTCATTTTACCGACCTTCTCGCCGATCCCCCATGAATCAACCGAAATCCGCCCCAGACGCCCAAGGTTTGTCCTATCGCGACGCGGGCGTGGACATCGATGCCGGCGACGCGCTTGTCGACCGGATCAAGCCGTTTGCCAAGAAAACCATGCGCGACGGCGTGTTGGGGGGAATTGGCGGATTCGGCGCGCTGTTTGAAGTACCTAAACGATACAAAGAGCCTGTGCTGGTCTCGGGCACGGACGGCGTGGGCACGAAGCTGCGTCTGGCGTTCCAGTTGAACAAGCATGACACGGTTGGTCAGGATCTGGTCGCCATGAGTGTCAACGACATCCTGGTGCAGGGCGCCGAGCCGTTGTTTTTCCTCGATTATTTCGCGTGCGGCAAGCTGGATGTAGATACGGCCGCGACCGTGGTGCAAGGGATTGCGCAGGGTTGTGAGTTGGCCGGATGTGCGCTGATTGGCGGTGAAACCGCTGAAATGCCGGGCATGTATCCGGACGGTGAGTACGATCTGGCCGGGTTTGCGGTGGGCGCGGTTGAGAAAAGCAAGATTATCGATGGTTCGACCATTCAGCCGGGCGACGTCGTGTTGGGGCTCGCATCTTCGGGCATCCATTCAAATGGCTATTCGCTGGTGCGCAAGATCATTGAGCGTGCGCACCCCGACCTGAATGCCGATTTTGACGGTCGTTCGCTCGCCGATGCCTTGATGGCGCCTACGCATATTTACGTGAAGCCGTTGTTGTCGCTGATGTCGCAGATGGCCGTGAAGGGCATGGCGCATATCACCGGCGGCGGGCTGGTTGAGAACATTCCGCGGGTTCTGCGCGATGGCCTCACGGTTGAGCTGGATCACCGGGCGTGGCCATTGCCGCCGTTGTTCTCGTGGCTGCAGAAGCATGGCGGCGTGGCTGATGCGGAAATGCATCGGGTGTTCAACTGCGGGATCGG
>DASYLW010000506.1:0-3754 GCA_036009385.1 Caballeronia sp.
ACGGCAACGGTAAGCGCTGGCATGAGGTCCTCGATGTCGATTTTTTCTTCGTTGGATATAAATGGCATCGACTGGAGAGCGATCGCAAACTACGGCTTGGACTATTTACGCACGTTGTCCTCCGGCGGATGCGCCGGCGCAAGACAGGAAAGCGGTAGTTGAAGTAAAACACACGTCGACGTTCAGAACGAACGCGAGCACAGGATATTTTCGACGATAAACGAGAACGCAGGAACAGCGCGTCCTTCAACGCCCTGCTCCCGATTTACAGGCGCGGGAGTTAAAGCCGAAACCTCGATTCGGAACTCGACTCAGGCTCGCCGCGCCAAATCAGCCCATCGGACTGCTAAACCAGCGCCGGCAATCCTTCCACCAGCAAGAACGCAACTAGCACGCCGAGCAGCGCGCCAAATACGCGTAGTGTGTTCTTCCGGAATTGCGTTGCGCACGGCACGGCACCGAGAAAGAGAATGCCTGCAAGCGCCATCGGGATAATCAGGATGAAATCGCCGATCGTGAAGTATGTGGTCATACTCGTCTCCATCATTCGTGCTCAGCGTCCACCTGGCTGCGTGAGACGTCGCACTGTCGGTTTGAGTATAGGCCGTTGTTTGGAGGTTATATGTGCGGCTTTCCGCAAACGTTAGCGAACGACTAATGAAACGCCTTATGGGGCGTGACTTTCAAGGCAGATGTTTTAAGCGAATACGGAAAAACCCTCGTTTTCCAGTATTTACAAATAACCTTCATTACATTCGCGCGTGAATCTAAGTGATCAAGCATTCATGTGTCGTTCTCTTCGACGCAAGTATTCCGCGCCGCCCAAACCGATTGCCAGCAGCACGAATACAAAGCCACTTACGCCCGGCCAGCCGGCGATCGTCCAGAAGTGACCGCCCCATGAACCGAGCACACTGGAGCCGATGTAATACGCAAGCAAATACAGCGCGGCTGCTTGACCTTTTGGGCCTTTGGCCAACAAGCCGATCCAGCCGCTTGCGACCGCATGGCCTGCGAAAAATCCGAACGTCATGCACGCGATACCCGCAACCACCATGAACAGCGAACTCGACAACGTCAACGCCACCCCAAAAATCATCAGCAGAAGTGCGGCAATCAGGACGCGGCCACGGCCAAATATATCGGCCATTTTCCCGGACCATGGCGATGCCACCACGCCCGTCAGATACACGACAAAGACCGCGCCAATCTCCGTCTGGCTCAGGTTGAACGGCGCCGCGATCAACCGATATCCAACATAGTTATAAAGCGTCACGAAGCTGCCCATGAGCACGAAACCCATCAAGATCACGCACCGCAGGCCGCGGTTTTTCAGATGCCCGGCGAGTGCTATCCGATGATGGCGAAATCCCATCCCGGCGCGTGGCACGAAACGTCGTGACGGCGGCAGCAGCGCACGAAACGCGAGCGTGGCGAGCAGCCCAAGCACCCCGATCCCGCCGATAGCCACGCGCCACGAGAAAAAGTCCGCGAGAACCCCGCTAATCACGCGCCCGGCCATTCCGCCGATGGCCGTGCCTCCGACGTAAAGTCCCATCGCGAGGCCGAGGCCTTCGGGTTGCACTTCCTCGGCAAGATAGGCCATTGCAACGGCCGGCACGCCGCCAAGCGCCAGCCCTTCGAGCGCGCGTACGAACAACAGCGCGTGCCACGTCGGCAGAAAGGCCACGATGATCGTCAGCAGCGACGAAGCTGTCAGTGACAGCGTCATCAACCGGTGCCGGCTCCAGCCCTCTGAAACAAAGCCGGCGATAAAAATCGCCACGGCGAGTGAAGCCGTCGTCACCGATACCGAGAGCGCACTTTCCGCCGGACTCACGCCGAATGTCTTGGTGAACTCCGGAAGGAGCGGCTGCACACAGTAGAGCAGCGAGAAGGTGGCGTAGCCTGCAAACAGCAAGGCAATCGCCGCGTGCCAGTAGGCACGCGATCCACGTTCGAGGTACGGCAAGGGATCGGGGGGAAGCGAGGAAGACGAAGCTGACCGGAACGGCGCCGGCGATGAAGTCACAAAATATCTCCGGTGGCGAAGGCCATAACGATACCGCGATCGTCCGGGTTTTGCCGGACGTTGCACCGAGCGCTTTCAATCAACTTTCGAAAACGGCTGGAATCCGGCATCAAGCGGAATACGTTGTTTCAATGCGATGCAAGTTTTCGACCCATGTGAATTGATGCGCTAAAGTAGAACATCGTTTCAGCCGAAATCATCGGAACGGGACTGCGGTTTGCAGGCATTCGAGGAATGACGCGCGGCACTTCAGTTTCGTGCACAGGGCCTCACGCGCTCCTGTGCTTCATGCAGAACCGGCCGGCACGCGCATTGTCTTGCCGGCACACCTCGGGGAGTCATCATGCAAATTGGTTCAATCGTTCGCTCCGTCCATATCGCTGTGCCACAAGGTGCCCGCGGGATCGTCATGCGGATTCTCGGCGACATGGCCATGGTCGCCTGGTACGCCGATGAACCCGGCACGTCGGAGCTGCTAAACACAGAACCGTTCTTCCTCGAAGATCTGATCGACACAGGCGAACTGGTCCGTCCTACTAACGCGCTGATGCATTAAGGAACTCGCGCGTTTCAGAACTCTGTTTCGCAGTAACCGCGCATCGCTGATGCTTCCACCCGCGATGCGCGTCACAATGCAGGGATGAACTCGAACCATTCCGATGCATCGCGCGCGTCCGGAGACATTCTGTCTTTCTCCGGCAACGACGCTGACCTCCCGCCTCCGCCTTTCGCCGATCTCACGCCCGAACGTGTGCTCGATGCGCTCGACAGCGTCCTGATGCCGCTTGGCGAGCGCACCGACGGCGGCATGCTTGCGCTTAACAGCTACGAAAATCGTGTGTACCAGGTCGGCATGGAAGACGGACCGCCGATGGTCGCGAAGTTCTACCGGCCGTTGCGCTGGTCCGACGACGCCATTCTCGAAGAGCACGCTTTCGTTTCGACACTTTATGAGCGCGAGATTCCGGCAGTACCGGCTCGCGTGCTGAATGGCGCGTCGTTGCACACGTTCGAGGGTTTCCGGTTTTCGATCTTTGAACGACGCGGCGGGCGTGCGCCGGATATCGACCGGCCCGAGACGCTGGAGTGGCTTGGGCGCTTTATCGGGCGGATTCACGCGGTCGGACAGATCAAGCCGTACATCGAACGGCCAGCGCTCGATATCCAGACCTTTGGATATGAACCGCGTGAATTTTTGCTCACGCATGGATTTGTGCCGAAGGATGTGCGGGAAGCGTATGAAACCGTGGTGAAGATGGCGCTGGAAGGTGTCGAGCGCTGCTACGAACGCGCCGGCGACGTCAAAAGCATCCGTCTGCACGGCGATTGCCATCCGAGCAACGTGTTGTGGACGGATGCGGGTCCGCATTTCGTCGATTTCGACGACAGCCGCATGGGGCCTGCTATCCAGGATCTGTGGCTGCTGCTGCCGGGCGACCGTCCGGAGGCATCGCGTGCACTGGGTGATTTGCTCGCCGGATACGAAGATTTCTGCGATTTCGAGCCGCGCGAGCTGCATCTGGTCGAGGCGCTGCGCACGCTGCGCTTGATTCACTACGCGGCCTGGCTGGCGCGTCGCTGGAACGATCCCGCGTTTCCCGCCGCGTTTCCGTGGTTCAACACGCAGCGGTACTGGGAAGACCGGATTCTGGAGTTGCGCGAGCAGGTCGGCGCGATGGAAGAAGGGCCGCTCTGGCCGGTCTGACGGGCTTTCCGGCGATT
>DASYLW010000507.1:0-5919 GCA_036009385.1 Caballeronia sp.
ATGATCACGGCCGTGCGGCCCTTCAGGATCTCCTGCATGTTGCCGAGGATATTGCTTTCCGATTGGGTATCGAGCGCGGAGGTCGCTTCGTCAAAAACGAGGAGACGCGGATCGTGGTAAAGCGCGCGCGCAATGCAGAGCCGCTGGATCTGGCCGCCTGACAAACCTACGCCGCGTTCACCGACGATCTGCTCATAACCCAATGGCATCTTGCTAATGAACGCGTGGGCATCGGCCATCTTCGCGGCTTCTTCAATGCGCCTGCGGTCGGGCGCTTCGTCGCCGCTCGCCACGTTCTCCGCTATCGTCCCGGAAAACAGCAGGTTGCTCTGCATGACATAGCCGATCTGCGCGCGGTACACGTTTTTATCGATCACATTCAGGTCATAACCATCGACCACCATCTTCCCTTCGGTCGGCGTGTAGAAACCGACGAGCAGCTTTGCGAGCGTGGTCTTGCCTGAGCCACTGCGGCCCACTATGGCGATCAGTTCACCCGGCTTGATCTCGAAACTGATGTTCTCCAGCACATATTCAGTGTCGTTGCCGTCATAGCGGAAATACACATTATTCAGGCTGATCTCGCCTTGCAGGTCGGGCAGCATGATGCGCGACGGCAAATCTTCCGGCTTCTGTTCCGGCTCCATGTCGAGCACATCGCCTAATCGCTCCATGGCGACCCCGGCGTCGTTGAGCAGGCTCCACAGACCGATCAGCCCCATCAGCGGCGTCAGCACGCTCCCCATGAACGCGTTGAACGCAATCAGTTGCCCGATGGTCATCTCGTGCGTCAGGACCATGTTTGCACCGACCCAAAGAATGGCGATCGTGGTTGCGGCATTCAGCATCTGGCTGCCCAGCGACACCGCGATATTGAACGCCTGCGCGCGATACTGGACCTCCAGCGATTTCGCGTATTTCTTTTCCCACTTCAGTCGCACGGTCCGCTCAATACCCATGCCCTTAATTGTTTCGACACCGCCCAGCGCTTCCATCAGGAACGACTTCGATTCGGTCGACGCCGAGAAAACCTCGCGTGCGTAATTCTTGATCTTCGGCGTGGCTAGCGCGGTCAAGGCCATGATCGGAATCACGAAGCCGATCAGCAGCAAGGTCATCTTCACGTTGTAGAGAAACATGATCGTGAAGTAGATGAAGACCATCAGCAAGTTGAGCGCCGTCGTCACGGTCGACTCCGTGAGGAACGCGCGGATTGTATGGTTCTCCTGGAAGCGCGCGAAAATGTCGCCGGTCTTGCGTTTGGCGAAGAACGAGAATGGCAGCGACAGCGTATGGCGGAAGAACTGCGACATCATCGCGAAGTCCATGTTGCGGACCATGAAGTTCGCCAGATACGCGCGAATAGTCGACATCAGTTGCGAGAACAAGTTGGAGATGACCAGCCCCGCGATCAGCAGGTGCAGCAACCCGACGTTCTGGTGAACGATCACCCCGTCGAGAATATTCTGGATGATCAGCGGCGGAACGACGCCGAGCATCTGGATCACGAACGTCGCGAGGAAGAGGTGCGCCAGGATCTTCTTGTACGGCTTCAGGTAGCCGACAAACCGGACCCACGGCGAACGGCTGCCGACTGCTTGCGCAAGTTCCGGCGGGGCCGTGAACAGCAGGCACGTACCGCTCCAGCCACGCTCGAATTCCTCCACGTCCATCTTCCGGAAACCCATCGCCGGGTCAGCGACCCATACCTGGTTCCTCGAGATGCCGTACACCACCACGTAGTGATATCCCTCCCAGTGGACAATGAACGGCAGTTCGAAACCGCGCAGTGACTCGAAGGTGCACTGAACGCCCCGCGTGGTAAAGCCCAACACCTCGCCTGCTCGCGCGAGACTGTCAAGCGTCGCGCCCTGGGTCGTCACGTTGGCGAGTTCGCGGAGCTTGCCGAGCGTCATGGGGATCTCGTAGTGCTTGCAGATCATTGCAAGGCTGGCCGCGCCGCAATCCATCTCCTCCGCCTGCTGGACCCACGCGAAGCGGCGTATCACCCGCTCGCCCAGCTCTGGTTTCGAGTGCAGGTCGAGCATGGCCGGCAACGAGCGTCGTTCCTCCAGCTTTTTCTGGCGCTGCAACTCGCGCTCGGTAAACCGGATGCGGTCTTCCAGCACTTCGCGCAGCTTCGGGTTGCGCTCGAGCACGAGGTGCACGGTTTTCTCTGGAACGACCAAGAGGCGCGTGTCCACATTCGCGATGACCGTTGCCTGCTGCTCCTGTCGCAACAGGCAAGCCCTTTCGCCAAAGACTTCACCCGCTCTCAACGTGGCAAGCAGATATTCGTTCGCGCCCTCCTTGCGCACGATCCGTACTTCGCCCTGCCGGATCACATACAGCCGCCGGTCATCGCGCGCGTCCTGATGAATGATCTCCTTGCCCGCGGCAACCCGCTTCACGCCGACGCTGCGCACCGACGCCTCCAGTTCGGCCTTGTCGATCTTGCCTCGCAGGTCGAACAGCTTCGCGACAAAACCGCCGGCCGAGCTGATGGCGACATAGCTCGTGACGAACGCGAGCGCCGCCGGATTACTCGCCAGGATCGGCTCGATCACGCGGCGTGGAATGAACAGCAGTTCCGTCTTGCCCGACGAACGCACCGACGATTCATGCCGATACTCGCGCAACATGGCAATGTCCGCGAACACTTCGCGTTCGCGGCGCACGCCCATGCTGATCTCCTTGCCGTTTTCCTCCGTGAAGATCCGCACCGATCCGGCCTTGATGACGAATAGTCCGTCCGCCGCGTCACCCGCGTTGCAGACGGCCTCGCCGAACGCATGAAAGCGCGTCTCCGCGTGCTCGGCCAGCTGGTCGATTTCCTGCGCGGTAAACGGCGACAGAATCTCCACGGTCGCCAGGAACGCGGCCAGGGAATCGAGTTTCTGCGGTACGTCCATGTGCTCGCCTCCTGTCGTCCGCCACGCCCTAGCGCGCTTCGATAATGTGTTCCTGCGCCCGCGCCTGCAGCCATTGCTCGCGCAACAAGCGGCGGATTTCAGACGCGACGTCCGCGTCCAGCACGGCCGGACGTTTCGCCGTCACCGCAAAGATTTCATAAGCGGTGCCGTCGGGCGTGGGGAAAGGTCCGAGCAGGTCGCCGGCCGCCGCATTGAATACCTTGGCTTCAATCTCGGGAGCGAGCGACCCGCGCAACACCTTGCCAAGCACGCCGCCCTGGTCGCGGGTGTCGGCAATCGAATGTTCTCGCGCCATCTCCGTAAAGCTGTCGGGATCGTCCTGCAAATACGAGATCATTTCCTTCGCCTGACTCGATGTTTCAAGCACGATGTGACTGATCTCCACGCTGTCGAACCGTGGTGAATTCAGCTTGAAAAAAGCCTCCACGTCGGTCTCGCCGCCAATCTGTTCGAGCATCTTCTCCTGGTAGAGCGTGTCCGTGATGAACGCCTCGAACTCGTCGAGGTTCACGCCGAGCGCGTCGAGATAACGGTTCATGTCGGCGGCGCGGTGCAAGCCGCGCACGCGCCTGAACTGATCGGCGCGCACCTGGATCTCACCATCGGGCACGTCTACATGCTGCTTCTTCGCCGCGCGTACGGTGAGCTTGTCGCGCACGAGTTGCTCGACGAGCCCCTCGAATTGCCCGGTCAGTTTCAACACCCGGATGAACTCGTCGGCATCGACGACTTCATCGTCTATTCGCACAATCGCCGTCATTTTTTATGCCCCTTTTTAAACAGGAAAAGCACTCAATGGGGGTCGCCGCCGTCAGCCCGCCACTTGCCGGAACGGGTCAAGACCAAGATCAATCAGCCGCCGCTCGCGTACCACGATCTCAGCAGTCGCCGTCATGCCATAGCGCAGCGGGTAGCGCGTATCCGCCACCTGGTAATAGTCACGGGCGAGCGTGACGCGTCCTTCATAGACCGGCTGTTTGGTCTCCGGCGACGGTTTCGTCGCGGGCGAGATGAACTCGAGCGTGCCGTCGACCACCCCGTAACGCTGATACGGGAACGCATTGAACTTGAGCTTGACTGCCTGCCCCTCACGCAGGAACGCGCGGTCATGTTCGGCTATCTCGATCTTCAGAACGGGCCGGGCGTCCTTGGGTGCAATGCCCCCTAGCGGCGTGTTGGCCTGGATCTTGTCGCCGGGTTGTGTCGACGTGACGTCCGTGATGACACCCGACACCGGCGCCAGGATCAACAGGAAGTTATCCTTATCGATATTCTCGAAGCGGATGCGGTCCGCCGCCTCGGCGACTAGCCTCGCGGTTTGCAATTGCAGCCGCAGCTTGTCGCCCGCGCTCGCGATTTCCCGCATCGCCGACTCGTATTGCAGCTTCAGGCTGATCGATTCCTGGCCGCTGGTTTCAAGCTGCGCTTTCGCCTGCGAATATTCGTGGCTGAGGCGGAAATCGAGTTCCGTGAGTTTGGATTGCGCGATCCGGGTCGCGTTGTCCGCCTCCATGTAAGCGTTGCGCTTGCTTTCCACCTGGACCTCAGAGACCCCGCCACCACCCGGCAACGCCAGCAGCCGGGCGTAGCGGTCCAACTCCTGCTTTGCAGCGTCACGAGTGCGGCGGGCGCTATCCATCTCGGTGCGCGCCTGCGCGAGTTGCGCTTTCTGTCCCTCGGCCAGCTTGCTCGTCCCTTCGGACACGCGCGTCTGATGCAAGTGCTCTTCCACTTCCATCTGGTCTTTCAGCGCCGCGGCCTTACGCTCCATCAACAGCTTTTTTTCAGGGAATTCTTTCCAGTCACGCTCGGCGTCATCAAGTTTTAATTGCGCTTCCAGCGCGTTGGTGGCGGCCTGGATCGCGCCCCGTGCGTTGAGCCGTGCAACCACATCGTCTTTTGAAACCGGCTGCCCCTCGGCGATATAAACGTCGGCCAGCTCGCCGTCTATAGGTGCATAGAACCGACGCACTTCGGACTCGGGCGAGAGCGTGCCCTGCGCCGTGACGATCACGTCTGCCCGGCCAACGAACGACCACACCAGCGCGCTCACGACCAGCGCGACCATCGTGTAGATCAATGCTTGCGCCAACCTCACCGGCTCCGCCACGAGAATGGAGATGCCCTCCACGCTGTGGTCGCCAAGCGATTCGGCAAAGGATTTAAGGCGCGCGTCGTTCTTCACCGTTCGCTCCTTTGTTAGCGGCCTTATCCCCACCGATCAACGTCAGCTTCGCACTGAGAGTTCCGGGGTCCAGCACCGAACTCAACTGAACCAGCGAGCGACGCTGCAAGTCGACTTCCGCGCTTATTTCGGCTAGCAGTTTGTCAGCAAGCGCACTGCGATCCGCCTTCAACTGATGGAGAAGCTGCGCGGCGCGTTGTGCGCCAGACCACGCCTCGGTGAGAAGCCTCGCCTGCTTCTTGAAGCCATCGGACAGGCCTGTTTCAAGCCGCTGGTCACCGCCGATCGCCCCGTTGGTCCGGTATTGCGTCCACGCCGTCTGCGCCCGGTTGAGCCCCTCGTCCGCCCGCGCAAGCGCCTTCTGCCTGAGCGCACTGAGATCCGGCTGGATCGCGCTGACGAACCAGGCATCCGCAACGGGATCAAGCGATTCGTAGAACGACAGTACCCGGTCGTCGTAGCCTTGCGCGCCGCGCGACTTTTGCAGGTCCGCGAATTGACTCGCTACCGCCTGCTTATGCGCGAGCTCGGCGCTGACGGCGTCGGCCCAAGGTCCGCCTGCCATGGATCGAAGTCCCGTGATGGCCGGCTCTGTCCTCCCGTTGCTCCATGCATTCGACACCGCCATATAGCGCTGCACGACATCAGGCGCAGGCAGCGCCTTCGCATCAAGCTGATGCTGCTGCGCCTGGAACGGTGGCGTGGTAAAGCGCGCCTTCTGCATGGCGTCGATCACTGGACCAAGCTGACGCGACTGGAGCGCGTGCTCAAGCGCAAGGTATTGCCGAAGATCGTCCTGCA
>DASYLW010000508.1:0-33261 GCA_036009385.1 Caballeronia sp.
GAGCACCGTGCTTTTGGGGCACCTATGAATGAAAACTGCACGCTGTGGACACTTAGGGTAGAGCGGTGAAAGCGTTTTCTTTGCTTCGTTTCTTTGTCGCTTTGGACAAAGAAATGACGTGCCGCCACGCACAGTGGCTAATAGTGATAAAGAGATTAGCGAACCTAAGCAGACCACAAACATCGAAAGCAGCAACCGGGCAATGACTCAGACCGCTAACCCAGGACCTAGCAATCCGGCATAGACTCCGGCCGCTAACCCCAGAATCCGACCACCCCCCGACCCCCCCGACCACCCCCGCACCCAAGCGCCAGCGACCCCTCTATCCCTGCGCCCCAATCAAATTCATCACCTTGATGTTCCGCGTATCCGGCACTTCCGCATACGACAACACCTTCAACTGCGGCAAACTCCTCCGCAGGAATCGCGCAAGCATGGCGCGCAACGAATGCTGCACCAGCAGTACCGGTGGCAATCCCATGTTCTGCTGACGCAAAATCGCGTTTTGCGTTGAGTTCAACAGCGTCTGCGCCAAGCCCGGCTCCAGTCCGGGATTAGCGCCGGTCTGCAACGCCTGCGACAACACGCGCTCCAGCGCCGGGTCCAATCCCATGACCTGCAACTCGCCGCTGCCCGGATACCACTGTTGCGTGATCGCGCGGCCCAGCGCAAGACGCACCGCTGCAGTCAGGTCGTAAGCATCCGGTATCTTCGGCGCATGTTCCTGCAACGCGTCCAAAATCGTGCGCATATCGCGGATAGGAACGCCTTCGTCCAGCAAGTTCTGCAGCACCTTCTGCAAGGTGGTCAACGCGAGCGTCTTCGGCACCAGATCGTCAGTCAACGAAGGCGTGTCCTTGCCAACGCGTTCGAGCAACGCCTGCACTTCCTGACGACCCAGCAACTCGGCCGCGTGCGTCACGACCAGATGGTTGAGGTGAGTCGCCACGACCGTGCTGGCATCGACTACGGTGTAGCCGTAGACCTGCGCCTGTTCGCGCAAGTTTGTATCGATCCACACAGCCGGCAAACCAAACGCCGGATCTTGCGTTGGATTTCCCGGCAGCGTTGCCGAGACTTGCCCCGGGTTGATCGCAAGCCATTGGCCAGGGAACGCTTCCCCTACGCCCACTTCCACGCCCTTCAACGCAATCCGATAACCATTCGGACGTAACTCCAGGTTGTCGCGGATATGGATCACCGGCGGCAGGAAGCCGATTTCCTGCGCGAACTTCTTGCGGATACCCTTGATCCGTTTCAACAACTCGCCGTCCGCGTTCCGGTCGACCAGCGGTATCAGCCGATACCCAACCTCCAGCCCGAGCGGATCGATCATCGCAACGTCGTCCCAGCTCGCTTCCGTGTTTTCGAGCGGTGCAGCGGCGGCCGGCACAACGTCTGTCACCAGCGACGCTTTCTTCTTCGCCAGGATGCGCTGGTTCATGGAACGCGCGGCGTAGACCAGACCGCCGCCCAGCAGCAAGAACGCGAAGTGCGGCATGCCCGGAATCAACCCCATGATCCCGATAATCACGCCCGTAATCATCAACACGCGCGGATTGTTGAAGAGCTGCCCCGTCAACTGCGTGCCGATATCTTCGTCAGTGGCCACGCGCGACACGATCACACCCGCGGCCGTCGAAATGATCAGCGAGGGGATCTGCGCGACAAGGCCATCGCCAATAGTCAGCAACGTGTAGTTCGTGGCCGCGTGCGCGAAGTCCATGTCGTGCTGGAGCATCCCGACAATCAACCCGCCCACGATGTTGATGATCATGATCATCAAACCCGCGATTGCGTCGCCGCGCACGAACTTGCTTGCACCGTCCATGGAGCCGTAGAACTCGGCTTCCTGCGCGACCTGCAAGCGGCGCTTGCGCGCCTGGTCTTCGTTGATAAGGCCGGCATTCAAGTCGGCATCGATAGCCATCTGCTTGCCCGGCATCGCGTCGAGGGTGAAGCGCGCGCCCACTTCGGCAATCCGCCCCGCGCCCTTTGTAATCACCATGAAGTTGATGATCATCAGGATCACGAACACCACAATACCGACCGCGAAATTCCCGCCCACCAGGAAGTGGCCGAACGATTCGATCACCTGGCCGGCGGCATCGGGACCGGTGTGTCCTTCGAGAAGGACAATCCGCGTGGACGCCACGTTCAGCGACAAGCGCAGCAACGTGGAGAACAGCAGCACGCTCGGGAACGCGGCGAAGTCGAGCGGCTTCTGCGTGTACATGCTGACGAGCAGCACCATCACGGAGAGCGCGATGTTGAACGTGAACAGCAAGTCGAGCAAAAAGGCCGGCAGCGGCAAGATCATCATGCCGAGGATCATGCAGATCAGCACTGGCCCGGCGAGGGCCCGCAAATTCTGCGATCCCAATGCGTCAGGGCGCTTCGAGAAAAATCCGGCGCGCGCGTTCATGCTTTGCTTCCTTTGATCGGGTCATTTTCATCATTACCGGCAGAGTCTGTGTTGTCAGCAGCCAGCGCTTCGGCGGCTTCCTGGTCGGCTTCTGATTCGGGGACGCTGCCTTTATCGAGTTCGGGAGGAACCTCGAGGTTCTCGGGTTCGTCCGGTCGGCTACCGCCGTCTTTCTTGAATTTGCGCAACTGATACACCCACGCCAGCACCTGCGCGACGGCGCCGTACAGCGCGCCCGGAATCTCGCGGTCTATCTCGACGTTGTGATACAGCGCCCGTGCAAGCGGTGGTGCTTCGAGCAGCGGCACGTTATGTTCGAGCGCCAGTTCGCGGATACGCGCGGCCACGAGGTTCACGCCCTTCGCGACGACCTTCGGCGCGCGCATTTCGCCATCGGCATATTTCAGCGCGACGGCGAAGTGGGTCGGGTTGGTGACGATCACGTCGGCGGTAGGGACGGAGGTCATCATCCGGCGGCGGGCAGCGGCGCGTTGCTGCGCGCGAATGCGGGCCTTGACCGCCGGATCGCCATCGCTTTCACGATGCTCCCGCTTCACTTCCTCCTTGCTCATGCGCAGCTTCTTGGCGTGCGTCCAGAGCTGGTACGGGACATCGGCCGCGGCGACGAGGAACAGCCCCGCTATCGCCATGCCGCAGCACACCACGAGTAAGTGCATGGCGTCGGCAAGGGCGAGGCTCAGCGGTTTCGTGACGAGACCCAGCACCTGGTCCTTGCGGCTCCACATCGCCCAGCCGGCCAGTCCGCCGACCACCAGGGTCTTCAGGATCGACATGCCGAGCGCAATCGGCCCTTGCACCGAGAAGATTTTCCCGAGCCCGCTGATGGGGTTCAGGCGGCTGAACTTCGGCGTCATGACCTGGGTGCTGAGCAGCCAGCCGCCGAGCGCCATGGGTGCGCCGGCGGCGGCCAGACCCGTCAGCGCGAGCACCGGCCATAAGGCCATGAAACCTTCCCGGCCGGCGGCGGATGCGCCAATCAGCATCTGGTTGGTATCGAGGACGGTGTTGTGATTGAACGTGAACGCGCCGCGCAAGATGGCCTGCATATGCCGGCTGACGGGACCGGAGAATCCCCAGATGCCGACGAATCCCGCAGCAAGCAACGCGAACGACGTAAGTTCCCGCGAGCGCGCGACCTGACCTTCCTCCCGCGCCTTTTCGAGGCGCTTGGGAGTGGCTGATTCGGTCTTTTCGACGTCGCTCTCTTCTGCCACTTCGCTGTGCTCCAGTCCTGCCGGGCTTCCGCGAAAGCCCGGCGCATTGATCCAGTGAAGCGATTATTGCGAAAAGCAGCAAACGGCCATCGCTTGATCAGGGCGGAGAAACGGGGGTAATTCGGCCGATGGAGCGGGCGGGGAGCACGGGCGGCCAGGCACGGGCGGCCAGGTGAAACGAAAAACGCGCCGGTCCCGAGTGGGGACACAGCGCGTAGCGAAGTGTTTTGAACTGGCCGGAGAAAACCGTTTAAACCCCGTAAATCCCCGGCACACGCCCATCGGGACCATAGAACGACGACTTCGGCGGAGCCATGGTCAGCGCGGCAAGCGCGTTGCGGTTGTATTCCATGCGGGAGCGGATCAGCACGCCAATGGAGTTATTGCCGCGCCGTGCCCGTCCCGCCGCCGCGAGCAATTCCTGCCAGCGCGAGGCCAGCGCTTCATGGCCGGTAACGGCTTGTTCCATGCCGATAAAACCCTTCGGCAGCCCAAGCGCGTCAAGTTGCTCGTCGCGCTGGCGTTCCAGTGCGGCAAGCTGCTCGGTCAACGCAGTTTTTTGTTCGATGATCGAAGGCAGCGTATCGAGCGGCGAGGCCGCAATCAGCGCTTTCTCTTCGTGGACCAGCAGCGACTCGAACGCCTGAACGGCAGCGGTTTCGTCGATAACAGTGGCAAGCAGGGCGTCTTTCATGGGCGACTCGCTAAAAACTCCGGCCCGCATTCATAGCGGTGCCAAGGTCAAAAAAAGCCGCCCGGCGCTGCATCGTGAAAACGATGCGTTTATCTGAAACTTATCGTCCCTGTGCGGCGGGCTCGCTCTGGGCGTCGCCTGCAACACATGGCCGCTATGCTCAGCCGCCGGCCGGCGGGGTATTCGTTTGCATCAGTTCACGCGCGCTGCTCAGCATGCCGTCGGCGATCTTGCCCGAATCGACCTTGTAGCTGCCGTCGTTCAGCGCGGCCTTGATCGACGCGACTTTCGCCGTATCGATGTCCGAGCTGCCCGTCGTGCGCAAATCCGTCGACAACGCCGACAAGCTCACCGTCGAATTGGAACTTCCGGTGCCGCCGGTGTTGCTGGTCGTGCCGCCCGTTGTGCTGGCCGGCTGCGCGTCGGCTTGCGCCGCACGTTGTTGTGCAGCTTCTTGCAAAGCTGCGATCTGGCTGGTGTTGCTGGAATCGATTTTCACGATGGTCTTCCCTGACGATGTGATCCTTTTATCGGCGGACCGATGCAAAAACTTTAACCTTCCCGCCGCCTGGACCACGTGCCAGTCAGTCCTGTCTCCCGCTCAGCCTTGCCGGATAAGCCCGATAAGGAATTGCAACAATTTGAAACAAGTGAGGGATAACCCACATAGGGGGCTTTCGGACCCTTTCTCAAAGCTGGATCTCCACGGTCGAGCCGTCCTTGACGACGCCGGAAATGATCTGTCCCCCGGCCGTCTTGACGCGGACCTGCTGTCCCGGCGCAGCGTTATTCATGGCGCTGCCTTCCGCCGATATCGAAAAACCAGCACCGCTTGTCACCACGTGCACGCTTTGTCCGATCACGACGGCGCCGGCGCCGCGCAGCATGTCCGTGCGTAGCGGCAGGCCCGCCGCGATCCGCGACAACGTCACCGCCCCGACCGCTTGTGACGGGTCCGTGACAATGGCCTGCGGCATGGACGTGAGATCGCCGTCGCGGGGAATCAGGTCGGCGGCGGTAAGCAATTCGCCGGGCGCGACGGCGCGGGCGGCAAGGTAATACGTGGCCATCACCGAGACGCGTGCTTGCAGATAGAGCGTCCAGGGCCGGTCTCCGGAGCAACGCACGCCGACAGTGGTGCGGCCCCAGATACGCGAACCCGCCGGCAAGAATGGCTCAAGCGTCGAGCACGCCGCGAGGCCGCGAGGGAAAACGGGTGTAACGGTGATATCGGCCTTGCCGGGTAAACCCGCAGCCTGCTGCGTCAGGAAGACGAGCGCGGCGGCGCGCACCGAGTCGCCGTCCTGCGTGGCCTGACTGGCGGCACCGGCCATCGCGGGCGCGGGTTGGAGCGGGGCGCGGATGGGCGCAGGGGCGCGCATCGAAACGGGCATCATGCCGGCGACCGGCGTGGCGGGCGCCGACGCGATCGGCCTCGCCTGGAAGCCTCGCGAGGCACCGCGCGGAGTGCCTTGGGCCGCGGCGCTGCCATCCGTCGCGACAACCACGGGCATCACGTCGCGTGACGACGTGGTGACGCGGGGAAGGAGATCGGCGGAGATTTTTTCAACGTTACTAATAGAAGAAGTAGAAGCAAACGATTTCGGCTCGCCGTTACCGGGGATCTCGATCATCCCGCGGGTATCGGGGACGTTGTTCGATGCAGCTGCCGTCCGGCTTGGCGTCATCGCCAGCCTGGGGGCCGCAGCCATCGGCTTCGCCGTCTTCGCTTCGCCCGGTCCTGGAATCACGATTAGGCCGCTGGTATCGGCGGCGGAGGAGGACGCATCGGCGGCATCGGCGTGGGCATCGAGCGCCAGCGCGGCCGCGCGCATGGCGGCATCGGCTGCATGAGCCGCCGCGGCGTAACCCGCAGGACGCGACGTACGCACCGGCTGGGTTGCGCTCGTGCCGCCGTCCACCGGCATGCCGGCGTCTTTCGCCATCGTCACCACAGCCGCCGGATTGGTTTCGCCGGGACCGGCAATCATGATCGTGCCGCCGCGCCCGTCTGCATTCTGTGCGCGCGCCGTCGTTACGGCGGCCGTCATGAGAGCCAATGCAAGGACGCAAAGCGCAACCGGACCGCTCGACGCAACACGGCGAGCCAGGCGCGCGCGGGCTTTCACCAGGCCGTTCGCGACCAGGCGATGAACCGCCGGCTTGCGAGCAGGCGCAGTGAAGCTGTGCATTGTGCTTCTCCCAAGCAAATCCAAGCAAATCCCAAGCAAATTCAGCGAATCCGGCAAACCAACAACGAGAAACCTCTCACCCAAAGTCGGTGAATTCCTTCAAAGATCGACCCACGAGACGAATTCTAGATTTCGCCGGATAAAGGCAAGCGTCGAATAGAGGCCGCCTTTCCCTGTTATTCGTCTGATTGCATCTTGCGTCTCGCTCCTAAGATTCGTCTCATGCAAAAGTCTTCGATAGCCAATGGCAACCCGACACTTGGCTGAGTGCCCAGCGCCATTGAACGCCAAAGACACGGGAAACACCGCAGACCAGATCCGAAGCTGAAGGAGGACCGCCATGCTGGACAAGCTCGACCAGGAATTTGCGTTTGGCCGCGAAGCGCTGGATGTGCGCGCCTACCGGCAGGAACTGCTGTCGTCGAACATTGCGAACGCCGATACCCCGGGCTACAAGGCGCGTGACGTCGATTTCGCAAGCGCCCTCGCAGGCGCGCTGAAAAAGACCGGCGCGGCGGCGAATACCACGGCTTCGGCCACCGCGCCGCTGCAGATGGCGCAACCGGTGAGCGTGTCGACCGGCGCGGCGCTCGCGACGACATCGGCGGGACATATGTCCGGCACTACGACACTCACGGCCAGCGGCGGCAGCACCGACGACTACGGCCGCCTTGCGTACCGGATTCCGAGCCAGCCGGCGCTTGACGGCAATACCGTCGACATGGATTCGGAGCGGGTCCAGTTCGCGGACAACGCGCTGCATTTCGAAGCCGGCATGACCGTGGTGTCGTCGCAGATCAAGACGATGCTCTCGGCGATCACGTCGAACTAAATAACGAGGAGAAGCAATGCCCTCTCTGATGAACATCTTCAACGTTGCCGGCTCGGCGATGTCCGCGCAGGCGCAGCGCCTGAACGTGACCGCCTCGAACCTGGCGAACGCCGACAGCACGACGGGCCCGGACGGCCAGCCGTACAAGGCGAAGCAGGTGGTATTCGCCGTCGATCCGCTCGGCGGCGCCCGTACGGCGTCTGGCCAGCAAATCGGCGGCGTGCAGGTGACGGGCGTGATCGACGACCCGACGCCGATGAAAACCACCTACGACCCGACCAATCCCGCAGCAAACCCGGACGGCTACGTGAGCTTGCCGAACGTCGATCCCGTGCAGGAAATGGTCAACATGATTTCGGCGTCCCGTTCGTATCAGGCGAACGTGGAAACGCTCAATACCGCCAAGCAGCTGATGCTTAAGACCCTGACGATCGGAACCTGAGGACAACCCCGTGACAACCAATACTTCGATCGGCAACAACGGCGCGGCGATGTCGCAGACGCTGCTGAACACCATGAACGGCACATCGAGCAGTTCGTCCGCCAGTTCGAGCTCCAGCGCGACCGGCACGCAGTCGCCGGCGGACTTGCAGAACACCTTCCTGACGCTGCTCGTCACGCAGCTAAAGAACCAGGACCCGACGAACCCGACCGACAGCTCGCAGATGACCTCGCAGCTCGCGCAGATCAGCACCGTGTCGGGCATCGGCCAGTTGAACACGTCGCTCAGCTCGCTGGCCACGCAATTGTCGGCGGGACAGGGCGCGCAAGCCGCGTCGCTGATCGGTGGAACCGTGCTCGCCCCTGGCAACACCATGACCGTGAGCGGCGGCAAGGCCAGCACCTTCGGCGTGCAATCAGCCAACGCGCTCAGCGACATGACGGTGAGCATCACGAACAGCGCCGGCCAGGTTGTGCAGACGATCGACCTCGGCGCCCAGCCCGCAGGCGTGGTGCCGATCGCGGGCTGGACGCCGACCGACACGGCCGGCGCGACGCTGCCGGACGGCACTTACACGCTTTCGGCGGGGGGCACGGTCAACGGTACAGCGGCCACGGCGACCGCGCTGTCCGCATCGCAAGTGCAAAGCGTGGTGCAGCAGGCCGACGGCACGGCGGGCGTGATGCTGTCGACCGGCAAGACGATTCCGTTGACCAGCATCGCGTCGATTCTCTAAGCCCTTATTCATCAGCTCAATCTTCTAGAAGCGGAGACCGTCATGGGTTACCAACAAGGTTTATCTGGTTTGTCCGGCGCGTCGAACGACCTCGATGTGATCGGCAACAACATTGCCAACGCGAACACCGTAGGCTTCAAGCAAGGCCAGGCGCAATTCGCCGATATGTACGCGAACTCCGTGGCCACCGCCGTGAACAACCAGATCGGCATTGGCTCGCAGATGTCGGAAGTGCAGCAGCAGTTCGGACAGGGCACGATCACCACGACGAGCCAGGCGCTGGACGTCGCGATCAACGGCAATGGCTTCTTCCAGATGTCATCGAACGGCGCGAACGTGTACTCGCGCAACGGCGTGTTCAATCTTGCGGCCAACGGCACGATCGTCAACGCTGCCGGCCAGACGCTGATGGGCTATGCAGCCAATGCGCAGGGTGTGATCAACAGTTCGGGGACCGTGCCGCTTGTCGTGCCGAACTCGAACCTGCCGCCGGCGGCGACCAAGAACGTGAGTTTCCAGTTCAACCTGAACTCGCAGTCCGCGGTCCCGGCCCAGACGCCGTTCGATCCCACCAACGCGAATACCTATAGCGCCACCAGCCAGATCAACGTCAACGACTCGCTCGGCGGCACGCATGCGGTCAACGTGTTCTTCGTCAAGCAATCGACGGGTTCGTGGGAAGCGTTCGCGACCACCGGCACCGGCAACACTCCCGTCACGGGAACGCCGACCGGCGTGGCCGGCGACCTGGGCAAGGTTTCGTTCGACCAGTCGGGCAACCTGATCCCGACGCCGCCCGCCACCGCCATCACGCCGTTCTCCTTCTCGATTCCGGATGCGGCGTCCAATACCGCCGGCGCGGTGCAAACCATGTCGATGTCGTTTGCCGGCACGACCCAGTACGGCGCGACGACCGGACTCGTGAACAGCAACCAGGACGGCTATACATCGAGCGAACTGGCGGGCTTTTCGGTTGGGCCCGATGGCACGCTGACCGGCACGTACACCAACGGCAAGACGCAAGCGCTCGGTCAGATCGCGCTCGCGACGTTTGCCAACCAGAACGGCTTGCAAGATCTGGGCGGCAACAACTACCAGCAGACCGCGGCATCGGGTCTCGCGCAAGTGTCGGTGCCGGGGGCGACCAACCATGGCTCGCTGCAAGGCGGCGCGGTGGAAAACTCGAACGTCGACCTGACCAGCTCGCTCGTCGACCTGATTACGGCGCAGCGCAATTACCAGGCAAACGCGCAGACGATCAAGACGCAGCAAACCGTCGACCAGACGCTCATCAACCTGTAAGAGCCGCAGCCAAGCCGCGCACGAGAGAGTCATAAATGGACCGTCTGATCTATACCGCGATGAGCGGCGCCGCGCAGGCGCTCGAGCAGCAGAGCGTCACGGCGAACAATCTCGCCAATGCATCGACGACGGGCTTTCGTGCGCAGCTTTCCGCGTTTCGTCAGGTGCCGATGAACTTCGAGAACGGTGCGTCCGGCGATGCGACCACGCGCACCTTCGTGCTGTCGTCCACGCCGAGCGCCGATTACACGCCGGGTCCGATCCAGCAAACCGGCAATCCTCTCGATGTCGCCGTCCAGGGTCCGGGCTGGCTTTCCGTGCAGACGGGCGATGGCGGGGAGGCGTACACGCGCGCCGGCAATCTTCACGTTGACGCCAACGGCCAGCTGGTTACGGCAAACAACCTGCCGGTGCTCGGCAATGCCGGTCCGATGGCAATTCCGCCGGGCGCGGAGGTCACCATCGGCAAGGACGGGACGGTGACGGCGCTGATGCCGGGCGATCCGCCGACGTCGATTGCAACGGTCGACCAGTTGAAACTCGTCAACCCCGATGCGGGAACCTTGACACGCGGCGACGACGGCCTGTTTCGCACCGCCGACAACCAGCCCGCCAACGCCGATCCGACGGTGACGGTGGCGCCCGCGTCGCTGGAAGGCAGCAACGTGAATGCGGTGTCCGCGATGGTCGACATGATCACCAACGCCCGCCAGTTCCAGATGCAGACCAAGTTGCTCGATTCGGCCAACTCGAACGATCAGTCGGCTAACAAACTGCTCGACTTCAGTTAATCCGCAGTACCAGGATAAAAAAACATGAACCGCTCTCTTTACATCGCCGCAACCGGCATGAACGCGCAGCAGTCGCAGATGGACGTGATTTCGAACAATCTCGCCAACGTCAGCACGAACGGCTTCAAGGGCTCGCGCGCGGTGTTCGAGGACTTGCTGTACCAGACCGTCCGCCAGCCGGGCGCGAGTTCCACGCAGCAGACTGAACTGCCGTCGGGCAGCCAGATCGGCACCGGCGTGCAACAGGTCGCGACCGAACGCCTCTACACGCAGGGCAACCTGTCGCAGACCGGCAACTCGAAGGACGTCGCCATCAACGGCAACGGCTTTTTCCAGGTGACGATGCCCGACGGCACGACCGCCTACACCCGCGACGGTTCGTTCCAGACCAACGCGCAAGGCCAGCTCGTGACGTCGAGCGGTTATCAGGTCACGCCGGCCATCACGATCCCCACGACCGCGACCGGCATCACCATCGGCTCGGACGGCACGGTCACGGTGACGCAGCAGGGCAATGCGGCCAACACGACAGTCGGCCAGCTGCAGCTCGCGACCTTCGTCAATCCGGCCGGCCTCGACGCGCGCGGCGAAAACCTGTTCGCGGAAACGGCTTCGTCGGGTAACGCGAACGTAGTGACGCCGGGTTTGAACGGCGCGGGACAGTTGCAGCAGGGATATGTAGAAGCATCGAATGTGAACGTGGTCCAGGAACTGGTGAACATGATCCAGACCCAGCGCGCCTATGAAATCAACAGCAAGGCCGTGACCACGTCGGACCAGATGCTGCAGACGCTGAGCCAGATGCAGGTTTAAGTTGCACCAACCGCATCGACTGCATCAGCAGCGTCATTGCCGAAGGACCACGAAGATGTCATCACAATTTTCACGCTTTTCACGCATCCGCAGCACATCGGTGCTGGCGCTGGTCGCCTTGGCGGCCTGCGCGCTCGTGCCCAAAGAGCCGATCACCCAGCAGCCGATGACGGCGCGCCCGCCGGTGGCGCCGCTCAATTCCGCATCGCCCGGCGCGATCTACAACGCGGGCTACGCGGGACGGCCGCTGTTTGAAGACCAGCGGCCGCGCAATACCGGCGACATCATCACTATCGTGATTGCAGAAAACGTCAACGCGACGAAGTCGTCGGCAGCGAATGCGGCGCGTAACGCCAGCGAGGCCTTCGCCGTGCCGGTCACGCCGGGGATTTTCGGCGGGCTGTTCCACAATACCAACCTGAGCGCCAGCGGCTCAAACGGCTTCAACGGCGCAGGCGGCGCGAGCGCAGCCAATACCTTCAACGGCACGCTGACGGTCACCGTCACCGGCGTCCTGCCCAACGGCAACATGGAAGTGAGCGGCGAGAAACAGATGCTCATCAACCAGGGCAACGAATTCGTGCGCTTCTCCGGCGTCGTCAATCCGACGACCATCTCCGGCACCAACACGGTGTTTTCGACCCAGGTGGCGGACGCGAAGATCGAATATTCGGCGAAGGGTTATATCGATGAATCGCAGCAGATGGGCTGGCTCCAGCGCTTCTTCCTCAACGTGGCGCCCTTCTGACCATGCAACTCTTTCTTCGCTTCGTTTTCATTGCGCTGGCATTTGTTGCCTCGGTTGCCGCACTTCCGCAGGCCGCGCAGGCGGAGCGCCTCAAGGACCTGGTTTCGTTCCAGGGCGTGCGTGATAACCCATTGATCGGCTATGGCCTCGTGGTCGGACTCGACGGCACGGGTGACCAGACCACCCAGACGCCGTTTACCACGCAGAGCCTGGTCAATATGCTCGGCAACCTCGGCATTACGCTGAATGCAGCGACCACGCAGAACATGCAGTTGAAGAACGTCGCCGCCGTGATGGTGACGGCCGTATTGCCGCCTTTCTCGCGGCCGGGCGAAGCGATCGACGTGACGGTGTCATCGCTTGGCAATGCGAAGAGCCTGCGCGGCGGTACGTTATTGATGGCGCCGCTCAAAGGCGCCGATGGCCAGGTCTACGCGATGGCGCAGGGCAATCTCGCAGTCGGCGGTGCAGGCGCCAGCGCGAACGGCAGCAGCGTCCAGGTCAACCAGCTTGCGGTCGGCCGCATTCCGGGCGGGGCGCTGGTCGAACGCGCGGTGCCCGCCGCGGTGACGCAAGCCGGCGGCGTGATGACGATGGAACTGAACACGCTCGACTTCGACACCACGCAGAAGATCGTGGCGGCAGTGAACAGCGATTTCGGCATGGGCACGGCAATCGCCCTCGACGGCCGCACGATCCAGTTGCGCGCGCCGACCGATCCGTCGCAAGTGGTGTCGTTCATGGCGCAGCTTGAGAATATCGATGTCAGGCCGGCGCAGGCCGCGGCCAAGGTGATCGTGAATGCGCGCACGGGTTCTATCGTGATGAACCAGATGGTCACGCTGCAGAACTGCGCGGTCGCGCATGGCAATTTGTCGGTGGTGGTCAACAC
The DNA here is from genome assembly GCA_036009385.1 of Caballeronia sp. Taxonomy (GTDB): domain Bacteria; phylum Pseudomonadota; class Gammaproteobacteria; order Burkholderiales; family Burkholderiaceae; genus Caballeronia. The sequence goes on from DASYLW010000508.1 coordinate 13,103, forward strand.
GACGACCGCCGTGAGCCAGCCGGGCGCGTTCTCCAACGGACAAACCGTGGCGGCGAGGCAGTCGAATATCCAGTTGAAGCAGGACACGGGCGCGCTCAAGCAGGTGGCGGCAAGCGCGACGCTCGCAGACGTGATCAAGGCGTTGAATGCCCTCGGGGCGACGCCGGCGGATTTGATCTCGATATTGCAATCGATGAAAGCGGCGGGTGCGTTGCGCGCCGATCTTGAAATTATTTAAAGGCGACAGGTCATGAACGCGAACGGGACCGGTACGACAAGCAACGCGCTACCATCAATGAACACAACCGACACGAGCAGCGGCCTGGGTTCGTTGTCGAACCGCTTTGCGCTCGACGTGCAGGGCTTCGACGCCATGCGCGCGCAGGCGAACGCGAACCCGCAGCAGGGCCTGAAGGCGGCGGCCAAGCAATTCGACTCCGTTTTCACGCAGATGATGTTGAAGAGCATGCGGGACGCCACGCCGTCGGACAGCCCTTTCGATTCGAACGACAGCAAGACCTTCACGTCGATGCTCGACCAGCAGCTTTCGCAGAACATGGGCGCAAAGGGCATTGGCGTAGCCGACATGATGCTCAAGCAGCTGATGCGCAACGCCGGAGCTGGGGCCAGTGCAGGCGCGCAGGCGGACGGCACGGGCGCGGGCGGCGACAGCAGCGCGAACGCCGGCAACATGGCTGCCATGAACGCGATGGCAAAGGCATATGCGAATGCGGCGGGATCATCGACGGCGTCCTCGAAGGCATCGCTTGGCGGCAATGGTTATAGCGCCGACAGCGCGTTGACGCCGCCCGCGCGCGGCGTGGGCACGGACAAGGTGGCGGCGTTCGTCGACCGGCTTGCGGCGCCGGCTCAGGCCGCGAGTTCGGCGACCGGGATTCCGGCGCGGTTTATCATCGGCCAGGCGGCGCTCGAGTCTGGCTGGGGCAAACGCGAGATCAAGAATACTGACGGCAGCTCGAGCCATAACGTATTCGGCATCAAGGCGACCAGCGACTGGAGCGGCAAGACCGCGAGCGCGGTGACGACGGAATACGTGAATGGCAAACCGCAGAAAGTGGTGGAAAAATTCCGCTCCTACGACTCGTACGAAGAAGCACTTACTGACTACGCCAGCGTGCTCAAGAACAATCCGCGCTACGCGCCGGTCGTGGAAGCGTCGCGCGACGCCGCCGGTTTCGCGCACGGAATGCAGAAAGCGGGCTACGCAACCGACCCGCAATACGCTAAAAAGTTGATTTCGATCATGCGGCACATCGCTTGACTGAGTGCGGCCTGAGTGCGGCCTGAGTGCGGGCTGAGTACGACGCGAGTGTGAACCGGACGCGACGCGTGTGCGGACTGGCGCACCTTTTGCTGCATCTAGTTAGCTAGGCCAAACATATTACGAGTAAGGTATAAAAAGCGACGGGTCCAATGTCGCAATAAAAATACGATGCAGGCTGACGGCGAGGAACGGGTGCATGGTGCGCCTGGAAGGCAGCCGGCCCGGCCGCAAGGCATCGAAATGGAGAGAACGTGCTGGTTCGTTTCGATTTGCGCGCTTTGCGAACGTTTTCGGCCGCCGAATACGGGATTGGGAAATTTTTTTTACAGCCAACCCTAAATATTCGATCCCGGTTGCCGCTAAATGAAACATCGAAGTGCCGGATCCACAGGGTCCGGTTGGACGCTCAAACAGTTCCGGCAAACGGGACGCGAGCGAGCAAACGAACACGGCAAGCACCATGAACATGAATCCGCCAAACGGTCCCGGCATCGCAGACGACGAGTCCGACAATCACGATTTCGGCCGGCGTAATCCGCTGGAAATCGGCGTCTCGCTACGCAACCTCGTCAATCGAGCCGACTTTCTGACTGTCGATCACGGCACCGGGCAGATCGTTACCCGCCTGCTTGACGTCAATATGGCATCACGCTCCTTTATCTTCGATTGGGGTGGCATTCCCGAGCAGAACCAGGCCATGCTGCGCTCGGAAAACCTGATGTTCCAAGCGAGTCCCGACGGCGTCCGCGTCGAATTCGCCACCGGCACGCCGCGTGAAATCGTTTTCGAAGGGCGCCCGGCGTTTGAAGCGGATTTTCCGCCGGTGCTGTTCTACATGCAGCGGCGCGAGTATTTCCGGGTGGAAGCGCCCGTGCTGGATCCGTACATCTGCAGCGGCGAACTGCCGAATGGCGAGCGTTTTCGCTTTGAAGTGAACGACCTCTCGCTGGGTGGCGTAGCACTGCGGACCATGGACGAGCGGGTTGCGTCGATGGAAGTCGGCCTGATCCTGCCTTCGGTGGAACTGCACTTCAGCAATCCAGGCAAGGTAGTGCTCGACCTGCAACTGATGTCGAACCGGCAGACAATGAATTCACGAGGCGATCTGCGCTATACGCTGGGCTTCAAGTTCATGAGCTTGCCGGGGTCAGCCGAAAACACGCTGCAACGCCTGATTACGCAACTCGAGATGAAACGCCGGTCGCTGGCGCGCTAACGTTGATACGGCGGCGAGCACCGTGCGCGCCGCGCCCAACTTCTTCCCCGTAACACCGCTTCAATTCACGCCGCTTCCATTCGCCGAACTGGCGCCCAATCTCCCCGCTGCTTCACCAATTGCCCCGGTCTGGCGCGGTGAATAATCCGTCATGGCGCAGTACGCGTGCCGATTTCATCGGAGCGGGAACTGCGCTGCGCTCAAATCACGCGTACCCGATTCAGCGCGCCGGGATTCAACTTTTTCTGCAATCGGCCGATATACACCAGTTGCCGTCAGACAGCGGCGGCCCAGGGTTTTTGGGCCTTTACCAGGATTCCTTGCATGTCCCTATTCGATATCGGCGTCAGCGGTCTTAATGCAGCCCAATGGGGTTTGACGACCACCGGACAGAACATCAGCAACGCCGCGACTCCGGGCTACACCCAGGAGAAGCCGGTGTACCAGGAAGCGTCGGGGCAATACACGACGTCGGGTTACCTGGGCTCCGGTGTCCAGACCGCGACTGTCGCGCGTTCATACAGTTCGTTCCTGACCACGCAGCTCAATAACGCGCAGTCCAACAGCAGTTCGCTGAACACCTACTACTCGATGTTGGCGCAGCTGAACAACCTCGTGGGTGATCCGACCACGGGGATTGGCGCGGGCATGACAGGCTATTTCACGAGCCTGCAGTCGGTGGCGAACAGCCCCGCCACGACATCGACGCGGCAGTCGCTGATGAGCAGCGGGCAGACGCTCGTCAACCAGATGAACGCCGCGGCCGCGAATTACAACCAGCTCCGCTCCGGCGTCAATCAGTCGCTCACCAGCGCGGTCACGCAGATCAACAGCTACACCAGCCAGATCGCCACGCTGAACGGCCAGATTGCCGCCGCGAGCGCGCAGGGGCAGCCGCCAAACCAGTTGCTCGACGCGCGGGACCAGGCGGTATCGAACCTGAGCACGTTGACGAACGTGCAGGTCACCACCGTCAACGGCGCGTACAACGTGTCGATCGGCACCGGCCAGCCGCTGGTGTCGGGTACCACGGCGTATCAGCTACAGGCGGTGACATCGACGTCGGACCCGAGCGAATTGTCGATCGCGTATGCGTCGCCGGACGGCTCGCCGCAGACGCCCGCGCAAACGCAATATCTGCCCGACTCCACGTTTGGCGGCGGTACGGTAGGCGGATTGCTTGCATTTCGCAGCCAGTCGCTCGATCCCGCGCAGGCGCAGCTTGGTTCGCTCGCCACCAGTTTCGCCGCGCAATTGAACCAGCAAAACGCGCTGGGCGTGGACCTGAACGGCAACCCCGGCACCGCCTTGTTTTCGACCGGCAGCCCGACCATTTATGCGAATTCGCGCAATACGGGGACTGCTCAGCTCAGCGTATCGATTGCGGATCCGACCCAGCCGCCCAGCAGCAACTACACGCTGTCCCGCAACGGCTCCGCCTACACGCTCACCGACAGCGAGAGCGGCGCGTCGCTCGGCACCCTCACGGCGGACCCGACGACCGGCGCGGTCAGCGGCACGATTGCGGGCCTGAATATCTCGGTGACGAGCGGCACCATGCAGTCCGGCGATTCGTTCACCATCCAGCCGACGAGCGGCGCGCTCTCCGCGTTCTCGATGGTCACCACGAACCCGACCGCGATTGCGGCAGCGTCCCCGGCGGTGGCGTCGGCGGGAGCGAGCAACGCCGGCACCGCGAACATCTCGGCCGCAACGGTCACCTCGGGTTATTCGATCCCGTCCAGCATGACGCTGACGTACAACGCGACCGCGCAGCAATTGACGTCGAATGTACCCGTCACGCTGCCGGGCGGCACGGTCGTGCCAGCAGGCACGGCGTTCGCCTACGACCCGGCCCAGGGCCTGACCATATCGAATGGAACCGGCGTCAGCGCGACGATCAGCGGTACGCCCGCAAACGGCGACAGCTTCGCTATCGCGGCGAACAAGGGCGGCAGCAGCGACGGCAGCAACGCGCTCGCGCTGGCGAATCTCGGGAAGGCGAAGACGTTGAACGGCGGCACGGATTCGTTGACGAGCGCGTATGCGAACTACGTCAACCAGATCGGCAACGAGACCAACAATCTGCAGAGTTCCAGTACGTCGGCGACCGCGGTGCTGACCCAAGCGACGTCGGCGCAGCAATCGGTATCGGGCGTGAACCTGAATGAAGAGGCCGCCAACCTGATTCAGTACCAGCAGTTGTACCAGGCCAACAGCAAGGTCATCCAGACCGCCTCCACACTGTTCTCGACACTGCTCGGCATTTTCAACTGAGGCTTTCACGATGCGTATCTCCAGCTCCCAGTACTTCGAGATGAATGTCGAGACGATGAACAATCAGCAGGCATCGCTCGCCAACATGTACGCGCAGATCTCATCGGGCAAGGCCTTGCAGACCGCGGCGGACAATCCGCTCGGCGCCGCGCAAGCCGTGGCGCTGACCGCGCAGGCGGCCAACCTCGCGCAATACTCGACCAACCAGTCGTCTGCGCTGACCTCGCTGCAGCAGGAAGACTCCACGCTCAGCAGCGTGACGAATGTGATGCAGAGCATCCAGGCGCTGGTCGTGAACGCCGGCAACGGCACGCTCAGCGACACCGACCGCAGCGCGCTTGCGACCCAGCTCCAGGGGTATCGCAGTACGCTGATGACGCTTGCCAATACCACGGACGCCAACGGCAACTACATCTTTGCCGGCTTCCAGGGCGGCTCGCAGCCATTCACCGACAACGCCTCGGGCGTTGGCGCGACCTACGCAGGCGGCCCCGGGCAGCGGCAGGTGCAGATTTCCGACACCCGCACGATCAACGTAGCCGATCCGGGTTCGGCAATCTTCCAAAGCGTTTCGTCGAACGAAAGTACACCGGTTTCGGCGGGATCGGCTGCCAACGCGGGGTCGGGCACGATCGGTCCGGTCAGCGTGAGCAATGGCAGCGATCCCGCCAACTCTTTGATCTACACCATCACGTTCGGGACCACGACCACCGGCACGCCGCCCGCGACCACGACCGTCAGTTCGTACTCGGTCACGTCCCTGGATCCGTCGACGACGCCTCCCACGGTGACCGCGCCGACCACGCCGACGCCTTATACGGCCGGCGACAACATCACGCTGGGTTCGCAGTCCGTCGCTATTTCCGGCACGCCGACATCGGGCGATACCTTCACCGTGGCGCCGGCGAACACCGGCAAGACCAGCGATACCGACATTTTCACGTCGCTCGATTCGTTGGTGAATGCGCTGAAACAGCCAGCCGATTCGGCGGCGGGCCAGGCGACGTTGCAAAACGCGCTGACCACGGCAGGCACGAAAATCGGCAACACCTACAACAACATACTGACGACACAGACGGCGGTGGGTGGCCGCGAACAGGAAGTCACGACGACGCAGACCGCCATGCAGGCGACCTCGACGCAAACCGCCAACAATCTGGCGGACCTGATCAGCGTGAATCTGCCCAGTGCGATCAGCCAGTACGAGATGACGCAGAACTCGCTGCAGGCCGCACAGCAGGCATTTGCGCAGATCCAGAAAATGTCGTTGTTCAACTATCTGGGTAGCGGCTAAGCGCCGGGGGGCGATTAGGGAAAGAATTGATGTGGGTTGTAGGATGTGTTTTGGGCCGCCGGTTTGAAGGGCGGCCCTTTTTATTGGGCAGTGCAAGAGCGACGCATGAGCCGCCGATGCGCCTGGAACCCGTTCCGCAGAGGGCGTGCGGTGAATAGCGAGCTTATTCTCCGCATTTTATGCGGAGAATAAATCACCGTTTGCGGCGAATACATCGCATAATCACCGCATGAAACGCGGAGAATGGACTTTTATCTGGGAAGATCCTGACTGGCCGGCCTGGCGCTACGATCTGTCGGTGATCGCGGCGCCACTGGCCGCGGTCAGTCGCGCCCAGGGTTTGCTGCTCGGCAGGCTTGCCGATGTCGGTTTGTCGCTGCGCAATCAGGCAAGTCTGGCCGCGCTCACCGAAGACGTGCTCAAGACCAGCGAGATCGAAGGTGAGAGGCTGAATGCGGATTCGGTTCGATCGTCTATCGCGCGTCGGCTTGGGGTGGATATTGGCGCACTTGCACCGGTCGACCGGCACGTGGAGGGCGTGGTCGACATGGTGCTTGACGCTACCGCTCGCAGCGACGCTCCGCTGACGCGGGAGCGCTTGTTTGCGTGGCACGCGGCCTTGTTTCCAACTGGCTTCAGCGGCTTGTCGCGGATCCAGATCGGCGCATGGCGCAACGACGAAAACGGCGCCATGCAGGTGGTCTCCGGCCCCGTCGGCCGCAAGCGGGTTCATTTCGAGGCGCCGCCGGCCGACCGCCTCGACGCCGAGACAACGCGTTTTCTCGACTGGCTCAATCACGACTTCGACGTGGCTTCGGTGATCAAGGCCGGTCTGGCGCATTTGTGGTTCGTCACGCTGCATCCTTTCGACGATGGCAACGGCCGTATCGCCCGGGCCATAGGCGACTTGCTGCTCGCCCGCGCCGACGGCAGCCCGCAGCGCTTCTACAGTTTGTCGGCGCAGATCCAGTCCGAGCGCAGCGCTTATTACGACATCCTCGAGCAGACTCAGCGCGGATCGCTCGATGTCACCGCGTGGCTTACCTGGTTCCTGCACACGCTGCATCGCGCGGTGGACAACGCTCAGCACACGGTGGACGCCGTGCTGGTCAAGACGCGTTTCTGGCAGCGCTGGGCCACCGCGTCGTTTAACGAGCGGCAGATCAAGCTGCTGAACCGGTTGCTGGATGGTTTCGATGGCAAGCTGACCAGCAGCAAGTGGGCGGCTATCGCGAAATGCTCGACGGATACCGCGTTACGCGACATCGGCGAACTGGTGACGTCAGGGGTGCTGCGGAGATCGGTGTCGGGCGGGCGCAGCACGGCGTACGAGCTGACAGATTGACTTCTTGACCGGCTGCTAAAGAGCCGCCGCGACGCGCCCCATCTGGTCGATACCGCTATCGAAAATGCGTTGAAAGAACGGGATCATGTTGGGGATCATCAACTGGATCAGCAGGAATCCGACCAGCATGGTGACCGGGAAGCCGACCTGGAAAATCCCGATCTGAGGCGCTGCGCGATTCAGGATGCCCAGCGCGAGGTTGGCGATCAGCAACGCGGTGACCACCGGCAGCGACAGCAGCAAGCCCGTCGAAAACACGCTCACGCCATAGGTCGCAAGCGTCTGCCAGCCGCGCGCGAACGTGGCCGAACCCAGTACGTTCGCGCTCACCGGCACGCTCTGGAACGTTTCGACGAGGGCGCTGATCATTTGCAAATGGCCGTCGAACACGAGAAACGCGAGCATGGCGATGGTGTTCAGATAACGCGATATCACCACCGAGTTGCCGCCGGCGCGCGGATCGTAAAGCATCGCGAAGCCGAGGCCCATTTGCATGCCGATAAACTCGCCGGCCGCATCAATGGTGGCGAATGCAATCTGCATCGTCATGCCGAGTGCCGCGCCGACCAGGAATTGATTGATGATGATCATCACGCCATCGGCGGAAAACACCGTCACCTGCGGCACTGCACCGATAGTCGGCGCCACGATCAGCGCCATGAACGCCGCGACCGCGACCTTGACGCGAATCGGAATGGCCTGGTGGCTGAGCAGCGGTGCAGTTGCAATCAGCGCGAGGATGCGCGTGAACGGCCAGAGGAACGACGTCAGCCAGACATTGAGTTGCGCGTAAGTGACGGAGAACATCAGCCGGTGATAGCGGGGGTGATGGTGAAAACGTGGCGCATGTAGTCGAGCAGCGTTTCGAGCATCCACGGACCGGCGATCACGAGCGTCAGCGCCACCGCGAGCAACTTCGGAATGAACGAGAGCGTGCTTTCATTGATCTGCGTCGCGGCCTGGAACAGGCTCACGACCAGGCCGACCACGAGCGCGACCAGCAACAGCGGAGCCGCGAGCAACAGCGCCACATACATGGCCTGGTGCGCGATCGACATGACGGATTCGGGTGTCATCGTTTGATTCCTGACGCTATATGCAAAGGCTATGAAACGAAGCTCTGCGCGAGCGAGCCGATCAACAACTGCCAGCCGTCCACCAGCACGAACAACATCAGCTTGAACGGCAGCGAAATGGTCGTGGGCGACACCATCATCATCCCCATCGACATCAGCACGCTCGCCACCACCATGTCGATGATCAGGAACGGGATGAAGATGGTGAAACCGATCTGGAAGCCCGTCTTGAGCTCGCTGGTCACAAACGACGGCACCAGCAGCGAGAGCGGCACGTCTTCGGGACCGTTCATTGGCGCCGCCTTGGCGATCCGGGCGAACAGCGCGAGATCGGCTTCGCGCGTCTGGCGCAGCATGAATTGCTTGAACGGCGCGACGCCGCGCGTCATGGCCTGGTCCATCGTGATGGTGCCGTCGGAGAAAGGCTTGTACGCGTCAACATAAGCGCGGTCGAGGACCGGCGACATGACGAACAGCGTGAGAAACAACGCGAGCCCGACGAGCACCTGATTCGGCGGCGTGCTGGTCGTGCCCAGCGCCTGCCGCAACAGCGACAACACAATGATGATGCGCGTGAAGCCCGTCATCATCAGCAGCATGGCCGGCAGGAACGACAGCATGGTCAGCAGCAGCATCGTCTGGACGCTGAGCGAATACGTCGTGCCGCCGTTCGGGCCGGGGCTGGTGTTGAACGCGGGAAGTCCTGCCGTGCTTTGGGCGAAAGCGGTGTAGGGGAGGGCCAGCATCACGACCGGTAGCAACAGTCCCGCCAGTCGCACGCAGCGTGCTGAAAACTTAAACCGCATTACTTGCTCCCGCCTGCGAATTTTTGCAGACGCTTGTTCGCTTCGCCCGCGAGGGCATCGCGAAAACGTTGACCGAAACTGCCTTGCAGCGCCTCGCCCGCGGGCGTGACGCCTGTCTCCGCGCCGTTGAGCTCCACGGAACCGGCCGGCATGGTGTGCAGCAGCCGCACATTGCCGGGCGCGGCGCCGAGCACGAGCCACGTATCGCCGATTTCCACCACCGAGACGCGTTCCTTGTTCCCGAGCGACGCTCCGCCGATCACCTTCACCAGCCCCGTGCGTTTGGCGCCGGCCACGCCGAACTTGCGTGCAAGCCACGCGCAGCCGAACACGAACGCGATCACGATCACGAGTCCGAGCAGCGTTTGCAGCACCGCGCCCACGCCGAGCGACGGCACGGCTGTGCCCGCGCCAACGCCCGATGCAATCTGCGCCGCGTGATTGACGGCGTTCATGTCAGCGCCGTGGGCTGCGTGGGCGGCAAGCGTCATGGCAAGCGATGCCAATGCTGCGAGCGCGGCGGCCGAGCGTTTCATCGATTCAACTTCCTGATGCGTTCGGACGGCGTGATGATGTCGGTGAGACGGATACCGAACTTGTCGTTGACCACCACGACTTCGCCCTGTGCGATCAGGCAGCCGTTGACCAGCACGTCCATCGGTTCGCCCGCGAGGCCGTCGAGTTCCACCACCGAGCCCTGCGCCAGTTGCAGCAGGTTGCGGATGGCGATCTTGGTTCGCCCGAGTTCCACCGTCATCTGCACGGGGATATCGAGAATCATGTCGATGTCATTGCGCGTTGAGGGCGCTTCGACTTTCGACAAAGGCTGGAACAGTCCCGCCGATGAAGCCGCCGCCGGCGTTTCATTGCCGTTCTGCTCAGCCAGCGCACTCGCCCAGTCGTCCATGCCGAAGTCCTCGCCCTTGAGCGGATCGGACGGCAGCGTGCCCGGTTCAGTTACGTCACTCATACCCACCTTCCTTCATCGTGTCGGTCGCGCTGATCATTTTTTGGACGCGCAACGCGTATTGACCATTGAAAATTCCGTAGCCGCATTCCATCACTGGCACGCCGTCCACTTTTGCCGTGACCAATTCGGGGACGTTGATTGGCAGGACATCGCCGGCTCGCATGTTGAGAATCTTTTCGAAGGTCGTGCCGATCTCCGCCAGGTCCACCGTGAGTTCCACCTCGGCCGCCTGCACTTGCTGCGACAGCACGCGGATCCAGCGGCGATCCACTTCGAGCGCTTCGCCTTGAATGGGCGAGGAGAGGATGTCCCGAATCGGCTCGATCATCGAATACGGCATGCAGATATGCAGCGTGCCGCCGGTCGATCCGAATTCGATGGAAAACTGCGTGACGATCACGATCTCGTTCGGCGTGGCCACGTTGGCGAACTGCGTGTGCATTTCCGAGCGCACGTATTCGAAGTTGAGCGATCGCACGCTTTTCCACGATGCCGCGTAGTGTTCGAACACGAGGTTCAGCAGCTTGCTGATGATGCGTTGCTCGGTCTGCGTGAATTCGCGGCCCTCAACGCGTGTGTGGAAACGGCCGTCGCCGCCGAAGAGGTTATCGACGACAAAGAACACCAGGTTTGGGTCGAAGACGAACAGCGAGGTGCCGCGCAACGGCTTGACGTGGACGAGGTTCAGGTTCGTCGGGATCGGCAGGTTGCGGGTGAATTCGCTGTATTTCTGCACCTTCACCGGACCGACCGAAATTTCCGCCGAGCGCCGCATGAAGTTGAAGATGCCCACGCGCAAAAGGCGCGCGAAGCGGTCGTTGATGATTTCCAGGCCCGGCATCCGGCCCCGGACGATGCGCTCCTGCGTCGCGAGGTTGTAGGGGCGCACGCCGTGGAAGCGCGTTTCGTCGGCGACTGCGTCGACTTCCCCGGTGACGCCCTTAAGCAGGGCATCCACCTCCTCCTGCGACATGAACTCTTCGTGGCCCATGACTGTTCCTTCGTTCCTGTGCGCGGTTGCTTGGTGCTTGGCTGTTGTGCTTTTGCGGTGAGCGTTTGCTCGTACCTAAGCGGCTGAAGGCGAGAGTGGTTGCGCGGATTATTGAACGACGAATTCCGTGAACAACACTTCCTGGACACGCGCCGGACTGTCCGGTGCGCCACCCGTCTTTTGGACCGTATCGAGCAGTTCTTTCGCGAGCTGACGCTTGCCGTCGATGCCCGCCAGATCGTCCGGCCGCTTCGCCGATAACAACATCAGAATGTGGCTGCGTACTTCCGGCATGCGCTCGGTCAGCGCAGCTTGCGCCTTCTGGTCCGGCAGTTTCAGCGTCAAGCCGATGCGCAAGTAATGCATGGCGTCGTCGGACTGGAGATTGACCGTCATCGATTCCAGCGGGAAGAACACCGGCGGCGCGGCGGGCGCCGCCTTCGTTACCGCTCCCGGACCGGGCTTTTGCAGGAAGTAGTAATACGCACCAGCCCCGCCGGCGCCCAGCAAAACGATAAGACCCGCCGCGATCAGCAAGATGCGTTTCATCCTGCCGCTCTTTACGGCGACGATGGGTTGTTGTTGAGTTGCGGTGGTGCTTGCCATGATTGCGGACCTCTTTCTGTAGCCTGAATTGTTGGCGATTTCGGAGGGTTGCGATGGGGGGAATAGAGGGGGGAATTGGGGCTAACTCGTAAGTTAGCTGTTTGCGCATGCTGGCTCATCGGCCGGACGGGCGGCTGTTATCGCCAGCAAACGGTGGTCAAACCATTCGCCATTCGACGAGACTCGTTTTGGAAAGGAAGAGACTTTTCGGCGTATTGCCATCCAGGGATAGATGGCGCCGCGCCTGGCAGGAAAAGGCCAGCCAACCGAGGCCGTGATCCGGGCAGACAAGGTCGAGCGAAGGGCAATGGAAATTCATCTGCGAGAAAAAAGCCGCGTTCCTTTCGGAAGCGCGGCTTTCTCGCTATTCGGGCGCCTACGCCAGATCAAGCAAAAGTATCGACCAATCCAACCTGCCTGCGCACCGGCATGCTGATCGTGCTCAGCACATCCAGGTTGCCCGCGTCATCGGCACCGCCCATCCCTCGGCCGCCTCGCCCCGCATTCGATGGCGCTCCATCACGCTGTTGACCCGGCTGCTGACCCACGAACCCGTCGCTCACGCTCGTGCTGCCTAGCGATATCCCGCTGCCTTGCATCGCTTCACGCAAAGTCGGCAACGCCGCTTCCACCGCCGCTCGAACTTGCGCGTGCGTCGAAACGAACAACGCGTGTGCGTGGTTATCGGTGACCTGCAAGACCACTTGCAACGGTCCCAAATCCTTCGGGTTCAACGTCAATTCAGCGCTCTGCTGATGAGCATTCGACAGAAACACCACCTTCTGACTGAACGCCTCATCCCATCCACTCGTCCCAACATGCGGAGCAATGGCCGCACTGGCGGCAGCCGTCGCCGCACTCTGAACCGGAGCGCTACCCGCGCTCCCGGACGCGGCCTGCATCGAAGCCGAATGGGCAACCGCGTCAGCAGTCGCTTTGTAAGCAGCACTGCCGTCATCGGCGGGCGTCGCGGTTGCCAGCGCCGTTGCATCGGCTTGTTGCGCAGTTGAGATTGCGCCAGCCTGCTGCGTCGTCGATGCTCGGCCCGCGGCGTCACCGGACGAAGCTGTTATCGATATCGTCCGGTTCGACGGCCTCGAACCACCACCCTTGCCACCCGCATTCGCGCTGTTGGCCACATTCGCGCCATTCGCCGCTGCCGACGCTGCCGCCGCCGCTGCCGCCGCCGCAGCGTCGGGCGATGGCGTCGTAGCACCACCCTGCGGATTCGCCAACTGCGCGAGCGCAGCCTGAAGCGCATCATCCGCAGCCTTGGCGTCGCTCGACTTGTTCTTCGATTGCGTGGAAGACGTCGCGCTCATCGCCTCGGCGGCCATGGCGGCCATGGTGGCGGTAGCCGGATCGGTCGAAGCAGTGGCCGGATCGGCGGCCGCACCTCCGCGCGCCTTCATGGCCGCCGCGGTCGCTGCCGCAATTGCGGCCGCTGTCGCCGCCGTGACTGCGGGCTGTGTCTTCGCGCCATCCGCGTCGGTCTGAGCCGCCTGATCCGCAGCCGTCACGTTAGCAGCGGCGGGCGCCGTCGATGCAGCCGTCGATGCAGCCGCCGTCGTCGAACCAGCCGATGCCTGTGCTTGATTACCCGCAGCAGAACCCGGCGCAGCAGAAGCAGCCGATGACGCCGACGAAGTCTGATCCGCCGCTGCCTGGTCCGCGCTATCAGCCTGCTCCGCTGCTGTTTTAGCCTGCACAGTTGAAGCATCGTCGGGCTTGGGCGCGTCGTGGACGCTGCCACCCGCAGCCGATGCCGCCGCCGCAACTTTCGCCGCCTGCGCTCGCGCTTGCACCCGCGCCTGAGCGGCCGCTTCGTCGTTAGCCTTGGTGGTTATGTCATGCAGCGTCGAGACAAACGATGCCGCCGCATCATCGCTCGCCGACGTTACCGCCGCGTTCCGCGATTGAGCAGCGCTTAAGCCAAGCATCGTGCTGGCAGAATTAACGGTCGACATACGTGGCCCCTTGTATCTTGTCTACGATAAAAATCGCTAAAAACGTCATGCCTTTTCGGCGCGCATCCGCAACATCTTGGAGGCGTGTTCATCGGAGTTCCGCTGTTCGATCCGCGACTCCTGCTTCGCCTTCACCAACTCGCCGCGCGCCGCCAGCACTTCATAAGAACCCAGCTTCTGCTTGCGCTGCTGCCATTCCGGCTTCGCCGCTTCCAGCCGCTGGTTCGCGCCCACCAGCAACACACGCTGCTGGCTGATGGCGGAGTCGAGGGTATCGACGAATGCCTGGAAATTGCGCAGCGTCTGCGCGGTCGTGCCTTCTTGCGCCGACGCCGTAAAACGCGCGTGGTACTCGTCTCGATACGTAACCAGCGAGTTCAACTGCGTCTCTATCTCGTCGCGTTCTTGCTGGAACTTGCCAAGCTTTTTCGTGGCAGCCTCCAGTTCTTCTTCCGCGAGGTTGATCAAGGTCTTGATCGGCAGATGCTTGGACATGGACGTCAGATTCCTAAATTATCTTTATTCGAACAACGCATCGAGTTGGGCCAGGCTCGGTTCAAACATGGCTTGCTCACGAAATCCTTGCTGCAAAAACGCTTCAATCCGCGGGTACAGCGCAATCGCCCGATCGAGTAACGCATCCCGCCCCGAGGAATACGCGCCTACATTGATCAAATCGCGATTGCGCTGGTAGCGCGACAACATCTGCTTGAATAAACGCACCCGGTCGAGATGCTTGTCGTCAATCAGCGCGGTCATCGCCCGGCTAATGGACGCTTCAATATCGATGGCCGGGTAATGCCCCGCTTCAGCCAGCGAACGCGACAATACAATATGGCCGTCGAGAATGGCGCGCGCTGAATCGGCGATAGGATCTTGCTGATCGTCCCCTTCAGTCAAGACCGTATAAAAAGCCGTGATCGATCCTGCCCCTTCGCGGCCGTTCCCGGTCCGCTCAACCAGCGCCGGCAGTTTGGCGAACACGGACGGCGGATACCCTTTGGTGGCGGGCGGTTCGCCAATCGCGAGCGCAATTTCGCGCTGCGCCATGGCATAGCGGGTGAGCGAATCCATCAGCAGCAGTACGTGCTTGCCCTGATCCCGGAAATATTCGGCCAAAGAGGTCGCATAGGTCGCACCCTGCATCCGCAAAATGGGCGACACATCGGCGGGCGCCGCGACCACGACCGAGCGCGCCAGCCCGTCCTCGCCAAGAATCTGTTCGATGAACTCCTTCACCTCCCGGCCCCGTTCACCAATCAGCCCGATCACGATCACTTCGGCGCTCGTATAACGCGCCATGGTGCCGAGCAGCACGGATTTCCCCACGCCCGAGCCGGCGAACAAACCCATGCGCTGGCCGCGTCCCACGGTCAACAACGCGTTGATCGCGCGCACGCCGACGTCGAGCACTTTGTGAATCGGCTCGCGATTAAGCGGGTTGATAGTCGGCGCGCTCAGCGGTGCATCGACCTTCGAGCCAAGTGGTCCCAGCCCGTCAAGCGGCCTGCCCGACGCATCGACCACGCGGCCGAGCATTTCCCAGCCGACCGGCAGACGCTTGGCGCCGGCCATCGGATCATTGATTGGTGCGCTTTCCAGCGGATACACACGTGCCCCGGGCAACAGGCCGGAGACTTCGGTAGTCGGCATGAGGAATAGTTTGTCGCCGGAGAAACCAACGACTTCGGCCTCGGCCATCGGGATCGAACTGCCGGCAGGCAACTCGATCATGCATTCCGAGCCCACGCCCAGCTTCAATCCGACGGCTTCCAGAACCAGGCCGGCCGCGCGCGTGAGACGCCCGCATGCACGCAACGGTTTCGATATCCGGCTGCGCGCCTTGCTCGCTTCGAGCTGCGCGCGCCAGCCATCAAGATGCGGGTTGTTCGCCATATCGGCGAGATCGACGATGGTCCGGGCCGCGATTTCCTCGACCGTCGGTTCGGCGTCGTCGTCCGCGGCGAGCGGGCCAAACGACGCGCGCGCCAGTTCCTGTTCGAGCTCGCTCAACCCTTCCTGCGTGACGCGGCGCGCGGCGCTGGCATTGACATGGGCTGAGTTCACCATGGTTGTGACCTCCCGAGCGCCGCCGCCACGCGCTCCCAGCGCGTGACATTGGTTGCATCGATTTCACCGCTTGCCGCGTGCGCCTTGCACCCGCCGCGCTCAATATCCGGATCGGTCCTCACCGACCATCCAGCCGCCTGAAGCTCTTCGAGCAAATACGCTTCGACAATCGGCAGATCCGCCGGATTCACCGTCAGGTATGGCGCTCCCGACAACGCCGGTTCGGCCGCGATCACCGAGCGCGCGACAGCCAGCACCGCGGTCGGATCGAGTGTCAGATGCTGCGAGACCACTTGCTGCGCGATATCCAGCGCCAGCGCCGTCAGCGCCTCGGCAACTACTGCGTCTGCCGCCTGCAGCGCGATCTTGAAGGTATCGGCCATCTGCGCCAGTCGCGTGGCTTCCGCCCGCGCGTCACGGCGGCCTTCTTCCACGCCTTGTTCGTAACCCTGGTCGAAGCCGGCCTTGTAACCCATTGCCTGACCCGCCACATGGCCCGATGCCAGCCCTTGCGCGTGCGCTTCGTCGCGGACACGGCGCAGGTGCTTTTCCAGCGCTGCTTGATCGGCGGCGCTGCGATCGACCGGAACCGGATCGAACGACGCCATCTCCCAGCGCTGATAAGCGGACATGCGAGCCTTCCTGGCGGCTTCGGCAGCGTCAGACATAGGCGTCCTCGGCCTTGCCGCCTAACTGGATCTGACCTGATTCGGCCAGGTTGCGCACGACCTGCAGGATCTTGCGCTGTTGCGTTTCGACTTCCGAGAGGCGTACCGGCCCGCGCGAATCGAGATCTTCGGCCAGCAGTTCGGCGGCGCGCTGAGACATGTTCGCAAGGAACTTCTGCCGCAACGGCGGTTGCGCACCTTTCAGCGAGATGATCAGCGTTTCGGATTCCACTTCTTTCAGCAGCAACTGGATTGCGCGGTCTTCGAGTTCGAGCAGATTCTCGAACACAAACATCTGATCGATGATTTTCTGCGCGAGTTCCGCATCGAATTCCTTCACGTTTTCGATCACGGATTCTTCGTGCGCCGTCGACATGAAGTTGAGGATTTCCGCCGCCGTGCGGATGCCGCCCATTGGCGCGCGCTTCAGGTTGTCGCTGCCGGAGAGCAGCGTGGTCAGCACGTCGTCGAGTTCACGCAGCGCGGCGGGCTGGATGCCGTCGAGTGTGGCAATGCGCAGCAGCACGTCGTTGCGCAAGCGTTCCGTCATCAGCGCCACGATTTCGGACGCCTGGTCGCGGTCCAGGTGAACCAGGATCGTCGCAATGATCTGCGGATGCTCGTTCTTGATGAGTTCGGCCACCGCGGCCGAATCCATCCACTTCAGGCCTTCGATGCCGCTGGTATCGCTGCCCTGCAGTATCCGGTCGATCAGCGCGCCCGCCTTGTTTTCGCCGAGCGCCTTCGTCAGCACCGACCGGATATATTCGCTCGAATCGAGCGACAGCGCGGTGTGCTGCTCGGCTTCCTGGACGAACTCGGTCATCACATTGTCGAGCTGCTCGCGCGTCACGTTTTTCAGCGTCGCCATGGTCGCGCCGATCTTCTGCACCTCGCGCGGTCCAAGGTACTTGAACACTTCCGCCGCCTCCGATTCACCGATCGACATCAGCAGGAGCGCGGCTTTATTGAGGCCTTCAGCGTTCATCGGACACCCAGTTCTTGACGACCGTCGCGACGATTCTCGGGTCCTGGCGCGCAACCATGCGCGCGTAGTCGAGATTGCGTTCGAACTTGGCCTTGTTGCTTTCATGACCGAGCAAATTGACCTCGGCATCCTTTTCTTCTTCTTCCTGCGATTTCGGCATGGACGGCCCGTCGAGCAGCGACAGGTCATCCGGTGCGGCGAGCGCTGCCGGCTCCGGAGGCGGCGGGAATGCACGGCGCAGCGCCGGTTTCACCATGCTGAAATACAGAAACAACGCTACTGCGCCAATCCCCGCGTACTTCGCGAACTCGATGGCGCGCGCGATCATGTCCGGGGTGCGCCACCACGGCACGTCGGGAATCACGGTCGAATCCACCAGGAAGGTGCTGTTGACCACGTTCACCGAATCGCCACGCTTTTCGTCGTAGCCCATCGCGTCTTTCACCAGTTGCTGCACCTGCTCGAGCTTGTCGGCGGGCAGCGGCTGCATGGTCACCCGGCCCTTGGCATCGACTTGCTTCTGGTAATTCACGACCACCGCGACGGACAGGCGCTTGATGCCGCCCATCGGCTGCTCGTAGTGACGCACGGTGCGGTCGACTTCGTAATTGGTCGTCGTGTCCTTGCGCATGCTGACCGGCGCGGCTTTCGCGTCGACGCCGCTCGCGGCCGCGTCGATAGGCGCCGACGCCGCAGCCGGCGGCTGGTTCGACAGCGCGCCCGGCACGCCGCCGGCGTTTGCGCCGCCAGTGTCATTCGAAACACTCGATTGCTGGCTGCGGATCGCCGTGTTTTGCGGGTTGGCGTTCGGACCGTAGCTTTCGGCGGTTTGCTCGAGCTTCGAGAAGTCGATATCCGCGCTCACCTGCGAGTGCGCATTACCGGGGCCGAACAGCGGCGCGAGGATGGCGTCGATGCGCCCCTGCGTGTTGCGCTCGATCTGCTGCACGTACTTGAGTTGCGACGCGTCCAGGCCGTTCGCCGCGCTTTGCTGCGTGAGGAGATTGCCGTCCTGGTCGACGATCGTCACGTTCTTCACGGGCATATCCGCCACGCCGGAAGACACCATGTGCTGGATCGCGATGATCTGACCCTCGTCCAGCGCACGGCCGGGGTAGAGATTCAGCATGACCGACGCGGTCGGCAGTTCTTTTTCCCGCACGAACACGGTCGGCTTCGGAATGGCGAGATGGACGCGGGCTTCGCGCACCGAGGAGATCGACGCGATGGTTTTTTCCAGCTCGCCTTCAAGCGCCCGCTGATAGTTGACCTGCTCGGCGAACTGGCTGATGCCGAACTTCTGGTTATCCATCAATTCGAAGCCGACCGAGCCGTTCTTCGGCAAACCTTGCGACGCGAGGCGCAGGCGAGTTTCGTGCACCGCGTCGCTGGGAACCAGGATCGCGCCGCCCGACTCGGCGATCTTGTAGGGAATATTGCCTTGCTGCAGCGCAGCAACGATCGCACCGCCGTCGCGGTCGGAGAGATTGCTGAACAACACCCGGTAATCCGGCTGGCGCGACCACATTACGAGGCCCGCCACCACCGCAGCGAGGATCGCCACGGCGATGATCAGCGGCATGCGCGGGTTATTGCGGAACTGGTTGAGCAGCGGCATGCGGGGACTGAAGCTGCTGCCGCCACCGAAGTCCGTGCCGCCCGCGTAGCCGGCTCCGCCCGCACCTGCGGCGATCGACCCGGCGGCGCCAGGCTGCGCGCCAGTCAGACCCATGCGGGCGTCCGGGTTGATCAGGTTGGTTGTCGAATCCATGCTTCGAAACTCTCCGAGTCTTGCGTTTTCTGCGAGCTGCGGCGGCGATAACCGTGCGCACTGCAGGCACTTTCATGAGAAGAATTATCCGTAAGCAGGATTGAGTTGATCCAACGAATAGAAGCGAGTTTTGGTTTCCTTTCCCCGCTTTGCAAATTGCCGCTACTGCTAGACTTTTCCCAATCGGTCGAGCCGTATGGCGAACCGCCCAGGCTTTGGCGAGAGACGCCGGCCTGAGGCCCGGGACAGGCCCCGGTTCGGATTGTCCCAGAAGTACCCCGATCCATATGTTGCCGCCGATTTTCAGTTCCTTTCCGTTCCTTCTGGAGACCCCATGAATCCCATCAGCCCGTTGAGTTCGGCGCTCCAGCAAATGCAGGCCATGGCGACGCAGGCTGCGGGAGGCGCCGGCAATGTCGCGAGCGGCAGCGTCGTGCCCGAATCCGGTGCAGCGAGCACCGGTAGTTTCGCCGACGCGCTGAAGTCGTCTCTGGACAGCATCAGCAGCAGCCAGACCAAGGCGGTCAACGAATCGCAGGCGTTCGAAGTAGGCGCGCCAAACGTTTCGCTGAACGACGTGATGGTCGACATGCAGAAGGCGAACGTGGGCTTTCAGTTCGGCTTGCAGGTCCGCAACAAGCTCGTGTCGGCCTACAACGACATCATGAACATCTCGGTCTGAACGCTGCGCCGACGGTTTCCACATCCCCGGCCCGCCGACTATTTCCCTTCCAGGAACTCGTTGTGACGCAAAGCACGCCTAAAGCTTTTGCCGCTTTCTCCGATAACCCGGATAGCAGCACGATAAACGGTCAGACAAATAGCGCGG
>DASYLW010000509.1:0-5736 GCA_036009385.1 Caballeronia sp.
ATGAATAGAAACTGCACGCTGTGGACACTTAAGGGTAGCGTGGTTGAAAGCGCTTTCTTTGCTTCGTTTCTTTGTCGCTTTGGACAAAGAAATGACGTGCCGCCACGCACAGTGGCTAATAGTGATAAAGAGATTAGCCAACCTAAGTAGACCACGAGCCTTGAAAGCAGCAACCCGGCACTGACTCCGACCGCTAACGCAGGAACCTAGCGACGCTGCACTGACCCAGAACCGCTAACGCTGAAACCGACCGACCCAGCACTGACCCCCGACCGAGCGCCAGCGAACAAAAAATTGAAACCCCCAACCACGGAGCAACAAACCCAGTGGCAACCTTAAAGGACGTTGCAGCCCTGGCCGGCGTTGGCATGTCCACCGCATCGCGTGCTATTTCCGGCCGAGGACCTGTTTCCGCCGATGCCCTCGCACGCGTGCAAGCCGCAATCGCCGAGTTGAACTTCCGGCCTTCATCAATCGGACGTGCGTTGTCAACGCAATCACTCGGCATGATCGGCATCTTCGTGCCAACGTTCTTCGGCCCCTACTACGGCACCATCCTAAAACAGACCGATACGGAGTTGCGCAAGGTGCATCGCCATGTCGTGGTGGCAACGGGCTACGGCGACGATTCCCCGCGCGACCAGGCAATTGAAGCGGTGCAATTCCTGATCGGACGCGATTGCGATGGCGTAGTAGTGACGAGCCACGACCTACATGACGACGACCTCATCAAGCTGCACCACATGCATCCGAAAATGGTGTTCCTCAATCGCGATTTTGCACAGATGCCGGAGGCCTCGTTTTGCGCGGATCATCATCGGGGCGGGGTGCTGGCGGCGCAGACTCTGCTTGCGCACAAACACAAAAAAATAGCCGTGATTTCAGGGCCTTTCCAGGCTTCAGACAATCATGCGCGGATCACCGGATTCTTCGACGAGCTCGCGCGCAACGGCATCGACCGGACCGAGGTCCAGTTGATCGAATCGGACTTTTCGCCGGACGGCGGATATGACTCCGTCAAGGATCTGCTGGCGTCGAAGAAAAAGTTTACAGGACTGTTCTGCGCCAACGACACCATGGCGATCGGCGCGATGTCCTGCTTGCAGCAAGCGGGCATCTCGGTGCCAGACGATATGTCGGTAGTGGGTTACGACGACGACTACTCGGCCGCGTTCTCCGCACCGGGCCTGACATCGGTCCACATCCCGACCGCCGATCTCACGCAAAACGCCGTTCGATGGTTGCTCAACGCGTGTTACGGAACTGCATACACGATCTATCGCGCGTTCCCCGTGACCGTCACGAACCGCGCTTCCGTTGCCGCTCCACGCAAAAAGAATGCGCTTTTAAAATAGCGTGAGGTGACGCCGGCCCCGATCTCATACGCCTTCTTGCGCGCGTCGCAGACGTTCGCGGCTATTGATCAGATGCAGCCGCATGGCGGTACGCGCCGAGTCCATGTCACCTCGCTCGATCGCATCGCAGATCTGTTCATGCTCGCGATTCACGCGCGTCAAATAGTCCGCGTACTGGGCGGCCGGAATCTGCGTGGCGGTGAGGCGGGTGCGCGGGATCATGTGGCTGCCAAGATGCGTCATGATGTCCACGAAATAGCGGTTGCCGGTTGCGTGCGCGATCTCGAGGTGAAAGCGGATATCGGGCGATATGGTCCCGTTCGCTTCGCCCACGTTGCGCTCGAAGTCGCTCAGCGCGCGCCGCATGGCTGCTATCCGCGCTGCATCGCGTCGCGCCGCGGCCAGTCCCGCGCTCTCGGTCTCAAGGCTGATGCGCAGTTCAAGCACGGCGAGAGCATCAATGGACCCTGCCACGTCTGCAGGGTCGAGTTGGAAGAGTCCTTTGCCCGGCGCCTCGCAGACGAAAGTGCCAATGCCATGCCGTGTCTCCACGAGTCCCGCTGCCTGTAGCTTCGACAACGCCTCACGTACGACCGTCCGGCTCACGTTGAATCGCTGCACCATTTCCGCTTCGGTCGCAAGACGGGCGCCCACTTTGAGTTCGGCAGTTTCGATTTGCTGACGCAGCGCATCGACAAGCTCGGTCGTCAGGCTACGCCGGACATGGGGGTACGCCGGGGTTTCGAAGACGGCACGAGTCGGTCTCTGCACGGCTACCTCGGTTGGGATAATGTTTCACCAAAGTTGACAAACGGATTTGCGAATGATTATATGCACGCTGTAGTCATATGACAACGTACAATAAAAGCTGAAATCAAGTGGTGATCCAACCGAAAGAAGCATGAAAGCTTCCGGTAGCCACGCTTATTGGAGACAGGCTTACATGGCCACTCAAGAACACGTAGTTCCGTTTAAGCGTTTGTTGCTGACCGGCGCTGCCGGCGGCGTAGGCCGGGTCATTCGTTCGCGCGTGAGCGCATTCGCGGACAAGATCAGAGTATCGGATCTGCCGCTCGCGTTGTCTTCGGACGCGGCCGCGCATGAAGAAGTCATCCCTTGCGATCTCTCGGACAAGCAAGCGGTCGATGCGCTGGTTGCCGGTTGTGATGCGGTCATCCATCTCGGCGGCGTATCGGTGGAACGGCCCTTCGAAGAGGTGCTCGAAGCCAATATCAAGGGGGTTTACAACCTCTATGAAGGCGCCCGCCGGCATGGCCTCAAGCGTGTCATCTTCGCCAGTTCCAATCACGTCACCGGGTTTTATCGGCAGGACGAGAAGATCGACGCGCATGCGCCGCGTCGTCCCGATGGCTACTACGGCCTGTCCAAATCGTTCGGTGAAGACGTAGCCCAGTTCTACTTCGATCGCTACGGAATCGAGACAGTGAGCATTCGTATCGGCTCGGCGTTTCCAGAGCCGAAGGATCGACGGATGATGGCGAGCTGGCTCAGCTACGACGACCTGCTCGAACTCCTGCGGCGCAGCTTGTTTACGCCGGGTGTCGGCCATACCGTGGTCTACGGGATGTCAGACAATGCGGTCACATGGTGGGATAACCGGTTTGCATCGAAGCTGGGATTTGTGCCGCGCGACTCGTCGGAGCCCTTCCGGGCGAAGATCGAGGCGCAGCCGGCGCCCGCGCCCGGCAGCGCCGTGGCTGTGCTGCAGGGCGGGGCGTTCACCACAACCGGACCGTTCGAATGAAGCTTGGATAGTGTTCCAACAGCGTTCGAACAGCGTTGGAATAAGGCCGCCAGCCCGGCGACGGGCGGCGCCGCGCGCGGATGGATGGGGAAGAACGACCAGCGCCGTGCATGTACTAACCTGGACCTTGCTGCGATGACTTTCTCTCTCGATTTCAGCCCGCTGCTTCCGTACTGGCCCGTCTTCCTGAAAGGCGCCTGGCTGACGTTGAAGATGACGACCGTGGCGGTGTTTTTCGGTTTGATCCTGGGTACGCTGGTTGCATTTGCGAAGCGCGGCCGGAACCGGCTTTTATCGCGGCTCTGTTCGATCTATATCGAGGCCGTACGCAACACGCCGTTTCTCGTGCAGATATTCCTGCTTTACTTCGGGCTGGCCGGCTTCGGCGTGCGCATGCCGACCTTTACCGCCGCTGCGCTCGCGATGGTGATCAATATCGGTGCTTACGCGGCCGAGATCATCCGTGCAGGCCTTGAGTCGGTGCCGCGCGGGCAGATCGAGGCGGCCGAATGCCTGGGGCTATCGCGCTGGCGGATCGGCTGGCATGTGATGCTTCAGCCATCAATCGAAAAGGTTTATCCCGCGCTGACCAGCCAGTTCCTGCTGATGATGCAGGCCTCGGCCATTGCGTCGCAAATCTCGGCGGAAGAGCTCACTGCAACGGCCAACACCGTGCAGTCCGATACCTTCCGTTCGCTCGAAACGTACATTGTCGTGGCGCTGCTGTATCTCGCGTTATCGCTGCTGATCAAGCTGATTGCGTGGGCGGTGGGCGAGGTCGCGTTCAAGCGGCGGCGGGTCATGCGCCAGGCTGCGGAGCGGGCCGGCAAGCCGGTGACGGACCAGGGGCGCATCGATACGGTGATTCCCGGAGGTGCAGCATGACCGGCGGTTTCACTACGGCACATCTGTTTTATCTCGTGCACTCGATCTGGTGGACGCTCGTGCTCTCGGCGCTCGCCTTTGTGCTGGGCAGCATCGGCGGCTTCGGCGTGATGCTCGCGCGTATTTCGCCGCGCCGCTGGCTCAGCCGTCCGGCGGTGGTTTACATAGAAGCGATTCAGGGCATTCCGCTGCTGATCCTGCTGTTCATCGTCTACTTCGGTTTGTCCGTGTACGGCTTCCAGGTGCCGGCGCTGGTCGCGGCCGGCCTCGCGCTGATGGTCTACACCAGCGCGTATCTCGGCGACATCTGGCGCGGGTGTATCGACGCCATGCCGAAACCCCAATGGGAGGCGGCCGAATGTCTGTCATTGACGCGCTGGCAGACCTTGCGCCTCGTGATCATTCCACAGGCGCTGCGTCTCGCGCTGCCTCCAACGGTTGGTTTCCTGGTGCAGGTCATCAAGATGACATCGCTCGCTTCGGTGATCGGTTTCGTTGAACTGACACGGGCCGGCCAGATCATCAACAACTCGATCTTTCAGCCGTTCCTCGTGTTCGGGCTGGTCGGCGTCTTCTATTTCGTACTGTGTTATCCGCTCTCGCGCTGGAGCCAATCGATGGAGAAAAAGCTCAATGTCGGCAATCGTTAAGCTCGGGGACGTCTATAAGAGCTTCGGCTCGAATCAGGTTCTCAAAGGCGTGTCACTCGAAGTGGCCAAAGGCGAAATGATCGCCGTGATCGGCGCGAGCGGTTCAGGAAAGAGCACGGCGCTTCGTTGTATTGATCGTCTGGAAACCATCGACCGGGGCACGATCGAGGTATGCGGCATTCGTGTCGATGACCCGAAGGTGGACCTGCACCAGTTGCGCCGCGAAGTTGGCATCGTGTTTCAAAGCTACAACCTGTTCGCGCATCTGACCGTTGAAGAAAATATCATGCTGGCGCTGCGCCACGTGAAGAAGCTCGGACGCGATGAAGCGCGCCGCGTGGCAATGAAGGTACTTGATCAGGTCGGTCTCGCGCAGAAAGCCGATGCGTACCCGGAGCAGCTTTCAGGCGGGCAGCAGCAGCGCGTGGCAATAGCGCGTTCACTCGCGATGTCGCCGAAGGTCATGTTGTTCGACGAGGTGACGTCCGCGCTCGATCCGCAGTTGACCGGCGAAGTACTGCGCGTAATGGAGGACCTGGCGAAGGACGGCATGACGATGTTGCTGGTCACGCACGAGATGGCGTTCGCCAAGCGCATGGCGGACCGGATCATTTATATGCAGCAGGGGAAGGTGTGGGAGGTTGGCAGCGGCGACATGCTTGACAGGCCGCAGACGCCCGAGTTGCGTACGTTCCTGAATAACGGCCTGTAGCTTTTAGCTTGTGGACGAGGCCCGGATAAATTTTGAACCGACCAAAAAATGGAGACTGCTTTGAAGACAAACCGATTCATCATGCGCGGCTGCGTGGCCGCTTTGTTGCTCGCAGGCATAGCGCACAGCGCGATGGCCGACCAGCTCGACGACATCAAGAAAGCAGGCAAGATCCGTGTGGCGATTGCAATGGGCACGCCGCTTTTCAGTTACGCCGATGCCAACCTCCAGCCGGCGGGGTCCGATGTGGACACGGCCGCGGCGTTGGCGAAAGACCTTGGCGTGAAACTCGAACTCGTTCAGATCACGAACGCAGCGCGCGTACCGACCTTGCAGGCCAAGCGCGCGGATCTTGTGATCGCCGATCTC
>DASYLW010000510.1:0-4024 GCA_036009385.1 Caballeronia sp.
TAGTTGCGTTTTCATCAACGCGACGGCAGCGCGCGTGCAGAGGAAGGCACCCGTCAGATTCGTGTCCACGACGGCGCGCCAATCGTCCAGACTGAGTTCGTCGATATCGACGGCCGGTGCGCCACGGCCGGCATTGTTGAAAAGAAGATCCAGGCGGTTGAAGCGTTGTCGTATCGCGCCGAAGAGGGCGTCGACGCTAGCGGCGTCGGTGACGTCGGTAGGAACAGCAAGCGCCTCGTGGCCGAGTTGCTGCGCCTCTTCGGCTAGCGCCTCGAGCGGTCCCTTGCTTCGTCCAGCTAGCACGACACGGTAGCCGTGCTGAAACAGCTTGCGAGCGGTGGCGCGTCCGATACCGCTGCCTGCGCCGGTGATCAATGCGATCTTGCCCGGTTCTGTACTCATGAGACAAACCTCCATGTATCAATACAATGCACATGCGATCAACACGCGCAATTTGGTAATCGCGCGTTCTATCGCAATGGTGAAAGCTGGTTGAGATATCTCTTTTAGGAAGCGATTAGTTGCTGGCGATTTCGTGGCCGGACAGCAATTCGATTGCCCTGCACAGAGCCGAGTGGTCGAGCTGGCTCATGCCGTTCGCGGCGCAAGCGTTCATCAGCTCCTGCGCGGACGCGGTATGAGGCAAGGAAACGCCAAGCGCCTTGGCGCCCTGCAAGGCGAGGCCGAGGTCCTTCTGGTGCAACTCGATGCGAAAGCCCGGATCAAACGTGCGCTTGATCATCCGCTCGCCATGGACTTCGAGAATCCGCGACGCCGCGAAACCGCCCATCAGCGCCTTGCGCACTTTCACCGGATCCGCGCCAGCCTTCGATGCGAACAGCAACGCTTCTGACACCGCCTGAATATTCAGGGCGACGATGATCTGATTCGCCACCTTGGTGGTCTGGCCATCGCCGTTTGCTCCTACGAGTGTGATGTTCTTACCCATCAGTTCAAACAAAGGCTTGACCTGATCGAACACCGCCTGCGACCCACCGACCATGATCGTCAGCGACGCGGCCTTCGCACCCACTTCGCCACCCGATACCGGAGCATCGAGGTACTGACATCCGAGTGCGTTGATCTTCCTGGCGAACTCCTTCGTGGCAATCGGCGAAATCGAGCTCATGTCGACCACGATCTGGTTTGCACGGAGTCCGCTCGCTACGCCGCTTTCCCCAAAGAGCACTGACTCCACATGCGGGGTATCGGGCACCATCAAGATAACAATGTCGGCTTGCTGTGCCACCGCATTGCCGGACTCGCAGAACGTCGCGCCGTTCTCGATCAAGCCAGTCGGCGCCGGGTTCCGGTCGTGCACGAATAGTTGATGGCCGCCTTGCTGCAGATTGGCGGCCATCGGCGCACCCATGACACCCAGACCGATGAATCCAACTTTTGCCATAACTTCCTCTTCAATGAGCTTTTCTTAAATCGCAAACGGCAATGACAAGCTGTTACGCCGCCGAGCGCAATACTTCGGGGTTGATGCAGGTCTGCGGCTTCTCGCCTTTCAGTACGCTGATGACGTTATCCGTTGCGATCTTCCCCATCGCAAGGCGTGTCTCGATCGTCGCGGAAGCGATGTGCGGCACGACGAGCACGTTATCCAGGCTGCTCAATCCTGGTTCGAGTTCGGGTTCGCGCTCGAAGACGTCGAGCCCGGCCCCCCAAATTACCTTGTCGCGCAGCGCGGCAACGAGTGCTTTTTCATCGACCAGCGGACCGCGGGCCGCATTGATCAGGATGGCTGTACGCTTCATCTTCGCAAGCTCAGCCGCGCCGATGTAATGCTGTGTTTCCGGCAGAAGCGGCAGGTGCAGTGACAGATAATCCGATTCTCGCAGGAGCGTTTCCTTGTCGACGAATGCCGCACCGACCTGACGTTCGATTTCGGGATTGCGCTGTGCGTCGGTGTAAATCACCTTCATGTCGAAGGCGGCCGCCTTGCGTGCAAATTTCGATCCGATCCGGCCCATGCCTGCGACACCCAGCGTCTTGTTGTCGACGTCCTGGCCGATAAAAGCCATCGGCGCCCACCCTTGCCACTTATTCTCACGCACGTAGCGTTCGGACTCGGAGATGCGCCGTGCTGTCGCAAGCAATAGCGCCCATGCGTGTGTGGCCGTGGCGTCGTCAAGCACACCGGGCGTATTGGTCATGATCACGCCGCGTCGGGTCGCCGCCTGCAGGTCGAAGTTATTGAAGCCAACAGCGTAATTCGCGAAGATCTTGCATTGCGCTCCGGCGGCATCGAGCACTTCGCCGTCAATTGTGTCAGTCAGCAGGGTGATCACGGCGTCCCGGCCTCGCACCGCTTTCAGCAGTTCATCACGCGTGAGTGCCCGATCATGCGGATTGACTTCGACGTCGTGGAACTGCCGCAGATCGTCAATTGTCTCTTGCGGGATCATGCGTGTCACATATACGTTAAACCGTTTCATAGATTGTTCTCTTGTTAAAGCTCGATACGAAACGCAAAAAGATTTCCCGCGCACACCTCATGGCGCGTCGCCCTGCAAGCGGCATGGAATAGCGAAGCGGGCAAGTTCGTCGGCGACCGCCTGATCCTCGGCCGGCGTGAGGCCGCTGACACCGATCGCCCCGATCACACTACTCTGCGCGTCGCTTAGCACCGCGCCGCCCGGCAACGCAGTCAACAAAGGATCGCAGAAATAGCTGATTGGAATTTCCTCGCGGCGCAACCGCGCAACGAACGCCTCCGTTGTCACGCCCATCCGGGCAGAGGTGTAGGCCTTCTGGTGCGCTATCTGGATGCTGCGCACAGGAGCATTGTCCATCCGGAAAAAGCCAACGAGAAAGCCTTGGCTATCACACACGGAGATGCACACTGGCTTGCCAAACTGCTGACCTACTTTATCGACCGCGCGTGCGAGCAGCGCCTGAGCCAACTGGAGGTTCAAATTGTTCAATACGTTCACCTGTCTTTTGTGCGTTGATGACCTTGGTCGGAGATGAATGGTCAAAGACCATCGCGTCACTCTGCTGCCCACCGCTTCGGACGGTGGACGGCGCCCCGCGGATTGGGCCGGGCGTCCGAAGGTGCTCGCGGCGAATCCATTCAGTCCACCGGCGATTTGGCGCTTGACTGTACGCTCGAGCCGCAGCCGCACCCCGCTCCATGTTGGTGCGTGTAAACCGCCCGTTCGTTGACTTGGCGTTCGGCACTCCCCGTCGACGACATAAATGCCAGCGCAGGCATGGCCAGCATGCGCTGCGCGATAGCGCTGCACGTGGGGCAAGCACAGGTCGAGTTGCGTTCAGCGACACGACGCATGACGGCGAACGGACCACAGGTTTCACAACGATAGGGATAAATCGGCATCGCCTTTCTTTCCTCCTTCGAAATCAATAGGTTTACAAGAGACTGGCGCGTGCCAGTCTCCTGGACCGTAACCGTTCAAGAAATCGACGGTGCTCACGGCACAATCGCCCGTGCCGGGCCGGCCGTGCCCGAGCGCAACGACGCTGGCACAGCCGTGTTCGCCAAGCATCGCGAGCCGGGGAAGATGCCCGGTACGCCGGACATGAAGGCCGAGTCAAGATTAATCCCTGGCACAGCACAATGACCATGAACGGCACGATCAGCGGCGCGTGCCTGCTGAAGAATTCGCGCAGTTCCGCGGCGAGGTTGTTGAGCTTCGCGGGCGGAGGTCTGCGCGATCACCGACAGCATCGTCGGTCACGCAATGTTCGCCGTGCCTGCGACAACCAGCGCCAGCATCGTTACCAGGGAGTCCGGTCTCGATGCCTTGTGGCGATGGTGGTCAGCCTCGCACGGAATCCGCGGCCCGAAGACGTTTCCTCAACGCTTGGGCAAGTACCGTTTGTCGACCTTGCAGATATAGGTGTATTTCGGATTCACCATCTGGGTACAGCGCGCTTCCGCGATCTGGCCGAGCAGCATGTATGCTTCGGCACCAGGGATGCCGTAGCCCTCTTCCAGCCAATAGACCATTTCCTCAAACGCGATGCGCAGCGCATCGTCGAGCGGCCGCGCGCA
>DASYLW010000511.1:0-4384 GCA_036009385.1 Caballeronia sp.
CTGTTTCCGACATCAAGTTCTTCGACGCCGGGTTGTTCATGCCGTACGAGATGTGGACCATGCTCATCGAGTCCTCGACGCTCACGCCTTGCGACACGCCATCCTGGATATCGATTTCGGTGCGGCCAAGGGTCGGCAGGATTAGCGCGTCCTTGCCGTGCACAAGATGGCTGCGGTTGAGCTTGGTGGTGATATGGACGGTCAGGTCGCAGGCGCGCAGCGCATTCCACGTGCGCGGCGTGTCGGGTGTCGCGACCGAGAAGTTGCCGCCGAGGCCGAGGAACACCTTCACATGGCCTTCGAGCATCGCTTCGATCGTTTCGACGACGTCGTAGCCGTGCTCGCGCGGTGGCTCGAAGTCGAACACCTGGCCGAGGCGGTCGAGGAATTCTTGCGACGGCTGTTCTTCGATGCCGACCGTGCGGTTTCCCTGCACGTTCGAGTGGCCGCGAACCGGGCACAGGCCCGCGCCTTCGCGACCGATATTGCCGCGCATCAGCATCAGGTTCGACAGCGTGTGCACGGTCGCGACCGAGTTCTTGTGCTGCGTGAGGCCCATGCCCCAGGTCGCGATCACGCGCTTGCCGTTCGCGTAGATGCGGGCGAGGCCTTCGATGTCTGCGCGGGCGACACCCGATTCGGCTTCGAGCGCGGCCCAGCTTTCGGCGCGCAGATCGGTTGCGAAAGCCTCGAAGCCGGACGTGTGCTGTTGGATGAACGCGACGTCAAGAATCCGTTCGGTGCCTTGCGCGAGCGCTTCGTCATCGAGTTCGAGCACGCGCTTCGCGACGCCCTTGAGCAGCGCGAAATCACCGGCGAGCTTCGGCTGGATAAAGGTCGATGCGATTTTCGTGCTCGACATCGTCAGCATCTCCAGTGGGTGCTGGGGACTTGAGAAACGCTCGAGCCCGCGTTCACGCAACGGATTGATCGACACGATGGTGGCGCCGCGTTTAGCGCATTCGCGCAGCTCGCCGAGCATGCGCGGATGGTTGGTCGCGGGATTCTGGCCGAAGATCAGCAGCGTATCGGCGAGCTCGAAATCGTCGAGCGTGACCGTGCCCTTGCCGACGCCCACCGTGGTGGGCAGGCCGCGGCTCGTCGCCTCGTGACACATGTTCGAGCAATCCGGAAAGTTGTTGGTGCCGTACATGCGCACGAACAATTGATACAGGAATGCGGCTTCGTTGCTTGCGCGGCCCGACGTGTAGAACGCTGCCTGGTCCGGGTTGCCGAGCGTATTCAGGTGCTTCGCGATCAGCCGGAACGCGTCGTCCCAGGAGATCGGCTGGTACTTGTCGGAGAGCGCGTTATAGACCATCGGGTCGGTCAACCGGCCGTGCTGCTCGAGTTCGTAATCGGTCTGCTTCATCAGCGTTTCGACCGTGTACTCGTCGAAGAACGCGGGCGTCACCCGCTTGCTGGTCGCCTCAGCGGCAACCGCCTTCACACCGTTCTCGCAGAACTCGAAGGTCGAAGCATGTTGCCGGTCCGGCCACGCACAGCCGGGACAATCGAAACCATCAGGCTGGTTCTGCTTGAAGAGGGTCTTGTAGTTGCCGCCCGCAACCCTCTCTTTGATCAGGTTGATGGCAACGTACTTCAGCGCGCCCCAGCCGGCGGCCGGGTGGTGATAGGGCTCGATGCGACCCTGTGGCTTTGATTTTTCCATGACGTCGGTTCCGTAGACTTTACGCTTTGCCTGCGTCCCGGATGTCGGGCGTATCGCTTGGCGCATGCTGTGACTGAAGATTAAAAGCGTTCGGCCAGGCGCAAAGCGCACACATTCGCGGCGATGAAAAGAGTACAGTTCTAATGCGATGCCCATGCCAGGAAACTGTGCTCTAAAAAGGTACAGTTGACCGTCAAACTGGGGCGGCGACGCAACTGTCGCCAGGGTGGTGCGCGGGCCGCGCTAGCTGGAGGGAGTCGATGAAGCTATACGAAAGGTTGGCGGCGGACATCGAAGGCCAAGTCCGGCGCGGCGTGCTTCGGCACGGCGATCGCGTTCCGTCTGTTAGGCAGACAAGCCAGCATCACAAGCTCAGCATCAC
Organism: Caballeronia sp.; assembly: GCA_036009385.1. Lineage (GTDB taxonomy): Bacteria > Pseudomonadota > Gammaproteobacteria > Burkholderiales > Burkholderiaceae > Caballeronia. The sequence goes on from DASYLW010000511.1 coordinate 2,055, forward strand.
GACGGTGATCCACGCGTACTTGCTGCTCGAAAGCAAGGGCATCATCGAAAGCCGCCCGCAATCGGGGTACTTCGTTCGTCTTACGCCGGCCGACTCGGGCATTAAGGCTGCGAACGAGCTGCTGACTTCGAAGCCGATTGCTGTGTCTGCGCAGGTGGACGTGAGCCGGCTAGTGTTATCCACACTGCGCTCGATCGGCGCCGAGTCGGCTGTGCCGCTCGGCTCGCCTTACCCCGACCCGAAGCTGTTCCCGTTCGACAAGATCAACCGCTACGCGTACAACATCGCGCGCCGCAAGACGCAATGGGGCGTGACCGACGAACTGCCGCCGGGCAACCCGCAATTGATCCGACAAATCGCACGCCGGTACCTGGAGAACGGCGTGTCGGTGGATCCCAACGAGATTGTCGTGACGCTCGGCGCAACCGAGGCCATTAACCTCTGCTTGCAGGCGGTCGGGAAACCGGGTGATACGGTGGCCGTCGAGTCGCCAACGTTCTACGCGATGCTGCACGCGATCGAGCGGATGGGAATGCGCGCGATCGAAGTCGCGACGCATCCTCGTGAAGGAATTGGTATCGGTGCGCTTTCCCGGCTTCTCGACACCCGCCGCATCGCCGCGTGCATGGTGATGCCGAATTTCCAGAATCCGCTCGGGTTCCAGATGCCCGACGAGAAAAAACGCGAGCTGGTCGAACTGCTTGAGCAGCACGACGTGCCGGCAATTGAAAGCGACGTCTACAACGAACTGTACTTCGGCGACTCGCATCCCAGTCCCCTCAAGTCCTACGATAAGAAAGGGCTTGTACTACACTGCGCGTCGTTCTCGAAGAGCCTGACGTCCGCGTATCGGATCGGTTGGGCGATCCCGGGCCGTTACCGGGATCAAGTCGAAAAACTCAAGTTCCTCAACACGCTGACGACGCCGTCGATCCAGCAGCTCGCGATCGCCGAATACCTGGAGCATGACGGCTACGAACATCACTTGCGCCGCGTGCGCAAGGTGTATGCGCACCAAGCGAACCTCATGACCGCGACCGTCAAGCGGTTTTTCCCCGAAGGCACGCGCACGTCCCACCCGATGGGCGGGTACGTGCTGTGGGTCGAGCTGCCGCCAGACGTGGACTCAATGAAGCTCTACCAGCTCGCGCTCGAACAAGGCATTACGATCGGGCCGGGCTATATGTTCTCCACGACGAACAGCTACCGCAATTTCATCCGGCTCAATTACAGCTATACCTGGTCGCCGGAAATCGAAAAGGCGCTGATCACAGTCGGCAAACTCGTCGGCGCGTGCATGCGCTAAGCGTCGACACTTGCGCGCGTCCCTATGCCGGCGCTGTCAAGTCGACGCGGCAGGCCTGAGCGTCGGTGCAGCTCCAAATGAGGTCCGGTCGCGTGCCTGATCCGATGCGCGATCGTATCGAGGATCATGTGCCGCCATTCTGTTCGGCGCGCGATAGGAGATATGCGCCGAGGACAAGGGTCGCAGCAATGTTCACGAACCCGAGCGTGCGTTAGGCGCTAACGGATACTTCGATTGGCACCCGCGTATGAGGCGAGTCGATATCAGCCGCCCGTCACCGGTGGAAAGAACGCCACTTCACAACCGTCCGCCAGTTCGAAACTTCCCGCGCGCATCACATGATCGACCGCCGCTCGGACGGGACGCCCCGTTGCGAGCGCTTCGCGAAGCCCCGAACTGCGTTGCGCCAGCACCGTGCGCAAGCTGTCCACGGTCGGCGTAGCGCTCGCGCCCGCGTTTAGCGTGACCGTTTCGTGCGTCAGTCCGGTTGCTTCGCGGATGCTTGCGAAATACTTGACTTCAATCTTCATGTTCGACGCCTCAGCAATGTGTTTGGATGCCGCCTAGCCCCCCACGAGGGACATGCGCACGGTCGGATAGATCTTCTTTGAACCGACTCGCGCGCGCACGCCGCGCAGTTCCGAATATCGGTCGTCACGGTCGCGCCAGCGGGCGAGAATTTCCCTCGCAAGGGCTTCGGGCGCCAGGGTTTCGCCGAGCCATGGCTTGAGATCGAGCGATCCCGTTGCGAACAGGCACGTGAACATCTTGCCGTCGGAGGAGACGCGCGCTCGCGTGCAGTCTCCACAAAACGGCTGTGACACGCTGGAGATGAATCCGACGCTTCCGGCACCGTCCGCATACTCGAAGTTGCGTGCGGTGTCGTTCGCGCGTTGCGTGAGCAGAGGTTGAAGTGCGAACTCGCTTTCTATCAGGCGGCGGGCATCGTCGGAGGTGAAAACGTTTTTTCTTGCCCAGGACGCGGCACCGCCAACGTCCATGAACTCGATAAAGCGGACGACCA
>DASYLW010000512.1:0-3535 GCA_036009385.1 Caballeronia sp.
CAAGCGGGCTTCGTTTTGCGCAGTGGCTTGGGTCGGGACGTCGACCGGAGCGGGCGCCTCCTGACGCGGCGGCAAGCCGAAATCGAGCGCGCTCAGGGCTTCGATAGCCTCTTGCGGGAATTTTGGCTGCGGAAAGCGTGAAGCCGGTGACGGCTCGTCGTCGTAGGCAGATTCGCCTTCGGCGTCGTTTCGATGGCTCGTTGCCGGTTCAGGTTCGGCCGGCCGGGCCGATGCCGAGCGCTCTCCGCTTTCGTGCCCGCTGGATGTGTGCATCGATGTTTCGCGGGCTGCTGCCTCACGTGCGGCGGCTTCGCGAGCCGCAGCGTCAAGAGCTTCTCGTTCGCGGGCTTCTTCTTCCCGGGCGGCAGTCTCACGGGCTTCCGCTTCACGCTCTCCGGCTTCGCGAGCTGCTGCCTCCCTTGCGGCGGCTTCGCGAGCTTCCGTTTCACGGGCTTCTGCTTCGCGAGTTTCCGTTTCGCGTGCCGCGGCTTCACGGGCTGCAACTTCGCGAGCTTCTGCTTCGCGCGCCGCGGCTTCACGGGCTGCGGCTTCACGGGCTGCGGCTTGGCGGGCTTCCGCTTCCCTCGCGGCAACTTCACGCGCTTCCGCCTCACGCACTTCCGCCTCACGCGCCGCTAACTCACGCGCCGCAGTTTCACGCGCTTGAGTTTCTCGCGTCGCAGCCTCCTGCACTTCGGCCTCTCGCGTCGCCTGTTCTAACGCGGCCGCCTCGCGAAGTTCTTGCTCCCGAGCTTCCAGTTCCGCGCGCAATGCCTCGGCGCGATCAGCCGCAGCCCGTTCTGCGGCCAGCGCCGCGTCAATCGCACCCGGGCGCGGCGGCGTGAAATCGCGATGAAGCGCTGCAGGCGCATCGGGCATGAACGGCGCGCGTTTAGTGTCCAAGTCGCGCGCCGGATTTGCCGCATCCTGCACGCGGCTCTCACTCAGCGTGACTCGCGCACCATCGGCATCGTCGTCAATTACATTGCTTTCGGCTCGAAGAAACGGCTTGTCTTCTGTCGGGGTATCGAAGGACTGCGCAGCATCGTAGTTTTCCATGCTCGCAGCCACCACATTCAGCTCGCCTTGACCGCGCTCGATCGATGCACTGTCGAGATCGGCAGCGCCCGTGGGGCTTTGCGCGTGGCTCGCCAATCCGTGGTGAGGAAGCACGACGGTTGTCTCAGGCGGCGTCGATACGGGCGGTGGTTCTTGCGGTGCACGTTCATCGGCAGCCGCAGCACTGGCGACACGGCGTCGCTTGCTGGCCCGCACCATGAGCAGCAACAAGCCGATGACCACGACAGCCCCAATGAGCCAGCCGATCGGCCCATTCACCGACATCGCCGCAGAGCCCGTCGCTGACGGCGCACTTACCGGTGCGACAGTCGCCGCGGGTGCGCTCGATGCGTTCAATGCCGGTGCCGCTTCCGATGCAGGCGTCGCTTCGCTCGCGCTCGCAACCGCGCTGGCGCTCGTCGAGGGCTGAGCTTCGGATGTTGGCAACGCCGCGTTCGGCTCGCTCGATACGTTAGGCGCAACGGCAGCGACAGCGCCACTCGCCGCCGTCGCGGCTCCGTTCACCGCGCCGGCAGCATTCGACGCCCCCTCGGCCGGCGCCGGGACCGCAGCCGAACCGCTAGCCTCGGCTGCCGGCGCCGACACGGCCACAGGCGCGGAAGCCCCGGACGCGGCAGCAGCCACCGCCGCATCCTCGACCACCGGCACGTTCAATACCGATCCAAGCTTCAACCGGCTTGGGTCATGACCCATGAACGCGTTGGGATTCGCGTCGAAGAGCGCGCGCGCCATCTTTTCGCGCGTCGCGCGGTCGGTTGAACCTGTGATCTGGGAGGCGATATCGCTGAGTGATTGCCCGGGTTTCACGCTGTACTGCGTGATAGCGCCCGCCGAAGCAGCCGCCGGCGCCGAGGCATCCGAAACGGCCGACGCGCTGCTGGCCTGGGCGGTTGCATCGGAGAAAACGAACGTTCCGAGCAGCACACTCGCGACGCTTGCCGCGATCAGCGCCGCGCGCCGCGAGCGGCTGAGGAAGCAAGGCTGTGAATGAAGCGGCCGACTCGAACGAACAATCATTGAAACTCCAGGCGAGTGGACAGCGAACAAGAAACCAACAAAACGGGGCAACATCTCAACACGGTTGAGGGCTCGCGGCGGAAATTCAGCAAACCAGCCGCAAAACGACAAAGCGCCGCGCAAGCGCGACGCTTCATTGAACTCCTACGCGTCGTGGCGCGTAGTTTACTTTACTTGTCCAGCAGGATGCGCAGCATCCGGCGCAGCGGTTCCGCCGCGCCCCACAGCAACTGGTCACCGACCGTGAACGCCGACAGATATTCCCCGCCCATGGCAAGCTTGCGCAAGCGGCCGACCGGCACCGTCAGCGAACCGGTGACAACGGCCGGCGACAGATCGCGCATCGACGCTTCCCGTTCGTTCGGGACAACCTTCACCCAGTCGTTCCCCGATGCCAAAATGTCGTGCAATTCGTCCAGCGGCACGTCCTTCCTGAGCTTGATGGTCAGCGCCTGCGAGTGGCAACGCATTGCGCCAATCCGCACGCACAGGCCGTCCACAGGAACTGAACCCGGCTCGCCCATGGCGGGCAAACCCAGGATCTTGTTGGTTTCCGCGCCGCCCTTCCACTCTTCCTTCGACATGCCGTTGCCGAGATCCTTGTCGATCCACGGAATCAGCGAGCCGGCCAGCGGCACGCCGAAATTGTCGATCGGCATACGGTCGCTGGACATGGCTGCCTGCACGCGCTTGTCGATATCGAGAATAGCCGACGACGGGTCCGCCAGATCTTCCTTGGCCGCGCCGTACAGCACGCCCATTTGCTGCAGCAGTTCGCGCATGTTTTGCGCGCCCGCGCCGGAAGCCGCCTGATACGTCATGGCAGTCGTCCATTCGACCAGGTTCTGATTAAACAGGCCGCCCAGCGCCATCAGCATCAGGCTGACCGTGCAGTTCCCACCGATAAAATTGCGGCCGCCCTTGACCAGCGAATCCTTGATGACGCTCAGGTTCACCGGGTCGAGAATAATGACCGCGTCATCCTTCATGCGCAGCGACGAAGCAGCGTCGATCCAGTAACCCTTCCAGCCTGCCGCGCGCAGTTTCGGGAACACCTCATTGGTGTAATCGCCACCCTGGCACGTAATGATTGCATCGCACTTTTTCAGGTCGCCGATGCTTGTAGCATCTTTGAGTTTCGTCTCGTTTTTCGCGAACGACGGCGCATTGCCACCCGCATTGCTGGTGCTGAAAAACACCGGTTCGATCAGGTCGAAATCGCCTTCCTGCTGCATGCGTTGCATCAGGACGCTGCCGACCATGCCGCGCCAACCAACGAGACCTACGTTCATGACTAACCTTTTTGTGAACATTTCCCCGCTTGGGCCAGATCCTCCGCCGGCGTGACCGCGCGGGGAAGATGAGCGGGCACGACAGGCGATCAGCTGAACGTGATCGTTTTGAGGGAAATGGTTTTCGTAATGCGTTTGGACAGCGC
>DASYLW010000513.1:0-19008 GCA_036009385.1 Caballeronia sp.
CGCTGATTCGACAGTTCTTCGTGATGCGGCATCGTGGGCAGGTGCTGTGGTATTTGCCCGTGATTGGCGTGCTGCTGATGTTTGGCGCGTTTGCCTGGACCATGCCGAAGAGTGTGCCGACGGTTGCGCCGGTGGCCGGTGTGCCGGCGATTCGTGTGGCCGATATTGAGCCTATTTTGCAGCAGCGGTGTGCGACCTGTCATGCAGCTCATCCGACGATGATGGGAGCTGCGCCGGCGGGAGTTTTGCTGGATACGCCGGAGTCGATTTCATTGAATGCCCAACGGGTTTATCAGCAGACCGTGGTGTTGAAGGCGATGCCGCTAGGGAATGTCACGCAGATGACCGATGGCGAGCGGTCGAAGATTGCCGCGTGGTTTCAGGATGGGGCTTTGAAGTAGGATTTCGCTCGCGCCGGTGGACGGGTAGGTCTTCTGGCGCGGTTGGGTTTTGATCGTTGCGAATGGTTGGCAAGTGGTTTGATGCGAGAATTCTGCTTTGGCGGTTTTAGGTCTATGCCGGGTTGCTGCTTTCTAGGTTTTCGGTCTGCTTCAGTTAGTTGTTCTCTTTATCACTATTAGCCACGCACAGTGGCTAACAGTGATAAAGAGATTAGCCAACCTAAGCAGACCGCTAAGCCCGAAAGCAGCAACCCGGCATTGACCCAGAACCGCTAATCGACAAACCTGGCAACCCGCCGCGAACCGCGAACACAATCCTCCAAGCGCGAGCGAAAATTCAGTCCATTAACCAAACCGACTCATCAAGCTGAACCTCGTTGAGGTTATTACCGTCCCCACCACGATCCACCACAATAAAGTCGCTCACTTCGCCAAGTGCGATCAACGGATGATGCCAAACGCCCTTGGCATAATTCACCCCTTGCCATCCGCGAGTAACAAACCCACGAATAGCGGATTCATCAAGCTCCCCCGCCGGCGCAACAACAACCAGATACGGCCGATCGTTAAGCGGCAAGAACGCCTGACTCCCTAACGGATGCCGCTCGAGCATCGAAACCTCAAACGGCAACACTCGCGGCTGCCCGCGAAACAGATTCACAAGCGGCCGCCCACCCTCATCTTCCACGTCAATCCGCGCAAGGTCGTGGAAACGAATCGTCGTCCCGAGATTAATCGGAATCTGCTTCGCACCCTCAAGCTCAATGACATCGCCGAACGGTTCAAACGCCGCCCGGGTCAACGGTTCAATCGCCAGTTTTTTCATCGTAAAACCCATGTCATGCAAGCCGGTATCAAACAAGCGTGCCAAACAACCGCAACCGCGATACTCCGCCGTCCGGGTAAATATTGAATCGCACATGAGTGACGGGACCCAACGCGGCCAACTCCGACTCGAACACATGCTGCTTATCCATCTGCAACTTCTGCTCGCCCAGCAACGCCGGCCAGAACATCGCCTGCGTGACAAGCGAACTGTCCGTTCCACCCTTCACACACGCGGCCTGCAACGAACACCGATCAGGGTAATTACCCTTGAAGTGCGCCGTATCCACTTCAATCTTCTTGATCACGCCTGGCTGAGCAAGCGCCACGATGCACCAGTCGTTACCCGGCTCACGGCGGCGACGCGTCTCCCAGCCATCACCCATATTTGCACCGCGCCCCGGCATCAGCAAGGTCGAAGCGGGCCCAAAATGCTGGTTGTTCGCGCCAACAACATACGCGCCATTTTCCATGGCACCGAGATCGAATAGCTCGGTGCGGCTAGCGCTGCTCCAGTCAAGCTGCGGCTGCCCATACACACGCAACCGCGCGATACCGCCATCCGGGTAAATGTTCACACGCAGATGCGTGAACGGCTGTTCGCTGGCGATATTCACGTAATGATGCGTGTTCCCCTGCAACGTCATGGACGGCACGACTTCCGTCCATTGCGTCGCCTGCGTCGGCGCGCCATTCACCACATGCGCACCCTCGATAGACGCCGCCGGCGGAAAGTTACCCGTGAAGTGGCTGGTATCAATATCTATACCCTTGATCACACCCGGACGCGCCAGTTTCACCACGCACCAGTCGGATCCGCTCACCCGCTTGCGACGCGTTTCCCAGCCGTCCATCCACTTGCCGTTATTGTCGTATTTACCCACGATAAACACAGCCGGCTCGGGATTGAGCATCCGCTCTTTCGGTGCGAAAAATTCGTCGCTGGCTTCGAGCGCCTGCGCGCCCAACCGCGGGTCGGCGAGGTTCACATAACGGCGAGTGAATTCGGGTGCGTTGGGGTCGAGTGTGGGGGCGGCCATGATGTTTCCTTAGGAGGTATTGAAAGTGATGCGCTGCGTTCAGGAATTCGAATACTCAAGCGTTGATTAACCAAGCAAATCGTCAAGCCTGAAGCGCGCTATCCGGTAAATCTGTTGAAGACTTTCGCGCAACTCGATGTCGCGGCCGTGATGCAGGCGCGCCTCGAAATTCGCCATAATGCCGTGGCGGTCGAATCCGCGCACAGCCAAAATAAAGGGAAATCCAAATTTCTCGCGGTACGCGGCGTTAAGCGCCTGCAATCTGTCGAATTCTTCCTGAGTGCACAGATTGAGGCCGGCGCCGCTTTGCTCTCGTGTGGATTCGTCCGTGAGTTCGCCTCGCACCGCAGCCTTGCCGGCAAGCTCGGGGTGGGCGTTAATCAAAGCAAGTTGCCGCGTTTCGCCCGCTTGGTCGACGATCGTCGTCATGACGTCATGAAGCTGGTCGATGCTCGTGAAAGGCCGCTTCCAAAGCCCCGCTTCCGCCACCCACGGAGAGTGTTCGAAGATACCCGAAAGCGTGCTGATAAACGCGCCGGCGGGCAGCGCATTGAGTTGGTCTAAAGTGATCCGCACGATACTCATGACTTGCTCGCTCCCACCGTGCCTTCATACGGATGATGCTCGCGCCAATGCCGCGCAATATCAACCCGCCGCGTCACCCACACACGATCGTATTGCTCAATGTGATCCAGGAAACGTTGCAGCGCACGGAAGCGTCCCGGGCGGCCCAGCAACCGGCAATGCATGCCGATTGACAACATTTTCGGCGCTTCGCTGCCTTCTTCGTAGAGCACGTCGAACGCGTCGCGCAAGTAGGTGAAAAACTGCTCCGCCGTATTGAAACCTTGCGGCGTCGCAAAACGCATGTCATTGGTGTCGAGCGTGTAAGGCACGATCAGTTGCGGCGCCTTCGTGCCACCACTGACCTCAACGTCCATCCAGAACGGCAGGTCGTCGCCGTAATAGTCCGAGTCGTACAGGAAGCCGCCATGCTCCGCGACCAACCGGTGCGTGTTCGGACTGTCGCGGCCTGTGTACCAGCCGAGCGGCCGCACGCCCGTCACGCGTTCGATGGCCTCCATGCCGAGCCGCATGTGCTCCGCTTCTTTCTCCGGCGACATGTCCTGGTAATGGATCCACCGATACCCATGACACGCGATCTCGTGCCCTAATTCGACGAACGCGCGACCGAGTTCCGGGTGACGCTCGATCGCCATGCCCACGCCGAACACGGTAAGCGGCAAGACCCGTTTTTCGAACTCGCGAAGGATGCGCCAGACGCCGGCGCGCGAGCCGTATTCGTAGATGGATTCCATACTCATGTGACGAGATGGATACGCCGCCGCGCCCACGATCTCCGACAGGAACTGTTCCGATGCCGGGTCGCCATGAAGTACGCAGTTTTCCCCGCCTTCCTCATAATTCAGCACGAATTGCACTGCAATGCGTGCATTGCCTGGCCAATTCGGCTGCACGGGGTACCGGCCGTAGCCGATCAGGTCGCGTGGATACTTCGATTCATTCGACATGGCTGGATGAGTGCGTGGAAGTCGATGGAGCCGCACACGGTTACAGACTTACAGCGCCGCGCGACGATGGGTCAGTTTAGCGAAAACACATCGTCGCGCCCATATTCATACGCAGATATTGCGGGTCAGGCGAGATGTATGGTCCAGGCGTTTTATTGGGGTTTCCCTGGACTAAAAGGCGCTAGCGCACCGTCATACTGCTTCGCTAGCGGGCGGGCATAATCGCCGCGTTTCGATGTTCGCAACTTAAGCGCGATCAACGCTTCCGCCCATTTCACCGCGGTTGTCACGCCCTCGATGACCGGCGCGCCGATGGCATCTTCAATCTCGTGGCAAAACTCGGCCATGCCAGCGCAGCCCAGGACGATCGACTCGGCATCGTCTTCCGCCAGGGCCTTTCGACATTCTTCTATGATGATCGAGCGCGCCCTGGACCCGGGAATATCCAGGTCCAGCACCGCTACGTCGGTCGCACGGACGTTCTTGCAGAAACGCTTCATGCCGTAGCGTTCCGCCAGATGCCAGGACATCGTGCAGGTGCGTTTCAAGGTTGTCACTACGCTGAAACTTGGTGCGATGACGCTTGCTGCATGCATTGCCGCTTCCGCTATTCCGATGACCGGACCTCGGGAAAGCTCCCTGGCGGCATATAACGCGGGGTCACCGAAGCAGGCTATGACATAACCGTCCATGCCCTCCCTCTCACCCTTTTCAATCTCCTGCAATAAGGCTAGCGAGGCGATCGCTTCGTCGTAGTAACCCTCGATGGAGGGCGGCCCCATCGAAGCGCTGACGGAGACTATCTCCGTTTCTTTTGACGCTGCTTCACGGGCACAACGGTCCATCGCCAGGGTCATGCGTTCCGTTGTATTCGGGTTGATCAGCTTGATGCGCATTTGATTATTCCTTTAGTTCCTGCAAGCTTCATTTCGTCCGGATTACATAGTGTTTCCGAAAACCTCGCTTGAACTTGTTGCTCCCATTCGCCATCGCATCCCGGGAAACCCCTGTGGGATGGACTGCCTGTCGCCGCCACATTTTCTATTAAGCGAAATTCGATACCGAGTTCTTGTCCGCGATGATCCTGTAGAACAGCGCGCCTAATCCTGCGCCTATGAACCACGAGAAGTTGCCGGCGCCCTCCAGGGACGGCAGCATCACGCACCCCACCGCTATAGCCGCCGCCGGCAGTAACGCCGCCACCGCGCGCCAGTTCACGCCATTGCTATACCAGTAGCGACCCGTTTGTGACGTCGTGTACAGCTCTTCCACCTTGAACTTGCCACGCTTCATCAGGTAGAAATCCACGATCAGCACGCCATACAACGGGCCAATAAAACTACCGAGCACATCGAGCGTGTAGTGGATCACCGCAGGATTGTTGAAGAGGTTCCACGGGGTGATGAAGATCGACGCCACGGCGGCCATCATCCCGCCCATCCGCCAACTGATCAACCGCGGCGCAACGTTCGAGAAATCAAAAGCCGGTGACACGAAATTCGCCACGATGTTGATACCGATCGTCGCGATCGTGAAAGTCAACGCGCCGAGGATCACCGCCGTCGGTTGATCGATACGTCCCACGGTTTCCACAGGGTCCGTAATCAACTGGCCAAAGACGGGCAAGGTAGCGGCAGTCGTCACGACAGTCACCAACGAGAACGCCAGGAAGTTGACCGGCAAGCCCCAGAAATTGCCCCTCTTCACACTCTTGAAACTCCGGCAGTAACGAGAGAAATCGCCGAAATTCAACATGGGACCGGAGAAGTACGAGACCACCAGGGAGATGGCCGTGATTATCACCGGCACGACCTCCAGGCCGTGATACTTCACGCCGCCCAGGTTCAGGCCAATGTTGCGCCAGCCTGCACGCCACACCATGTAACCCGCCAAGATGAACATCACCACGTAGACCGCCGGACCCGCGAAGTCGATGAACTTTTTGATCATCTCCATGCCGCGCCAGAACACCACGGCCTGCAACACCCACAACAGCATGAACCCGGCCCAGCCCACTGCCGACAACCCGGCGAAACCGTATTTGTGAACGTCGGCATAGGGCATCCATTGGGGCATGAACTTCAGAACCACGATCACCAGCGCGCTCGACGCCAAAAAGGTCTGGATTCCATACCATGCGACCGCGATCAAGCCACGGATCACCGCCGGGAGGTTTGCCCCCAGAACGCCAAAGGTCACGCGGCACGCCACCGGATAGGGAACGCCCGCCTGCTGGCTCGGCTTGGCGATGAGGTTGCACAGCAGGTTCACAATGCCGATTCCGACGAGCAATGAAACCAGCACCTGCCAGCTCGTCAGCCCCAACGCAAACAAGCTCCCGGCAAATACGTAGCCGCCGACGCTATGCACGTCCGACATCCAGAACGCAAAGATGTTGTACGCGTTCCACGTCTGATGTTCAAGCGGCGCAAGGTCATCGTTATAGAGCCGGTCGCTGTATCCGGCCGGATGTTCAGGATTACTACCTGAATCGTCGCCGTAGGAAGGTATTGCAGCACTTCCCGGGGTTGCACTGAACTGAACCATGACTTCTCCTTGAATGAGTTCGGCAATCAAGCCGCGAATAGTCGACTTCGTCTAGCTTTCGTATAGCGATATGCACCGTCGCGTGGTCAACGCGCAGCGCTTTCTTGTCGGTATGGGCTAAGCCGTCCGGCAGCCACGGGTAATCCCGCGACCGGACGCAATCATCCACTCAGCACGCGCAACAACGCGCATGCGTCCACGGAAAAGGCATGGTGAAAGTCCGCGCATTCATTGAATGCGGGGTCTCTAAATTCGTTCGATTTTCAGATGTTGATAGTGTTGGCGATACGGGTGTTACGTCGCGCCCGGGAGAATGGTCGCGCGGTGTTGCTGCAAGCCAGGCTAAAAAATCAGGCGCTTTTATCGCGCTCACTGACCTTCGGCTTTGCAAAGACTTCACGTAAATCGACCGCGCCGCGTGCGGGCCGGTCCAGCATCTTCAGTTCGACTTCCTGCAAATGCCGCGCCATCAGTTCGGCGGCCTTCGGTCCGTCACCGGCATCGAGTGCGCGGAGGATCTGCTCATGATCTTCAAAGCTGCACGAGCTCTTGCCAAGCGACTCATACAGCGCCGATATCAGCGTGGAGCGCGCCACCAGTCCCGACAAGCATTCGCACAGCACAGTGTTGCCGGTAAGCTGCGCAAGCTCCTTATGGAACTCGCCAGACAGCCGTATCCAGGACGAGAAATCGTGGCTCTCATAAGCCTTGCGTTCACGTCCGATCGTCGCGCTGATCGACTTGAGCCGGCGCGTGCCATGCCCCGTACAGATACGCTCGACGACTGCCATTTCGATGATTCGCCGCATCTCGAACACTTCGTGCACTTCCTGCACCGAAGGGCTTGCGACGAACGCGCCACGATTCGGTTCAAGATCCACCAGGCGCTCCGCGCCAAGCTGCGCCAGCGCCAGACGCACCGTCCCGCGCTTTACGTCGAATACTTCGCACAACTGCGCTTCTGTCAGCTTCGCGCCTGGAGCGAGACGGTGTTCGAGAATGGCGTCGCGAATATTCGCCGCAATCGATTCCGCCGTCGCGGCGGCGACCGAAGCCGCCGTGCCGATGACGCTCACCTTCGACAAATCTTTCTCTTTCGTTTCGGACATGATCGTCTTCGCTCTATGTGATACATCTTATGACGGACATAAAAACTGTCAACAATTTCGGAGAATTTTTTTGATCGTTATGAGGTTATTTTGTCGTCCTGTTCCTCAGAACCCCTTTCTATCAGGCGTTCCATGAGTTATCTAAGCAATTAGAAATAAATAGGCGGGGCCATTTGTTGACAATCCAATGCATGCTATTCGTGCGTGGGCGCTCAAAAGCGGTGCGTTGAACAAAAAAAACGCCCTTGCGGGCGTTCGTTCGGAATGCATGAAATCCGCTGCTACACAAGGTGCGGATAATCGGAAAGCTTCATTTCAAAACCATGCGACCTTGCCACAAGGTGCGCGGTCGCGCCGAACGGCAACGTCAGCAGTTCTGGAACGTGCCCGAATTGCAATCCCGTCACGACTGGGATCCGGATGACTGACCTGACTTGTTCAAGCATCGTTTCGAACGTATAGCCGTTGTCGTACTCCGACAGCTTCCCGCCCGTGAATTCGCCCAGCACCAGTGCCTGCTGGCGCGCGAGAATCCCCGACTGATGCAGTTGGTAAATCATGCGTTCAATGCGATAAGGATGCTCGTTCACGTCTTCGATAAACAGAATCCCACCCTCCACCGGCGGCATGTACCGCGTGCCGATCAGCGACGCGATAATCGCCAGATTACCGCCCCACAGCATACCGGTGACATCAACGGACTGCACCTGCGGGACATGCCTCGTCACCTTGAACGACGGGTGCGCGATCGCTTTCCAAAAATGCTCCAGCATGAACGCGCTCGGTTCTTCCGCACCAAAATCGGCAGCGAGCATGGGACCGCCGAAGGTCTTCACGCCGGCCAGCGCGTACAGCGCCATCTGGATCGCGGTGAAGTCGCTATGGCCGACGATTGCGATCGGCTGGTCTTGCAAGCGGCGCTGCAAGCCCTCGTAATCCAGGCCATGAAGAATGCGTGTAGCACCGTAACCGCCGCGCACCGCCAGCACGATGTCCGGCAGCGGACGCGCAGAATCCGCGAGCCGGTTCAGGTCTGCGGCGCGTTCACCGTCGGTACCGCCAAAACGTTGATAACGACGGTGCGCCGCCGATACATTCTCCAGCCGATGCCCCTGCGCGCGCAGGCGTTCCATCGCGCGCCCGACCACTTCAGAGTCGGGGTAACCCGAAGGTGCGACGAGATCGATGGTACGTGCCGGGTGGGTCATGAGCGAATAGAAAGTGGATCGATGGAATCGGTAGGATCGGCGGGATCGGGCAGCACGGCGTTGCGGGCATCGCGCGCCTCACGCACGGCGCGCCGGCGTTCGGCAAAAAAACTGCGCAGCGCGTTAGCGCATTCGTTGCCAAGCACTCCGCCGGTAACGCTTGTGTGGTGGTTCAGATTGCCGATGGCGAAGGCATCGACCACGCTCCCGCACGCGCCCGTCTTCGGATCGTGCGCGCCGAACACCACACGTGCAATCCTCGCGTGCATGATCGCGCCGGCGCACATGATGCAGGGTTCGAGCGTGACGTAGAGTTCGCAACCCGGCAACCGGTAGTTTTCAAGCGCCAGGGACCCCGCGCGCAATGCGGCCATTTCCGCGTGCGCCGACGGATCATGAGCGCCGATCGGATGATTGAAGCCGGTTGCGATGACCTCCTCTCCACGCACCAGAACCGCGCCGACCGGCACTTCGCCCAACGCACGCGCTTGCTCCGCGGCAGCTTGCGCGAGCGCCATGAAACGGCGGTCGCGTTCAGCGGCAGCCGTCAAGGCGAGATCGGTTGCGGGTGTGGGAGTCACTTTTCGGTGGCCCCGGCTTGCACATTCCTGCCGCTCTCCGACATACGCTCGGACAAACGCTCGGCAATGCGCCGCCGGTACTCAAGCGGCACGACGGTGCTGCTGCCACGCAGGGATTCCAGCGCCATGTCGAGCGCCAGCATTTTCGCCTGCAGCTTGCGGCGAGCCGCAGGATCTTCGCTGCTGCATGCTTCGCTTTGCAGATCGCGAAGCGCGCGCAAATGTTCGACAGCAGGCGGCACGAAACCGGCATTTTTCATGATGCGGTTGGCAACGCGGACTTCTTCGGGGACCAGGGCGTCGTCGTCGAACTCGAGAGGCTCGCCCGTACCGGGCAGGTTGTCGAACTCGCCGCGCGCGGCGGCGGCCGAAATTCGCTGTTCGACCAGGGCATCTAGCAGTTTCATCGGCGTTTTAGGTGTCGGCGACCGCCATGTCGAACGTTTGACGAAGAACGTTATCGAGCAGCGAGATCAAGCCGGACTGTCACGTTTTGAGGGTTGCGCTTCGCGGTGTCATTCGCACTCAATGAGCCGCCGGCTGCGTGGGAAGCCGGGTGAGCGATCCCGGCGCAACGCGCTTCGGGGATGCCTACTACCAGTTGCTATTCTATCAGGCGGCCCGCGCACGACCGGTTCGCGCCGGACAACGCACATTACAAACACGGACTACGCCGGATCGCTAGCCTTGCGTCGATAACCTTCTGTAGCGCGCAACAAGCTTCGCGTGTATTCATGCGCCACGTTCTGCTCGCGGACGGCCTCAATGGGAAGCTGCTCAACGATCTCGCCATCGCGCATCACCGCAACCCGCTGGCATAAAAATCCGACCACCGCCATGTTGTGACTGACGAGGATCATCGTGAGATGGCGTTCGCGATGCAAGCGCCGCAGCAGGTTCAGTATTTCCGCCTGCACGGAGACGTCGAGTGCGGACGTCGGCTCGTCGAGCAGCAGTACGCGCGGTTCCACGATCAACGCCCGGGCAATCGCCACGCGCTGACGCTGGCCGCCCGACAATTGATGTGCATACCGGAACCGGAACGCGGGGCCAAGACCGACTTCACGCAATGCGTCGAGAATGCGCGCATCGTGGCGGTCCATGCCGTTGATCGTAAGCGGTTCGCGCAGCGTCTGGTCCACGGTGAAACGCGGATACAGCGATCCGTACGGGTCCTGGAACACCATCTGCACTTCACGCCTGAAGGCACGATCGATGTGTTTGCCAAGCGTATGACGACCAATCCGCATCGATCCGTTGGCGATAGGTACGAGCCCGGTCAGTGCGCGCAGGAGCGTGGATTTGCCGGAACCCGATTCCCCGACGAGCCCGAACACCTCCCCTTCGCCGACATGAAACGTCGCCGAGCGAACTGCATCGGCGAAACCGGTTTTCGTTTTAAAGCGTACCTGTACCCCGTTTGCTTCGATCATGGCGTGACCTCGGCGAACCATGCTGGATCGCGTTGCAGCACCGGCAGTTCGTCGGGCGGGTTGCGCAGCGGCGGACTCGCGGCCAGCAAACCCCGCGTGTACGGATGCTGCGGGTGGGCAAGATCGCGCGCCGCGCACGTTTCGACCACCCGTCCGCCAACCATCACCAACACGCGGTCGCAGAACGACATCACCAGCGGCAAGTCGTGGCTGATGAAGATCAACCCGGTGTTGTGCTTCGCAATCATCTCGTCGAGCACCGACAACACCTGCATGGAGACGAGCACATCGAGCGCGCTGGTCGGTTCATCGGCGATCAGCAACTGGGGGCCCGATGAAACCATCATGGCAATCATCACGCGCTGGCCCATGCCGCCCGACAACTCGTGCGGATAGGCGTCGGCCACTCGCTGCGGATCGCGAATATGCACGGCCTCCAGCGCGGCGACAATCCGTTCGCGCATGGCTTTCGCATTCAGCTTCGACGACTGCCGCCCGAACGCCTCACGCATCTGCTGCGCGACCGTCATCACCGGGTTCAGCGAATATTTCGGGTCCTGCAAAATCATGCTCATCTGCGTGCCGCAAAGGCGTCGCCGCTCCTTCGGGCGCATCGCGAGCAGGTCGTGGTTATCGAGGCGCATGGCGTCGGCTGACCAGTGTGCCGATGCAGGCAGCAACCCGAGCAGCGCGCGTCCGGTCAACGACTTCCCCGACCCCGACTCGCCGACAATACCCAGCCGCTCTCCCCTCGCAAGCGTCAGGGAAATGCCGCGCACCGCTTCGGTCAACGCGCCGTCATGGCCCTCGAATGCAATGCGCAGGTTATCGATCTCACAGAGGGTATCGGCTTGCATGTCAGCCTCCTTGACGGGGATCGAAGACATCGCGCAGACCATCGCCGAGCAGGTTGAACGCAAGACTCACGAGCAGGATGGCGATGCCGGGAATGGTTGCGACCCACCACGCGTCGAGCAGCACGCCGCGCCCGGACGCCACCATGAAACCCCACTCCGGACTCGGCGGCTGGGCACCGAGCCCGAGAAAACCGAGTCCCGCGACCGTCAGGATAATGCCGGCCATGTCGAGCGTCGCGCGCACGATCACCGACGACGAACACAGCGGCACGATATAACGCAGCAAGATCCGCATGGACGACGCCCCTTGCAAGCGCGCCACGTGGATGAAATCGGCCTGCACCAGCCGCAGTGTCTCAGCGCGCGCGAGGCGTGCATACGGCGGCCACGCGGTGATCGAGATAGCAATCACGGCGTTGATCACGCCCGGCCCGAGCGCCGCCGCGAACGCAAGCGCCAGCACGATCTTCGGGAAGGCTAGCGCGATATCGGTCAGGCGCATCAGGACGGTATCGACGAAACCGCCGCAGCATCCCGCCGTTGTACCGATCAGCAAACCCACCGGCACGACCAGCACCACGACCAGGATCGCGATGCTCAACGTCAGGCGCGAGCCGATCACGAGCCGCGCGAGGATGTCGCGGCCGAGTTGATCGGTACCGAACCAGTGCGATGGGGAACCGGGCGGCAACAGCCGGTCGCCAAGCACTTGCCGCAAGGGATCGTGCAGCGGCAATAACGGGCCGATCGCGGCGAACACGATCATCAATGTCAGGATCACCAGCCCGAACACACTCAGCGGGTTGCTCGCGAAACGCCGCCAGCGACGGTAGGCCAGGCCTAACGCAGCCTGCCTGCGCGAAGCGGGGGTATCGGTGAGAAGCCACGCACGCCACTCTTTGCGCGCCGGCTTCATTGTGTGAGTGGAATTGTCTGTGGATGGAAGCACGTCATGAGCCTTTGGCAGTCATCGGGCACGCGGATCGAACACGCGATACAGCGCGTCGGTCAGCAGATTGAGCGTGATAAACGTGGCGCCTATTACGAGCGTGCTGCCCAGCACCGCGTTCATGTCGGCGTTGAGCAACGCGCCCGTGAGATAGGAGCCTATGCCCGGCCACGCAAACACGATTTCTGTCAGCACGGAACCTTCAAGAAGATAACTATAAGCAAGTGCAATCACCGTCAGGAGCGGTACGGCGATGTTGCCGAAAGCGTGGCGCCAGATCACGCGACGTTCGCTTAAGCCCATTGCACGCGCGGTCACGATGTATTCCTGACTCAACTGTTCGAGCATGAAAGATCGCGTCATACGGCTCAGGTAAGCGATGGAATAGAACGCGAGAATGGCCGCAGGCAACACGATGTGAGAGAGCGCATTCCTGAGCACGTCCCATTCGCCCGCCAGGATGGAATCAACCAGCAGGCTGCCCGTGCGGGTATCGACCAGACCGTCGTATAGCGGGTCTATGCGCCCCGGCCCGGATACCCAATGCAATTTGGCGTAGAACAGCAGCAAGCCCATCAGCGCGAGCCAGAACACCGGCAGCGAGCTGCCCGCCAGGCCGATGAAACGCGCAATGTGATCGATCCAGCGGTTATGCCGCACAGCGGCCGCCACGCCCAGTGGAACGCCAATCACGATGCCAATGAACGTGGACAGCGTGGCTAGTTCAAGCGTGGCGGGGAAGACGCGCTTGATGTCGTCTATCACCGGGTTCGACGTCAGCAGCGACATGCCCAGGTCACCGTGCAGAACATCGCGTACATAAATCAGGAACTGGACGATCAAGGGCTTGTCGAGCCCGAGCGCCACGCGCGCCGTTGCATACGCCTGCGCCGACGCGCGCTCGCCCAGCATCGCAAGCAACGGATCAATCGGAATCTTCCTGCCGATGAAAAACGTCACCCCGAGCAACCCGATGAAGGTTACGGCGAGCATCAGCAGCCAACGCACGAACAGCCATATCCGGCGCACGCCGGCGTGACGGGTGAGCAGTAGCTGCAGGCGCTGGAACGCGGTGAGTTGTGCGGCCACGCTCACTGTTTCTTCACGTCACGATACGACACGAGGTCGAAGATCGGCCCAACTTCCAGACCCGTCACGCCCGGTCGCGCCGCGACCTGCGAGACCTTCTGGAACATGATCACGAACGGCGAGTTCGCGAGAAATTCCTTCTGCATCGCCTCATAGCGTTGAGCGCGTTTTGCCGTTGATGATTCCTCCAGCGCCGCCTGAGTCTCCTTCGTCAATTGCGGAATGTCCCACGCATTGCGCCACGCCAGCATCTTGAAGGACGATTTGTCGGAGTTGTCCGGATTCCACGCGAAACCCTGCGCGTTGCTATGCGGATCGATGTAATCCGCCGACCACTCGCCAATATAAATGTCATGCTGACGCGCGCGATACTTGCCGAGGG
Source organism: Caballeronia sp. (assembly GCA_036009385.1). Classification (GTDB taxonomy): domain Bacteria; phylum Pseudomonadota; class Gammaproteobacteria; order Burkholderiales; family Burkholderiaceae; genus Caballeronia. The sequence goes on from DASYLW010000513.1 coordinate 13,954, forward strand.
TCTGCTTGTTATCGCTTGAAATCAGCTCAACCTTGATTCCGCCTTGCGCCAGGTTCGCCTGCACCGCCTGCGCAATCTCACCGTATGGGGAGTCGTTGCGCACATCCATCTTCACCGCGAAGCCATTCGGTACACCGGCTTTTGCCAGCAGCGCTTTTGCCTTCGCTACGTCCTGTTGGTACGGATTGGTGTTCAACGCCCCGAGGAAACCTTCGGGCAGAAAGGTCTCGTGCACCTTGTATGTTGTCCGAACGATGTTCTGCTGAATGCCGTTGTAGTCGATCAGCCATTTCATGGCTTCCTGCACATCGGGTTTCGCCAGATTCGGGTTCTTGTTGTTCAGGCCAAGGTACATCAGCGTTGCTTGCGGCACGGACGTCACGCGAATCGTGCCCTTCTTTGTCAGCGTCGCGAGATCGTCGGAACTCAGGTCACGCGCGATATCTATATCGCCGTTCTCGATCATCAGGCGCTGGCTCGATGCTTCGGGCACATGCCGCAGCACGATGCGTTTCATTGCAAGCGGCACGCGATAACCATCGAAACGCTGCAGCACAATACTGTCGTTCGCGGTCCACTTGACCAGCTTGTAGGCACCTGACCCCGCCTCGTTCGTCTTGAGCCACTCGTTGCCGAAGTCGTTACCCTTCGCATGCGATTCAAGCAGCTTTCTGTCGAGCACGGAAGCCGGCCACGAGCCCAGCACGTTCAACACGAACGTGGGCGCGTACTTCTGGTCGGTGGTGACAGACACCGTACTGTCGTCGATTTTCTTCACGTTCTGCAGCGCGTTTTCCTTCGTCAACCCAATGCCGGCCAACACGGCGGCTGCGCCTTTGTCGAGTAAGGCGGTGCGCTGGATCGACCACGCGACGTCGTCAGCGGTCAGCGGATTACCCGAGTGGAACTTGAGGCCTGGGCGAATCTTGAAGGTGAAGGTGAGTCCGTCCTGGCTCACGGCCCACGATTGGGCAACGTCACCATTGAAGCGGGCTGGATCTTTCAGATCGACGCGAATCAGGCGGTCGTAGGTATTGGCGACATATTCCTGCGGCACCAGTTCGTAGATCTCGCCCGGGTCGAGCGTGGTGAATTCATCGAGTAAAGTGGCCATGACCAGCATGTCCTTCGGCGTGGCCGCTTCGGCGATTCGCGTGCCGGCAAGCATCAGAGTAGACGCTGCCGCGATGGCTGCCAGCGCGTTGCACAATACCCGTTTCATACTCGCTCCGTGAGAGGTTGATGAGATGTTCTGCGTGTTCAGTGCGGTTGCTGCGTGTGGCTACATCAGCCGCAAGGGCCCGCTGTCGGCGTTGTCGATGAGGTCCAGTGCGCGCGAGCCGGGCAATTCGTAATGCCACCACTCGCTGGGGATATGGGTAAACCCAGCGCCGTGCATCACGCCAAGCAACAACGTCCGGTTGCGTTGCACATGCTCCGGCAAACCGGGATGGAAATGCTCTGAAGCGATCGACATCTCGTCGAAACCGGTGCCCATATCGAGGTCCCGGCCTTGCGCGTCGACCAGTGTCAAGTCGACCGCCGTGCCGCGGCTATGGTTCGAGCCGCGCTTGAGGTCTGCTATGTAGGTTGGATCGGGAAGGAAGTCCCAGAGCACCTGTTGGGCTTGCGGCGGGCGATACGCATCGAATATTTTCAGCGTCATGCCAATGTTGCCCGCCAGCTCGACAGCTTTCCTCAGGGCGGCTTCGGCGGGAGCGAGGAGCAAGCAATGTGCCGTCTTGTAGATCGGCTTGCCCGTCAGGTTGCGATTGGTTGCGTAGACCAGGTCGATCGCGACGCGGTGCGTTTCAGGAGAGATTCTAAGCAGACGGTAATCGGGCATCGGCGGCGTTGGTTTCGAGGCTCACGAGTTCGTGCGGTGCCGTTATTGTTTATCAAAATGACCGGTTTGGGGGCGAATGTGGCGGACATGCCGCACTCGGCGGATAAATGCCACATGCGCGACTGTCCCAGGATCGCCCGATCCCGATTAAAACCCGCCAAAAATCCGGGGGTTAGGTTCGAAGAAGATGGGAATGAGAATGGCGGCGGGCCGAGTGACGCTTAACTGCGAGGATGGTCGCATTGGGATAGCGGCCTGCTGACACCCCGTGCGGAATGGGCAGTGTAGCGAAGCCAAGGCCAATTGATCACGCCGATGCCGAGACCATCAACGGAAGGTGGAGGTGCAATCGAAAGCGGTTCAAGCACACCCGCAGAACCGCTTTCGATGCTTGCGGAGATTACCGCGCGGATTAGTGCGCGGATTACTGCGCCATCGCGCCCGAAGCAGGATGGCCCATGCCCATTGCGTCGTGCTTTTTCATCTTGTCGTCCTTTTTCATCGCGTCCTTGGACATCGAGTCTTTCGACATTGCGTCCTTGGACATGCTGTCCTTCGCCATCGAATCGTGCGCCATTGCGTCGCTTGCCTGGGCGAATGCCATGGAGCCGCTCAGGGCCAACGTTGCTGCGAGTGCTGCAGTGATGAACAGTTTCATATCAACCTCTTGCTGGAGTAAAAGTATCCGGTCGTGCCGGGGTGAATCGAAGTACCTGACGCCGCGAGATGTCTCGATTCTTTTCGTGACGTCAGGAACCTCCGAACCAGTTGTAGCCCTGATCGACCCAATAGCCGCCAGGGAATTTATTCGTGACGAAAATCTCCATGATGTGCTTCGGATTTTTATAGCCTAACTTCGTAGGCATCCTTAGTTTCATCGGGTAACCATATTTTGGCGGCAATTGCTGGCCATCGAAGGTGAACGTCAGCAGCGTCTGCGGATGCAAGGCAGTCGGCATGTCGATGCTTTCGTAGTAATCGTCCGCACACTTGAAACCGACATATTTCGCCGATGTGTCCGCCCCTACCCGCTTCAGGAACTCCGAGAACGGTGTGCCGCCCCAACGCCCGATCGCGCTCCATCCCTCAACGCAGATATGCCGCGTGATCTGCTCGGCTTTCGGCAACGCGTAAAGCTCGGGCAAGGTCCACGTTTTCTCGTTCTGCACCAATCCGCTTACTTTCAGGCGGAAGTCGGAACCATCGACGACAGGAACGTCGTCAACGCCGTAGAACGCATTGAACGGAAACGGCCGCGTGATCTGCGCTTCCGTATAGGTCGGCGCCAGACGATCCGGATCGAAGAGCCAGCCTTGCACGGTATCGTTCAGGCGAGAAACGCGGCTGAGGAAGGTCTCGACAGATTTGTCGTCCGAGATGCTGCAACCGGCCAGCATCGCGAGGCCGCCGAGCGTCACAATGCGCTTGCCGAAGAGGCGGCGGGACGGCATGTCGAGTTCGCGGCGAACGTCGATGATCAGCGACTCGCGGTCTACGCTCACGCGGTTTGGCTTCACGGGTTTCATGATCGAGATTCCTCGAGTCCTTAGGTTATCTTTTAGCCGGTCGGCGCATGGCTGAATCAGCGGCCACGGATCATGGTGAGCAGCGAGCGCGGCACCAGTGACACCATCACTAGATGCACCACAATGAACGCCGCCAGCAACGACATGGCCGAGAAGTGCACAACGCGCGCAAAGTCATAGCCGCCCATCAGTTCGCGCAACAGCGGAAACTGCACCGACTTCCAGATAGCGAGGCCGGACAGGATCAGCACGGTAATATCAAGCATCACGAACAAGTACGCGAACTTCTGCACTGCGTTGTACTTGCTCGGGTCGGCGTGCGATAAATGTCCCTTGAGCGCTTCGCCCAGGTCGTGCGAGATTGCGCGTGGCGAGAGCGGAAAAAACTTGGCGGCGATGCGCCCCGTGACAATGTTCATGGCGAGATAAAAGAGACCGTTGAAGAACAACAGCCACATGGCCGCGAAGTGCCATTGCAGCGCACCGCCAAGCCATCCGCCCAACGTAATACCGGGCGGAATCACAAAACCCTTGAATACGGGCGACGCGTCGTAGATCCGCCATCCCGACAACATCATCAGAATCGCCGCGAGTGCATTCAGCCAATGCGTAATCCGTACCCAGACAGGCTGAATAGTCCTCGAGGAAGTGCTTATGCGCGCGGCTTCAGGTGTTGCGTTCATCAGGGCCTCCAGGACTTGCTTTCATTGCCTTGTTGATGCGCTCTTTTGTCGTCGACAAGAGGCGCTCAAAGCGTGTCGTTAGTTGCTAGTTAATTCGTTTCGGTTACCAACTCGGTTACATCGCCAAACGAAATTTTTCAAGCGCCCGAAAGCGGTCAAGCAGTGCGCTTGTGTAAGTTAGTTCGTCGAAGAAGGCCGGCCGGTTACAGCGAGTTATTTTTTTGCTGCGAGCGGCCAGATGCAGTGACAGCGTGACCTCTGGAAAAGGTCAGCGAGGTGATGAAGAGCGATACCAGGGCGGCCGCTCAGTTATCCGGAAAACGTCCCGCCATCGAGCGACGCGAGCACCGGTCGCAAGAGTCCTTCCAGCAATGCGGGTTCCGGCCGGCTACGCGCGAGTACCCGGATGCCCAGCAAGACTGCCAGCAAGAGACGCGCGAAGTCTTCAGCAGGTTGCGCGGATGATATCTCGCCAGTTTGCTGACCTGCGGCCACGCAGCGGCCGAAATAAGCTTCGAGCTTCGCCAGCACGCCAGCCACGACCCGCTGGAACTCGGGATCGTGCGGGGCCATTTCGAGTGCCGAATTCACCAGCATGCAGCCTTTTCGGTCCTTGTCGCTGAGTGAGCGGTGGACGATTTCATCGAAGAAGGCCTTGATCGATTGAAGCGGCGATAACGTCCCTTCGAAACGCCGGACACGGTCTTCCACGCTTCGCGACACGTAGTGGGCCAACGCCTTTCCATATAGCGCGTGTTTGTCACCAAACGCGTTGTAGAGGCTCGCGCCCGTGATGCCCATGCTGTCTGCCAGCTCACGAACCGAAGTGGCTTCGTAGCCACGGTTCCAGAAACACAGGACCGCGGCGTCGAGCACGGCGGCTTCGTCGAACTCTCTTGGCCTTGCCATGCAGTCCATTACTCCCTTGAGCCCGGCGAGATTGCCATTCCATTTTCGTTACGATATTCTAAATCGATCGATCTAAAACATAAATGACAAT
>DASYLW010000514.1:0-4864 GCA_036009385.1 Caballeronia sp.
ATCATGAAAATTCTCGTCCCCGTGAAACGGGTCGTCGATGCCAACGTGCGCGTTCGTATCACTCCGCAGGCAGCGTCGATACAGCAGGCCTCAAGATGTCGCTTAACCCGTTCGACGAATGTGCGGTCGAACAAGCGTTGCCTCCCGTGGTCACTGCAGACCTGCGTCTTGCTGAACCCCGTCGCGTCACGTTGTCGAGTATCGTGAAGGCGAACAAAAACCGTTGCGCACGGTTGATGCCGCCAGCCTGTCTCCAGAATTGGTCCACTTCGACGTATTCGGAAAGTCCACGTCGGACGGCTCCCGTTTCACTGACGTTAATACACTGCAGTACGTGCCCGTCCTTGCGCTCGACAACGAGAGGAAGGACAGTTTGACGGAAACCACCATCATTACGTCATATCTGGCGGACCAGCATCCCGGGTCAGGCCTTATTCCTGCGCACGGTTCGCTGGAACGGGTCCGGATGGATCAGCTCCTGACGTTTATCGCAACGGAGATCGCGCAAAAACATATCCCGCTGATGCGCAAGCTGATGACCGCGGCAGGAATTGAGTTCACCACCAACAAGCTGCTCACGGCCTACGGTGTCCTGGATGCACGTCTGGCCGGCGGCCGCGCTTATTTGACCGGTGACCAGTTCACAGTAGCCGACGCGTACGTTTGGGCAACACTCTGGCACGAGCGCTCCGGCGTCAAGCTCGATCATCGGAAAAACCTGATGGCCTATATCACGCGCATTGAAGCGCGTCCCGCGGTGCAGAAAGCGCTGAAAGACGAAGCCGAGCTTGTCGGTCTCCACAAGCAACAACTCGCCGCGCAAGTGCCGGCCGTTGCCCGGGCCGCCGACGTCAGCGTCCGGGCTCCGACTCGAAGCCCCGCATTAGCCCCTTCGCCACAAAAAACGCCCCGAAGGGCGTTTTTTTCTTGCAGATGAATCTCTCGTCTTTGAAAGAACCCCGCACTAGAAATTGAAGTTGTCGATATTCGAAGAATCAAACGTGGTCGGCGGTCCAAGCACGACTTCGCCGCTTTTGCCCACTGTGCGCTTGCCCAGTTTGCCTGCGTCGAAGCTATCGCCTTCCTTGCCCGTGATCGTGCCTGAAGCAAGGTTAGCCGCCGCATAGGCCGCGAGGTAGCCGAGTTGACCCGGATCCCACAACTGGAACGCCTTCACCGTGCCGTTCTTGATGAACGCGCGCATCTGATTCGGCGTACCCAGTCCGGTCACCATGACCTTGCCCTTGGCCGGCGATGTCGAGATATAACGCGCCGCTGCTGCGATACCCACGGTCGTCGGGGAAATGATGCCCTTCAGGTTCGGGTACGCCTGCAACAAACCCTGCGTTTCGACAAACGACTTCTGGTCGTCGTCGTTACCGTAGGCAATCTTCACCAGTTTCATCTTCGAGTATTCCGGCTTCCTCAGTTCGTCCTCCATCCACTTGATCCAGGTGTTCTGGTTCGTGGCGTTCGGCGTGGCGGAGAGGATCGCGAATTCACCTTCGCCTCCTATCAGCTTCGACATCAACTGCACCTGTCCCCGTCCGATCCCTTCCGAGTTAGCCTGATTGACGAAAATCTGGCGGCCATCGGGCGCGGTATCCGAGTCGAACGTAACGACCTTCACCCCTTGCGCCATCGCTTTCTTCAGGTACGGAACAACCGCGTTGGCATCGTTCGCGGCGATCACGATCGCGTCCTGGCGCTGCGTGATCAGCGTATTGATGTACTGAACCTGCGACGACGCACCGGCATCCGATGGTCCGACCACCTTGCCCTGGCCGCCCATCTCCTTGATCGCCGCCAGCCCGCCGTCGTCAGCAATCACTTCGTACGGGTTGTTGATCTGCTTGGGCAGGAACGCTATTTTCAGGTCTTTTTTCAGATCTGCTGCGTTCGCGCTGACTGGAATCATCGCCGCCGCGGACACCGCGATCAGCGCGGCATATAGCGCCCGGCCGCGAATGGACTTAAAGGGTTTGAACATGCTTGTGTCTCCTGATGTCGCGCGCTGCTCCGGTTCAATCAATGGCCGGAGTCTTCACGCTGGTTTTAAAAAGCCAAGCTTCAGATAAGCGTCTGCGTCATCAAGCGCTTTTCGCGCATGACACGCCAACGTGCAACAAGATTCGGAATCAGCACCGACGACAACAACAAACCACCGGTCACAATGGTCAGCGTCTCGCTCGATACATCCGAGAGCGTCAACGCATTGCGCAATACGCCAATGATCAGCAACGACAGAAGCACGCCGATCATGGACCCGCGTCCACCGAAAATGCTCACGCCCCCGAACAGCACGGCCGCGATCACCGACAGTTCGAAGCCCTCGCCGTTGTCTCCACGAGCGCTTGTGAAGCGCAAAGTGTAGACCACGCCCGCGAGCGCACTCATTGCACCGGACAGCATGAAAAGCTTGAGCTTCGTGCGCGCCACGTCAATACCGGAAAATTGCGCGGCAACGGGATTCGCGCCGATCGCGTAGAGGCCGCGGCCGAATGGCATAGCTTGCAACAGCACAGTGAAAACAACGGCTCCGATGATGACGAGAACAAACGGCATGGGTAGGAACGCTGCAACCGTATCCATCCCGAACGCTGTGTAGGACGCCGGAAAATCCGCGACAGCCTGGTCACCGAGCAGCACGTACGCCAGGCCGCGAAACAACGCCAGGGTGCCGATGGTGACGGCAAGCGAAGGAAGATTAAAGCGCACGATCACGAGCCCGTTGAACAGGCCGGCTAGCGTTCCCGCGACCAATACAATGGCAATCACGAGCGGCATGGGCAGGCCCATGTGCCAGAGCACGCCCATTAGCGCACTCGATGCACCGAGCACGGACGCCACCGACAGATCGATTTCAGCCGCGACAATGATCAATGTCATCGGCAAGGCGATCAGGGCGATTTCGGTGAAGTCAGCGAGCATGTTGGAAAGGTTGGCGCTCGAGAGGAACATGGGCGACAACACGCGGCCGAGAATCAGTCCCAGCACGAGCACAACTACCAGCATGCTTTCCCACGAGAGGTGCCGGCGCCTGGTCAATGCAAGCGCAGAATCGGGTTTAGCCATGATCGCGTTTCCTCATCATGCGGCGCGCGACCGAGCGCGCGAGCAGTGTATCGAGCGTGATCGCCGCGACGATCAGCACTCCTTGAATGGCCTGCTGCCAGAACGGCGATACACGCAACACCACTAGCGCAATGTTGATCACGCCAAGCACGAGCGCACCGAGCGTCGCACCGAGGATGGTGCCCACGCCACCCGTGATCGCCACGCTGCCCACCACGGCTGCAGCAACCACCTGCAATTCGATGCCCTTCGCCGTACTCGCTTCCACGGTGCCGAAACGCGCCAGCCACAGCACGCCAGCCAAGCCCGCAATCGCGCCCGACAACAGGAAGCCGATCATCACGCGGCGTTCCACGCGAATACCGGCCAGCCGCGCAGCTTCCGGATTCGACCCGATCGCATAATGCTCACGCCCGCCGCGATATTGCTTGAGATAGACGCCGATCGCGAACAGCACGACCACCGCTATCAGCACCAGGTTCGGCAAGCCGAGCAGCGAACCCGTTGCAATGCGCGAAAACGCATCGGGAAGACTGGTCGCATTGATCTGGCCGCCGTGAACCCAGGCGTAATCGGCACCACGCACTATGTACAGCGTCGACAACGTGGCCACTAGCGAAGGCACGCGTCCGAATGTGATCAGCGTGCCGTTCACCGCGCCGATCGCCATGCCGATGGCGACGCCCGCGAGCATTGCAACCGGGATCGGCATCTGCGGAAACATCACGAAGAGACTGCCCACCGAATACGCGCTGACGCCCACAACAGACGCCACCGACAGGTCGATGTGCCGCATCAGCATCACCACCGTCATGCCTGCGGTGAGCAAGCCGATGATGGATACGTTGAGCAGGACGTCGCGCAGATTCTGCAGGTTCAGGAACTCGGGTTTCACCGCGGCGGTCGCGGCGACCAGCGCAATCAACACGACAAACAAGGTCGCCTCGCGACTGCGTACGAGGTCCGCCAACAGGTTGCGTCGTTTGGGCTTGGGCGCTTGCACGGCTGGCATGGCGGGAGAATGTCGGGTCATCATGCCGCCTTCCCCAACATGGACGGCGAGGCGCCGAGTGCTGCGCTCATCACGCGCTCTTCGTTTGCATCGGCCCGTGCAATGTCGGCGCTGATGCGCCCTTCGTGCATGACAAGAATGCGATCGGCCATGCCGAGCACTTCGGGCAACTCGCTTGAAATCATCAGGACTGCCATGCCTTCGCTCACCAGTTCTGCGAGGGTTCGATACACCTCCGCCTTGGCCCCGACATCGATGCCGCGGGTCGGTTCGTCGATGATCAGAACTTTGGGCCCTGTAGCCAGCCACTTTCCGAGCACGACCTTCTGCTGGTTGCCGCCCGATAACGTCCCCACGGGTGCGTCCAGATCGCTCGCCTTGAGCCGCAGGCGCTTACCCCAGTCGGCGGCGAGCGAATTTTCGCTGCGTGACGAGATCAGCCCGTGTTTGACAAGGCGCCCAAGCACTGTCAACGACGCGTTGCGCGCAATGCTCAGTTCCAGAGCGAGACCTTGCGCGCGGCGGTCCTCGGGCACCAGCGCGAGCCCTGCGCGAACCGCCGCTTGCGGCCGGCCGAGTTGCAACGGCTTGCCGGCGATGTGAACCTCGCCCGCATTCACCGGGTCGATGCCGAAAATCGCGCGCGCCACCTCGCTGCGCCCCGCGCCAACGAGCCCCGCCAGCGCCACGATCTCGCCTGCGCGGACGTCGAAAGAAACGTTCTTGAACACGCCGTCACGCGTCAGGTTACGGACTGAAAGACGCACCTCACCAGGT
>DASYLW010000515.1:0-7035 GCA_036009385.1 Caballeronia sp.
CTCGTGAGCGCGCGGCGTCGGGAAAGAGCTGCGGCAGAACAGGCGCGACATCATCGTGAAGAAGAACGCGCAGCCGCGCGCGCGGCTAGAAAAGTGCAATCCGCTGTCCGTGATGCCGTCGCCTGGTACGCCTGGTTCGACGGTTCGGCCCGTCCGAATCCTGGCAAGATCGGCATTGGCGGTGTGCTGGAAGGCCCGGACGGCGACGTCGTGAAAATCAGCGCGCGGGCCGGTCATGGCGACAGTTGCGAGGCAGAATATCTTGCGCTGATCGCGGTGCTCGAAGCCGCGGTATCACGAAGGCCGGCGCCCGCCAAGTTGGTGATTCATGGCGACAGTCAGGTCGTCATTGAAGACGTGCTTCGCGACGAAGCCAGCAGTGCGCCCGCGCTAAGCACCTACGCGGCGCAGGCGCGCGGCTTGATCGCGCAACTCGCCGATGTTCGCCTTCAGTGGATTCCCCGCGCCCGCAACGCCGCCGCCGATGCGCTTTCGCAGCACGCCGTTCACGAGGATACTGACGCGGGCACTCACTCAGGCCATCACGACAAATCGCGTACGTCGACTAGGGGCATGTCGCCGAACGTATCGCTCAACGCGTAGTCGAGCACTTTTCGCGCCGCGTCGGCCGGGGAAGAAAGCTGGCCGCTGCGTTTGAGTTCTTCGAACTTGTCCCGCAACGGAAAGTGCTCCAGACCCGTGCCGCGAATCTCGGCTTGCATGTCGGTATCGACCACACCCGGTGCAACGCTGCATATTCTCAACGCCCGGTTGTTATCCAGCGCGACCGCGCGCGCGTGATGATCGAGCGCTGCCTTCGTCGCGCAATAGATGCTCCAGCCGGGATACGCATTGCGGGCTGCGCCGCTCGAAATATGCACGATGCGCCGATCAGAAGCCGATGGGCTTGCTGCCGCCACCGCTGCGGACAACATCAATGGCGCCGCAACATTCAGGCTCACCGAACGCCCGATTGCGTTCACGTCGTGCCCTTCGATTGCCCCCACGGGTTGCAACATGCCGGCATTGTTGATGAGCAGCACGGTATGCGCGCCATCGACAAACCGGGCGAGGGTCTCAGTCCCAAGCCATTCGCCGAGCGCGGCAGGATTCGCGAGATCGAGTTCGACTTCCTGCAAGACGGGTGAAGCGGGCGTATTTCTGCGTGTGCGCGATACTCCGAGCACCGCAATGCCGCGCGACAGCATGAGGTTGGTCAGCGCCGCACCGAGACCGCGTGTGTGACCGGTGAGAATCGCCTTGATAGTGTTCATATCGATGCAACCTGAGGGTGGATTGAAGACACAAAGTTACCACGAGTTTAAAAAAAGCAGCGGAGCGGTAACTTACCGGCCCCGCCTTAATCTCAAAAAACTGAACGCTGTATGTGCAAGCCTTTGCCACACATTTCCAAAGGGTGCTGGGATAATCGCGGCTTCCCATGTATCGGACTCCTGTATTAATGAATCGACTACGTTTTTGCGCCACATCGCCTGTCGGGCGTATGGGTCGTGAACGATTCAAAGGCAGGCGCGCCGTCCAACCTTTATCGAGAATTACCCATGACTCCACATCCGTCCGGCGCGTCTCAGACGCGCTCGTTCACGACCGTTTTCCTGATCGAGATGTGGGAGCGTTTCGGTTATTACGGCATGGCTGCATTGCTCGTGCTGTTCATGATCGACAAACTCGGTTTCGCCGATTCCCATGCGAACCTCACATGGGGCGCGTTTACCGCGCTCGTGTTCTCGGCGCCGGCAATAGGCGGCTGGATCGGCGACAAGGTGCTGGGTGCGCGGCGCACGATGATCTTTGGCGCATGCGTTTTGGCATCGGGTTATCTGATGCTCTCCATTCCGTTCGATTCATTGGGGTACCTGTACGCAGCGCTTGGTGTGATCGTGGTCGGCAACGGCCTCTTCAAGGCGAACGCGGCGAATCTCGTGCGGCGTATTTACGAAGGCGATGATGCGCGCCTCGACAGCGCGTTCACCATCTACTACATGTCGGTCAATATCGGCTCGACCATTTCGATGCTCGCAACGCCGTGGATAAAGGATCACTGGGGCTGGCACGCAGCCTTCGCCGTGTGTTTCGCGGGCATGGTGCTGGGCTTGATCAATTTCATGATGATGCGGCGTACGGTCGGGCACATCGGCTCCGCTCCGGACGACGAGCCCATGAGGTGGCGTCGCTTTGCCGCCGTCGCGGTGGGCGGCGTGGCCCTCGGTCTCGCGACCGTATTCGTGCTGCAGAACGAACAGGTGGCCGCGATCTGCGTATATGCAGCAGGTGTCGCTGTTCTCGTGATCTTTGGCTGGATGCTTTTGAAATGCGATCGAAGCGAACGTGCTGGTCTGCTCGCTGCGCTGATCCTTACGCTGCAGGTCGTTCTGTTCTTCATCTTTTATCAGCAGATGTCCACCTCACTGACCTTGTTCGCGCTGCGCAACGTGGACGCATCGTTCACGCTCTTCAACGTGACCTTGTTCTCATGGAGCGCGGCGCAATTCCAGGCATTGAATCCGCTCTGGATCATGCTGCTGAGTCCGTTCCTCGCGATCGCTTATACGCGGCTCGCGAATAGCGGCCGCGATATCCCCATCGCCGCGAAGTACGCGCTGGGTTTCATGGTGGTTGCGCTGGGCTTTTTCGTGTTCGCGTTCAGCGGCCGTTATGCCGTCGATGGCCGTGTGTCGTCGTGGTTCATGGTTGGCGGCTACGGGCTCTATTCGCTTGGCGAACTGCTGGTGTCCGGACTGGGCCTCGCGATGATCGCCCACTATGTGCCCGCACGCATGAGCGGTTTCATGATGGGAGCGTATTACGTCGCGACAGGGGTGTCGCAGTATCTGGGCAGCGTGGTCGCCAACTTCGCGCGCATGCCGTCCAACGACCTGGGTTCGCTGCAATCGCTGCCGCTTTATACGAAGCTTTTTTTCGGACTCGGCTGGCTCGCGGCAGGTGGGGCTGCAGTGGCCATCATTTTGCTGCCGCTGTTGAATCGCTTGTCGCAAGAGCATCGGCGTTGTGTGGAAGCGGTACGCCATGGGACCGATCCGTTCGCGCCAGCGAAGCCGGCATCGCTGCAATAACGTCAACGCACTCGCATTCGTAGCAATATTCTTCAATTCGGTTTGACCTGGCATACCCTTAGCGCTATAATCTTTTTCGCGGGGTGGAGCAGTCTGGCAGCTCGTCGGGCTCATAACCCGAAGGTCGTAGGTTCAAATCCTACCCCCGCAACCAAAGATTCAACGCATAAAGCCCGGTCTATCCGGGCTTTATGCGTTTACGGCCGTGCGGGATGGAAAAGTGCTTCGATGACTGTTCGTTAGTCAAGCGCAAAAAGCCCGCACACTATAAATCGTGCAGGCCTTCGAATTCTGGATGCGTGGGCTAACGTTGACACGCTTCTCGACACCGCTTGGTCTTGAGACTGATCCGCAGGTCAACGGAAGCAGCGCAGGCTAGCGTGGAGTGTGGTTTATATTTCCGCGCGATCTATCGATCTATTCATGCGGTCAAGCCGCCATGATCAATTCAGCAACTGCGCTTTGAACGGTGCTCGATGCGGCTGCCGCCCAAGCTTCGCCCGGATTCGCTTCAATGGGCGCGGCGCTTATGATTAATTCGCAAATCGGGCAACAAATCGCAGGGCCACAAGTCGCAGGGCCACAAGCCACAAGTCGCAAGCCACAAATTAGCCGCCGAGCTGGGGCGCTTGGGCTGGTATCGAGGGTCGTCCGGCGTGGTTCGGTGTGTATCGCGGACAATTGGACAATTACCCCGCACTTATCTGACCTGTACCGGGGCCGAATCGACCAAGCTCCCGGCTACTCGGCGCTTCGATCGAACTGGGTCGACCTGCAAGCCGCCGCTCAGACGTACAACACCATTAATACATTTTCTTGGGCAACTGGGCGCGACGGATCTGCTTGCGCAGGCGAGCAACAGCAGCAGCTTTCTTGCGCTTGCGCTCGGTGGTCGGCTTTTCATAAGCCATACGCGACTTCAGTTCCTGAATCAGGCCGGTACGTTCGACGGTGCGGCGGAAACGGCGCATGGCGACGTCGAAAGGCTCGTTCTCTTTCAACAATACTTTTGTCATTGATATCTCAGTTGGTCTGGCCCTGCCAGAAAATCGGGCAAAACGCAATTGTACACTTTTCGGAGCCTCGATTACAGGCTGCGGAACAATCGGACGCGCTTCGCCGCTTGGGAATGTCATCGTATGTCTTTGATAAAAGACAACAATCCCGGATTACCCGGGTGCTGGCTCAGGGTCGTTGGCGGTTTGTGCATACATGCACCCAGCCCGATTCAAGCGCTCAGAAACCTCGGCCGCGAGCCCTTGTGCCGGTGGAATTCGGTCTTTCCAGAAAATCCACCTGATCGATAGTCAAGTCGGACGTGGGCAGCGCCACGCACGGCAGAATCCAGCCAGTGGCCTTTTCATCCACACTCAGACCCGGCCAGTCGATCCGGTACTGCACGGCGCCATCAAGCAGACGGCACAGGCAAGCGCGGCACGTGCCGTTGCGGCACGAACTCGACAGGCGCAGTCCGGCAAGCGCGGCGGCTTCAAGGATCGTGGTCTGCCCGGTTGACGCAAACGTCCGTTGCGAGGGTAGCAGCGTGATCGTGAAAAAATGTGGATGGTCGGTCGCGCTCATGATGCTCAGGGCGCTTTGGTAATGGCCGCGCGACCGTGGGTCAGGTCGCGGATAGCATCGGCCGACTGGTCGCGCACGGCCAGCGGCATCTGGATCGACAGGCATACGGTCATGCCGTAGCTCGGTTCATCTAGCGCATGGCCCTCCTGTTCGACCCAGCGCCGTACGCGCGCTTCATCGGCGTAATCCACTTCCACTTGCAGCAGGCCGAGCGCCACGCGTTCTATGCGTTCGGCCAGTTGCATCGTGGTTGCAATGGCGTCCGTGTACGCACGCACCAGCCCCCCGGCGCCGAGCTTGATCCCGCCGTAGTAGCGCACGACGGCGGCCAGCACACCATCCACTTCGTGATGGCGCAGCACTTCCAGGATCGGCCGGCCGGCTGTGCCGGAAGGCTCACCATCGTCCGACATGCCTGATTCACCGCCCGCCAGCAGCGCCCAGCAGACATGCGTGGCGCCGGGATGCTGCGCGCGCAGCGCATCGAGTTCGAGCATCGCGGCCGCGCGATCGGCGACAGGAATCGCCAGCGCGATAAAACGGCTTTTGCGAATATCGATTTCCGCACTGACGGCGGCGGCGAGGGTGTAAGTGGGCAACTAAAGCTCAGGCTGTAAGAGGGGCGACGAGAGAGGCGCGATGCAATGCAATGGTAGGGTGAAAGCGATGTCGCCGCGAACCATCCGGCAATGAACCGCGTGCACCGGATTGTGTGCCTTATTTTTGCGGAATCATCGGCTTGTCTTCGCAGAGGGACCGTTGCATAAGCACAGTGTCCACCCATTGGCCGTGTTTATAGCCAACCTTGCGCAACACGCCGACATGCTCGAATCCAAGACGTGCATGCAACGCGATCGACCCGGCGTTGCCGCTGTTGCCGATCACGGCCACGAGCTCGCGCCATGGCCCTGCGTCGCAACGTTCGATCAGTGCCGTCAGCAGCGCCAGACCGAGGCCACGTCCACCGAAACCATCGGCGATATAAACCGAATCTTCGATCGTGTGCCTATACGCCGATCTGGGCCTATACACCGTTGCATACGTGTAACCGACCACGACGCCGTCCATTTCAGCCACGAGGTAGGGCAGGCCCGCACCGGTGATTGTCGAGTGCCGATTACGCATTTCGTCGACACCCGGTGGCGTTTCCTCGAAGCTCGCCAGTGCATGCAGCACGTAGTGGGCGTAAATGCGGGTGATCGTTTCAAAATCGGTGGCGTTCGCGTCGCGGATCGCGAGAGCGCCGGCTTCGTGCAATGCCATCGAGTGCCTCCGTGGTTCAAGTGTTAGTTGGCCAATGACGGCCAATAAGAAAGGTCATCAATTCGAAGTCTGATTTTCTCACGACTATCGGACTCATCCGCCAATTCCAAGACGTCTGCGCACGCGTGCCGGAAAAGCATTGAGCCGGCGTGCGCCAGCCCACCAAAGCCGGCATTTCGTGGGCCGCGAAGCATTGAAGCCCGGTGTATCCGGCCGCTAAACTGGGCCGTTTGCAGGGACCATGCAAGGAAAAAGGGATACGGTTGTCAGCCAGGCGGACACGACTGACCGCGCGAACAACCGGACCACTACTCACAGCGCCAACGGCACTATCGGCGCGAGCCACCCAACCTTGACAGAACCGGGCACGACACAGATGCCAACATGTGCCTCATTAAAAGCCATCATGCAGCGCGCATCCGGCGCAAAGGCGTCGCGAAATGAGCGCATGATGAGCACGTTCAAACACAGCGGACGCGTCGCGTTCCTGGCAGGCATCGTGCTGATCGCGGCGTTGCTGCCAGGCATGTTGTGCGTCCTGTTTGCGCCCGGCGTGGACGAACGCGTCGCCGCGGCACGGGAAGCCGCTGCGCTTGAAAGCTACGTTGTGCGCATGGTCGACACCGGTGCGATCCGCCTGATCGCCAACACGCCGGTGGCCGCACCTTCCCGGCTATTTGCACAGTTTCCGCTACCCGGATTCGCCACTACGGCGATGCCCACAAACCCCACGACCTCCAACACCCCTCGTCGCGGCTTCGAACCAGCAAGCACAGCCAACGTCGCGAACACATCGGACGCAACTTTCGCTGAACGCCTGCGCGCGCTGCCCTGGACCTGGATGCTTGCGGGCGTTGCGAGCGGCCTGACGCTCTCTGCGTGGCTCGGCCTCTTGATGGTGCGCCGCTTGTCGCCGCTCGGCCAGCTCAGCGACGCGGTGCGCCGGCATCAATTTATCGTGGCGTATCAACCGATCGTCGACCTCGCCACGCGCCGCTGTATTGGCGCTGAAGCGCTGGTGCGCTGGAAGCACCAGAATCGCATCGTGCGTCCCGATCATTTCATTCCGCTCGCGGAACATCGTGGCCTGATCCAG
>DASYLW010000516.1:0-23339 GCA_036009385.1 Caballeronia sp.
CTCGACGCGCTGCATGGTATTGATGAACACATGACCGCCTTGAAGGCCCAGCGCGCACGATTGGCCGATGTCTCGCTGACACCGTCCGCCCGCGTGCTCGAGACCATGCGCGAGCGGCATCAAAGCTTCAACGAATTCGCGCTGGAACTGAGCGCGAAGCATGCCGATTATTTCCGTGGCCGTCCGCTCAGTGCCAAAGCCGAGCGCGAAATGGCAGCGCTTGCGGCGAAGTCGCTGGACGATCAGGCAAGGATCGAGCGTGAAGAGGTCGGGTCGTTCGATGCATTCGTTGGCGCTTATCGTGCTTACACGTTGAACCGCATTAGCGTTTGAACCGGTCAGGCGTCGGCTTCAAAGCCGGCGCTCAAGTCGACGTCCCGCAATCCAGCAGCTTTTTCCTCGCCGCACACTTCAGCAGCGGCAACCCTTACTTGTTTTGCAACAGTGCGCAACGCTTGGAAACGCTCGCGCGCGGGTCAGGTCTGAAAATAGCGACGTATCAGCTAAACCAGACTGATTGGCGGCTGGCCGGGTTCAATCGGCAGTCTGGGCACATATTAAGGGGAAGAAAAATGAGAAAAAACTTGTTGGGGAGCGCGAGCTTGGCCCGGGCGGCGGCAATGAGTACTGTGGTCGCGGCGATCGCTCTGCTGGCCGGTTGCTCGACAACCGGCCAGATAGCAGGCGAAACCATGGAGCAGGCCACGGCGCCGCTCACGTGTACGAACAAGGCCGAATGTGACGCGTGGTGGGCGCGCGCGCAAGTTTGGGTAAGCAACCACTCCGAATACAAGTTGCAGACCGTGACGGATTCGATCATCCAGACCGGCGGCCCGTCCGGCGGCAAGCGCGCGCTCGCCTACCAGATCACCAAGACGCCGAGCAACGAAGGGACAGCGACGATCGGTTTCGCCGCCCATTGCGACAACATGCTCGGTTGCGAGCCGAATCCGTGGAAGGCGGGCGCGGACTTCAAGCAATTCGTGCGCGGCAGGCCATCGCAGATGGGCACGCCGGGCGGCGCGACGGCGGCCGGCAACGCGTTGCCGCCGGTCTCTCCCGCCCCACCATCGCGGCCGATGCCGCAAAACCTTCCAGTACAACCGATGCCGCCTACGCTGCAGAATCAGCCAGGACAGTCCGGCCAGGATCTGACGCCGCAATAGGTTCATCGATTATCGATTGCTGAAAGCCGCTCTCGTCAGAGACGCGGCTTTTCGTTTATGCGATCAGGCAAACGCCCAACCCGCTGGAATACGGCCATCAACGACGAGAATGTGGCGGCTACATACTAATCAGTGCATCGACAGACTCGTTACTATCGACGCGATAGCTAAAACCCTTGCATAGGCATTGTTTTAATCCGCCGATGCAATGCGGCGTGTCTTCGCCTAATTGATGTGCTGACGGAGACTCCAGCAGCCGCAAACGCGGATCGATGTGTACGACTAAAAGTGCCCGGATTGGCGTCAGACACATTCATTGCTTCATCGTCCCCGCGGCTCTATGTCGCGCCTCTGGCTCCGGGCGGCACGTGGTCTCTTCAATGCGCAGCGGTCCTCTCGGTTCAGAGTCGATTCTTTCCAGAAGTCCCTGTTCTGACGGGCTAAAAGCGGCAATCAACATCCTCAACCGCCCGGGCTAAAGGAATTCGCCTGACGCTCAGAAGCCGCGTGCGGTCCAACGAAGCGCTGCCGGACGCAATACACAAAACGTCCGCCGCCCACAGTCCCCGAAACAGCACGACGCGCTTAATCCGCCGGCCAACGGCTACTCGTCCCATTCGAGCCGCACTCTCGCGACTGAAAAACAACACTGCAAAAATTTGCTAAAGAACGCATCTTGAAAATCGGTTGCATAGTCAATATTATTCTATGCAACGAGTTACGCGCTACGGCGCCACCCGAGACCATGTTCTGACCGACTGAAAGCATCGAACCATTCGATGCTTAAATGGATTTACCCGATGAACCGCGCTGCCCAAACCACCCGCCTCCTCGGCCGACGCTTCGGCCATTCGATATCCGCCGCCTTGCTGCACGTCCTGCCGCCCAACTTGAGCTCATGGAAGCTGGCGCTGTACGTGATCGTCTTCTTGCTGCCGGGCGGATCGTTTGTCGTACTGGGTGCCGCGTGGTTCGAAAATCGCCGGACGCGCAATACAGCGCACCCGGCTCCCGCCGCCAAGCCTGCGCTGCTCTGTCGTCCGAAACACTGCGACGCCTGATACCTTCGCCGCCGTTCCTGGCGCGTCGTTATGCAACTTGCGCAGCGCCTGAGCGTTGCGTGAATTGCATAACCGTTGCATAACTGCTGCGTAATCACCCGTAACCGGTACCGCACGGCGCGTAACACCCAGCTTCCTTTCAAACCGTTACCCTAACGCCTGCCCGACGCCCGCCCTACAGGTGCGTTCAGTTACCATTTCGGACCGGTTGCACGAAAGGCTTCGCGCCGCATTGCATTGAAGCGCGCGCAACCTCCGACAGGAATCCAGAGCAGATGCCGTTCACCCGAATACCCGTCTTTCCCGCCAAGTCCGCTATCGTCCTCGCACTGGCACTCACCATGGCCGGTTGTGCCGTCGGTCCGAACTACAAACGCCCCGATACCGCCATTCCCGCATCGTATAAAGAGGCGCCGGAGGGCTGGAAGGTTGCGCAGCCTTCGGACCGGATGGATCGTGGAAACTGGTGGGCGATTTATAACGACCCGCAGTTGAACGACCTCGAAATGCGGCTAAACGCGTCGAACCAGACTATTGCGCAATTCGCGGCGGCTTATCGGCAATCGCGGGCACTCGTCTCGGAAGCGCGCGCGGCGTATTTCCCGATCGTGGGGTTATCGGCGACGGGCTCGCGGGCAGGTTCCTCGGGCCGCTCGACTAGCACGTCGTCCAGTAGTCGTGGGATCACCAACAACTACGATCTTTCCCTCGATGCATCGTGGGAACCGGATTTGTGGGGCACCGTCAGCCGGACGGTCGGCGCGCAGCGCGCGGGTGAGCAAAGCGCCGCAGCCGATCTCGCCAACGCACGTCTCTCGGCGCAGGGAACGCTCGCGCAAACGTACTTCCAGTTGCGTTCGCTGGACGCGCAGCAAAAGCTCCTCGACGACACCGTCGCCGCCTATCAGCGCACGCTGCAACTCACGCAGAACCAGTACGCGCAAGGCACGGCCGCCCGCTCGGACGTGATCCAGGCCCAGACGCAATTGCAATCGGCACAAGCATCGGCCATTGATAACGGCGTCGCCCGCGCGCAATTCGAACACGCGATCGCCGTGCTGGTCGGCGAACCGGCGTCAACGTTCTCTCTCGCGTCGTCACCGCTGGACGTCACACCGCCGGACGTGCCGCTGCAACTGCCGTCTGCCATCCTCGAACGGCGGCCCGATATTGCGTCGGCCGAGCGCAAGGCGGCGCAGGCGAACGAGCAAATCGGCGTGGCCATTGCGGCGTTTTTCCCCACGCTGACGTTGTCGGCAAGCGGTGGTTTTCAAAGCTCGATATTCTCGCAATTGCTGACCGCGCCATCGCGTTTCTGGACACTCGGGCCAGCTCTCGCGGCCACTATCTTCGATGGCGGCTTGCGGGCCGCCCAGACCGAAGCGGCGCGCGCGTCGTATGACTTGGCCGTGGCGACGTATCGGCAGGCTGTGCTGACCGCGTTCCAGGACGTCGAGGACAACCTGGCGTCGCAGAGAATTCTGGCGAACGAGATCGTGGTCCAGCAGCAAGCGGTGGCGTCGGCGCAGCAGGCGCTGGCTATTGTGACCAATCAGTACAAGTCGGGCACGGTCGGGTTTATCAACGTGCTCACCGCGCAGACCACGGCGTTCACCGCCGAGCAGAAGCTGGCGACTATCGCTGGGGAACGGATGGTGTCGTCGGTGGGACTGATCAAGGCGCTCGGCGGCGGTTGGGATACCGCGCAAATGGATCAGGAAACCGGCAGCGCGGCGGCGCCTGAAGCAGCCGCGCCGGCTCCGGCGAGCGGCGTTGGGGTGAAAGGGTCGAGCGCTGCGTTGAATCCCGCGCAGAGTTCGTCGACCGTTGCAGCCGCGAACGGCAATACGGCCAAAGAGTAAGGCCCTGAAAACGGCAGCCAAGCGGCTGGCTCTATCGAACGAAGGTCAGCTCGACGGTGTCCGGTCCCGTATGCCGTCCAAGCAGGTTCAATAATCCCGCCAGGTTTTCCCGAGCCTCGGGCGTGGCCGTTGCCACGCCGTTGAACGCGCTCGATGTCTTCGATACGGTCCCTTGCCCGCTTAGCAATAACGGCCCGGACGACGTCGTCGTCAGGGTGATCGTCCCTGCCTGGCCTTCCGCCTGAAACACCACGCGATACGACCCCAGCGGCTTCACGCGCGACACGCTGGATGCCATGTCATCGAGCGTCACGATCACCTGCCCGTACGTGTTGTGTCCAAGCATCCGCCATTCGGTCCAAGTCAGCCGCACATTGCCTTCCATGTTCAGCGTGTTGAACGGCGCACCCAGACCAGAGAGCAGGCTCGCCGGCACGGCAAGCGCGCCCGGGGAAACAGTCGAACCCGAAAAGCCGGCATCGACGAAAACCGGGTCCGGCATGGAATCCGTCTGGCGCATCTCCATGCGCACGTGGCCGGTGAACAAGGGCCAGAAAGCCGTGCGCCACTCGATCCGCCCCGGCAGCAGCGTCCCGCCGTCGGCCGCGCCCGCACCGCCGCCGGTCGCCAGCGTCAGCGTGGCCGAGCCCTTCCACAGCGAACCGGCCGGATCGACGAGATTCACATGGCCGTCCGTGGACTTCGCGAATTGCGGCACGATCCAGGCGGCCGGCAGCATGACGGCCAGCGTCACGACCACCGATATTCCCGCCACCACGAACCACGGCCAAGCCGCGAGAAACCGCCGCATGCCGTAGTTCATTGCACCTGTGCCGGTTGCAGCGATGCCGTCAGGTCCACCTGGCCATCGGGTTTGAGCGCCGTGACCTGCGCCTCGCTGACCTGCACCTTGAACTGCTTCCGGACGCTGTCGAGCCACACCGTCCATTCCGGGAACGACGCGTTCTTCAACTGGATCTGCACGCCCGCGCCAACCACCTGGACCTGTGCCGGCGGCATGTTGTTATCGGCGAGCGACTTCGCCAGCGCGTCGCGCAACGCGCCGCCGGTCGGCGTGACGCCCTGCCCGCCACCAGCAAGCGAGCGTGCCTCGTTCGCTTGCGCGGTCATCTGCGCGAGCTGGAGTTGCATCGCGGGCAGCGTGCTGCGAAGCCGCGCGCGGCCTTCATAGGCAGGCGCCCACAGGACGAGGTACACCAGAGCGATGGCCGCCACCAGGCCACCCCACATCAGGATGGTTTTTTCACGCTGGGTGCGCGCGTTCCAGAACTCGCCCCAAGTGTCGATGATGACTTGCTTCATTGGGCGCTCCTGACGGTCCACTTGCCGGTATTGCTGTCGATACCACCGGCCAGCCCGTTCGCCGCCAACCGTCTCTGCAACCCGGGATCGACCTTGGTTTCCGGCTTGAAGGTCACGACCAGCCGCCGATCGCGGTAATCCAGCCCTGCAATCCCGTTCACCGGGATCGGGCCGAGCGCACGAGCGAGGGCATCGGCGAGAGAAAGGAAATCAGACGGCGACAGTTGCCCCGAAACCAGCCGCAAGCGGTCGAGCTGACGCGACATCTGGTCGGGTGCATCGAGCACGACCGTGGTTTTCGGGAACGTGTTGAGGAGCGTTTCGGTCATCTGCGCGTTGATCGCGTCGCGTTGCCGGGCGAGCTGCAGCCACTGAATATTGATACCGATCATCGATACCACCAGCGCCCCGGCCAGCAGCGCGACCGGTAGCCTCAGGCGCCGCATGGTCGCGCGGTCGAGCCGCCACGGCTGCGCGGCGAACTCGAACTGGCACAGGTCGAAGTGGTTCGCGAGCGCGTTGCGTGCAAGGGTTTCGAACGTCAGCGGCTGGGCATCGGTAAACGCGGGCCGCGCCGACGCCATCCGTGGCTCAGCGCCGGGAACGTCGCGCAGGGTGTAAAGCGTCGTCGGCTGGGCGCCAGCGAGTGCGCTGAGCGTGGATGTCACGGCATCGGCGGGAATCGCAAGACCTTCGCCCAACGCCGCGTGCTCGCCGCGCGCAATCGCGATCTCGACGCGCGTCGTAGCGCTCCCGGAAGGCCTGAGGGTATCGCCGCCGAGCAAAACCGGGGCGGTCGCCACCACGTCCCCCAGGATGCCCGCGACGAACGGACTCGGGGTATCGGCGACGCTTTCATGCAACGGCAGACAGCGCATGGCCGGCACGGCCTTCACATTCCGATGCCCCGCGTTCGCAAACGCCTCGAGCACGAAGCGGAACCAGCCGCGGTCGATCACCGCGAGCACCCGCCGGCCGCTCGCGAGCGCGACCGGATCGACGGCGATATGGCAGGTCTGCGGATCCTGGATCAGCTGATCCTCAACCACATTGGGCAAAGCCTGACGCAAACGCGGCCCTTTCAGCGGCGGCATTTGCGCCGCCGTCAGCAACAGGTCGCGCGCAGCGACAATCAGCACCGTCGCGCTCGCGCGCGGCAGCAGCGAAAGCGCGGCACGGCCGGCCCGCTGCGTGACGTTGCGCTTGTCGAGCAACAAAAACGGCAGCTCCGGCAAATTCCACTCTTCGGAGCGCACCGCCGGATCACGCGGCGGCAGTAGGACGATCAATGTGCTCAAAGGCCGCTCTCTAGTTTTCTGTATCGAAAGTTATTTACTGTACTGCGCGTACTACGACATCGTTCCGATGAAACCCGTCCAGACGCGTCAAAGCTGGTCGCGAACATAGACAATACGCGTGGTATGCGTCGCCGGATCGCGATACAGCAAGGTCGTCCGGTCGACTTCCGCCCGCTCGTGCTGCACGCGGCCGTGGATCAGGAAATACTTGGTGGTGACGTCTATCTGGCTTGTATCGAGAGCATCGGCTTTTACACCCGCGCCGGTCAGCGCGAGCGTCACGTTGCCGACATCGTGGAAAAACACGGTCTCGCGCCGTGCGACAAACGCTTGTGCCTGCTCCAGCGTCATGCCGGGCACCGTCGCGGCAATCACTTCGGCCGTCGCGGTATTCATGTTCACCGACGTCGTGGTCGGCAGCACCGTCACGAACGGCCTCAATTTCTCCACGGCTTCCGGCGCAAACCCGGGGACATCGAGCAGCGACTCCACGTTGATCATCTGCAAGGGTGCGACTGGCGCGTTGCTGTCTGCATCGGCGAGGCCGGGGTCATCCGTGAAATTGCCGCCGCCCGTTCCCCCGCCCTGCGCGATCGCGGCAATCGTGGAAGCGGCCGTGGCCGGGGCGGCCGTGGTCGACTGCGCCTGGAATCGCGTCGCCGATTGCGCCAGCCCGGCGCGGATCTGCAGCGCGACGGTTTTCGCCAGCGACGCATCGAGCCCGAGCAGCGTCAGCAGCCGCTGGAACGAAGCGATTTGCTGCACATTGATGGTGAGCAAGCCGGGTGTCGGCGTGGAGACCAGATTGCGCAGGTTGAACTTGGCCTGCGCATCTTCAATCGATCCCGACAGATAAGTGGATGCGCCCTGCTGCGCCCGCACGTCCCCAATTTGTCCCAGAAAATCCGACAGCCGCGTTTTAGCGATCGGCACGCCCCACACGCCGCCGAGGTAGGTGACGTTTGGCGTGGAATCGGCTTCGGAACGCAGGATCAACCGGGTCCAGTCGAGCGCGCTGCGCGAGATCCATTGCGCCTGCGCGAGCAGCCGCTGGTTTTCGATACGGCGAACCTGCACTTGCTGGCGCCACAACAAACCTGACACGATGATCGCCGACAACGCCACGACCAGCAGCGCGCTGATGATCGCGACACCGCGCTGTTTCAACGGCCTCAAAGGCCCCGATGACCTGAGCCGTTTTGCCTGAGCCGATGAAGAACGCATGGTCATTCTCCGATCAGGAACACGCGCGTGATCGGCAGCGCCAGATTGTGCGCACCGACCGCGATCTGAATGCCCGTCACCGCGCGCGGCAACGGCGCGTTGCCGAGCTGCGGCACTTTCAGGTTGTTATCGTTCTGCGTGATTTGCGCCGTCACGTCGTCCATGCGCATCGTCCAGCCGGCTTTGGGCACGTAAGCGCGCGTGGCGAAGGTCGAGACGCCGCCCATCAGCGGTATCGCGGTCCAGCCATCGGAGTCGTCCGACGCCGATAGCGCCCGCCGTACTTCACCCACGTTGCCAAGCGGCGGCGATGCAAACCGCATTACCCGGCCGCTGTCGGTCAAGCTGTAGCGCACGACCTGCAAGCGCGGCGCCATGCCTTGCGCATAGACTCCGCGAACAATCTGCAGCCCATTCCGCCCGATAGCGACCGCGGCCTGGCCGGCTTCATCGTCGGTGGCGGCCTGGCGAGCGTCGATGCGCATCTGGTCGAACAATTGCGCCACCACACGTTCATCTTCCATCGCGTTCGTGATGGTCGCGCGGCCGCGCATGATCTGGTCGAGGCCACGCCACGACAGCACTGCAATCACCGCAAGGATCGCGATGGCGACCAGCATCTCGATCAGCGTAAAGCCGCGAGCGCAGCGGCTAGAGCGAACGGCTGGTTTCATTCGCCACCACCATGACCATTTGCGCGAGATTGCCGGAGATTCCTGGCGACTCAACGATGACTTCCACGCGCCGGAAAATCGGATTCGGCGTCGTCGACACGCGGTCGGTGCAAGTCAGCTTGAGATTGCCCTGCGAGCAATCGAACGTACGCGTCCCGATGTCCGGCCACGTATGCGTGAGACGCAATTGCGCGAGTTCGTTATCGGCGCTCCAGCCCGCCAGCAGGCGCCGATGCAGATCCGCCTCGCCGTTGGCAAGCGCGCCCACGGCGCGCAGCGACGCCGCCAGCGCCACCGCGATGATCGCCAGCGCGACGAGCACCTCGATCATGGTGAAACCGCGCGAGCGCGTGAGACTGTGGCCGGGGCAGGATGTTGGCGTTGGCGTAGTTGGCATCAGCGCACCTGATAACGGCCGTTGCCGGTACCCACGATCGTCACGCTGCCCGATGCCGAGACGAGCGTCACTTCCATCGGGGAATCGATAGCTTCGGTGCCGAACACCACCCGCGCGGCCGATTGATCCGTTCCGGCGTACTGGATCGTCACGCCCGTCACGCCGCCTTCCCAGCGGCGCGGGCGCAGCAGGTCGTCGCGTAATGGACGCCAGCCGTCTTCCGTGCGCATATCGAAGCGAAAACCGCCGTCGAGCGGCAGCCACGCGATAGGTCTTGCCCGCACCTGCGCTTCGTCGCCGGCGGACTCGAACAGGAGCGCAAGACGCTGCGCTTCCTCATTCAGATCCGTGCGCGGATTGCGCGTGAGCTTCACCGACGCGAGCGACACCAGCAATCCTGCGATCACGAGCACCACCAGCATTTCCAGCAGCGTAAAACCGGCCTGCGGCCGCACCTTCGCGCGGCGCGCCGCCTCGGCATCGGGTGCTGAACAGTCCGGCTTGTGCTGCATGTTCACGTCGATTAGCTTCTGTTAAAGAGCGGCGAAAAGAGGCTGGAAAAGCCTATTGCCACGAGCCGATATCGGCGTCATTACCCTCGCCGCCCGGTCTGCTGTCGGCGCCATAGCTGAATATGTCCACCTCACCATGCACGCCCGGGTTCAGGTACTGATATTCCTTGCCCCACGGATCGACTGGAACGCGATCCATATAACCGCCGCCTTTCCAGTTGTTCGGGATCGGTTCGGTAGTCGGCTTTTCGACCAGCGCGCGCAGCCCTTGCTCCTGGGTCGGGTAGCGGCCGTTATCGAGTCGATAAAGATTCAACGCCTGCATGACCGAGCCAATATCCGCCTTCGCCGCGACGCGGCGCGCTTCGTCCGGGCGGCTCATGATCTTGGGCACGATCAACGCGGCGAGAATGCCGAGAATCGCGATCACGACCATGATTTCGATCAGCGTAAAACCGCGCTGGCGACGCGATTGCTGCGTACCTTGCGCCATCTGGAGTTCGTAGCGGCGCTTCATCCACATTTGCATGACTCTTCCTTTCCAATTGATTCGTAACAGCCCTCAGGCCCGACATGATGTTCGATGCCCGTCCGCTGCCCTTGTTCGGACCATGGACCATTCATCGGAACAATCAACGATCGTTGCGGGCAGGCAAGCATTCTATAGGTCCGGTTGCGCGGATTTCACTTCGTAAGCGTCGCCTCGTCCGATCCGTTTGATCCAGAACGGCTTCAGCGCACATAAATGGTTGGGCCGGGCGCGTTCGGCGGCAGGAATATTTCGGAGCGCTTGCCCTTTCTATCGATGATGATCGAGCGCGAGCGCACTTCCTTGATCGTCACGCCCGGCGTCAGCGGCCCGCCCAGCGAGATCGCCTTCGCCGGTTCGCCGCCGTAGCTCACGATCGCCGCCGCGCCGTGTTGCAGCGCGAGGATCCCGAACAAGTGCACGTCCTGGTTCTCCTGATGCTGCAACTGCCCGCCGAACAACGTAGCCGCCTGTTCCACCGACGGCGCGCGCCCCGCCGCCGCCGCGGGCAATGGCGCGCTCTGGTGAGTCGTCAGCGTGATCACCCACCACGTCAGCGTCGCGCAGAAAATAGCGAGCGCGATAAGCGATAGCAGGCGGGTCTGGAATGCATTCATGGGATGGGCTTCTTCACTGCACCAGATTGTTCAGTTCGATGATCGGCAGCATCACCGCCAGCACGATCACCAGCACGACGCCGCCCATCGCCAGGATCAGCAGCGGTTCCAGCAGGCTCGTGAGAAACATCGTGCGGCGTTCAAGTTCGCGCGCTTCGCCTTCGGACGCCCGGTCGAGCATGGTGGTGACGTCGCCGGTGGCTTCGCCGGAGCGGATCAGATGCACCAGCACCGGCGGAAATGTCCGCGTATTGCCGAGCGCGCGCGACAGCGACGTGCCTTCGCGCACACGGATGATCGCGTCTTCCACATTCGCGCTCATCGCGCGGTTGCTCAGCGTCTCGCCCGCGGCTTGCAGTGCGCGCAAAATTGGCACGCCGGCCGCTGTCAGGATCGCGAGCGTGCTGGCAAAACGCACGGTGTTATAACCGCGCACGAGTTTGCCGAGCAACGGCGCGGTGAGCAGCCACCGGTCGAACGCCATGCGCGGCCCGGGCCGCGCGAGCAGGCTCTTGATGATCCAGCTCAGCAGCGCCACGCCGATCAGCCCTGCCCACCACCAGTTCCGCACGAAGCCGGAGAGCGCCATCATCGCGATGGTGAGAAACGGCAGCGCCTGCTTCGTGCTGGCGAACACGTTCACCACTTGTGGCACCACGTAGCTCAGCAGGAACGTGACAATTCCGAATGCGATCAACGTGACGATCGCCGGATAGGTGAACGCGAGCACGATCTTCTGCTTCAGCGCATTGCGTTGTTCGATGTAATCCGCGAGCCGCGACAGCACCAGTCCAAGCTTGCCGGTATGTTCCCCGGCTGCCACCAGCGCGCGATAGATCTCAGGGAAATCTCGCGGATGTTCCGCCAGGGCATTCGCGAACGAATGGCCGCCGAGCACTTCGCCGCGGATCGCGGCCATCAGCTCGCGAACGTAATCGCGCTCCGATTGGTCGGTCAGCACCGAAAGCGTTTCGCCGAGCGGCAAACCCGCTGTCAGCAAGCTGGCAATTTGCCGCGTGAGAATGGCTTGCTCCCGTTGCGACAAGCGTTTTCCCAGCGATAACCGCTGTTTGCGCTCGCCCCGCGTGCGAGTAGCCGCCGCCTCGACCACCAGCGGCGTCAGCCCCTGCGTCCTCAGTTGGCTGCGGGCCGCGCGGGCGCTGTCGGCATCGAGTACGCCTTTCTGCGACTTGCCTGCCTGATCGATTGCCTCGAAACGAAACGCCGGCATGGATGTTTAATCTCCGCCCGTCACGCGCAGCACTTCTTCCAGCGACGTTGCGCCGGTAGCGAGCCACCGGTTTGCATCCTCGCGCAGTGTGCGCATTCCTTGATCGCGGCCGGCCGTCAAAATTTCGGCATCCGATGCATTTCGATGAATCAGCGCGCGCAGCGGATCGTCGAGCAGCAGCAGTTCGTACACGCCGCGACGTCCCGCATAACCCGAGTGGCCGCACTTGTCGCATCCGACCGCATGCCAATGAATGTGGCCGTCTTCCGAGCGCTCTTCCTTGCATACCGGACACAATTGCCGCACCAGCCGCTGTGCCAGCACGCCGAGCAATGACGACGCGAGCAGATACGGCTCGACGCCCATATCGGTGAGACGCGTGACCGCGGATGCCGCGTCGTTCGTGTGCAGCGTTGCCAGCACGAGGTGACCCGTCAGCGATGCCTGCACCGCGATCTGCGCCGTTTCCAGGTCGCGGATTTCCCCGATCATGATGATGTCCGGGTCCTGCCGCAAAATGGAGCGCAACGCGCGCGCGAAGGTCATGCCAATGCGCTCGTTCACCTGCGTCTGACCGATCCCGCCCAAGTCGTATTCGATCGGATCTTCCACCGTCATGATGTTGGTGGTGGCCGTTTCGAGGCGCGACATGGCGGCATAAAGCGTGGTCGTTTTACCGGAACCCGTCGGACCCGTTACCAGCACGATGCCGTGCGGACGGCCGATCAGCTTGTCAAAATGAACCAGCGTGTCGCGCGCCATGCCCAGCGTTTCGAGATTCAGCCGCTGCGCATCTTTTTCCAGCAGACGCAGCACCGCGCGTTCGCCATGACCGGTCGGCAGCGTGGACACGCGTACGTCCACCGGCCTGCCGCCTACGCGCAGCGTAATGCGGCCATCCTGCGGCAGCCGTTTTTCCGCGATATCCAGTTGCGCCATGATCTTGATACGCGAGATCAGCGCACCATGCAGCGCCTTCTTCGGGCGCACGACGTCGCGCAAGGTGCCATCGACACGAAAGCGCACCACCGAAGATGTCTCGAACGGCTCGATATGAATATCCGACGCCTGTTCGCGCGCCGCCTGCGTCAGCAGCGCGTTGATCATGCGGATGATCGGCGCGTCGTCTTCCGATTCGAGCAAATCCTCTATTTCGGGAATGTCCTGCATCAGCCGCGACAGATCGACTTCGCCTTCCACTTCGCCCACGACCTGCGCCGCGCTGCCGTCATTGCGTGAGTACGCCGAATTGATCGCAGCCGACAGTTCGGCCACCGGCAAACGCACGATGGAAAGCGCGCCGAAGTTGCGGGCGACTTCAGCGAGTGCTGCGTCGCTGGTTTTATCGCTGATCCACACTTCAATGCTGTCCGCATGCTGATGCGCCACCAGGATCTGTCCGGTCCGCGCGAACGCGTACGGGATCAGCCGTGCCGCGAGCGGCGACGGCGTGCTCGTGGCAACGTTCGCGACGGACGCGCTCAGCGTGTTCACGGCTTCGCTCCCGCGTCGCCATTGAGCGGAACCCCTGGCGCCGGGTTATTCGGCACAGCGTAATTATTTACGTTGGCCGGCTGGCCCTGATACTGCGGCTGCCCTTGATACTGGCCCGGCGGCTGCGCCGTCTGGTATTGCTGCTGGCCTTGATACTGCCCCTGTTGATCCTGCACCTTCGGCGGCGGCAGCTGCGGCAACGTTGTGCTGCCGCCCCGCGACGGCGAGCGTGTCATGTTGTCCAGGTCGAACAGGTTCTGCGACGGCACGCCGCCCTGGCTCGGCCCAATCGGCGCCGGCGGCAGGACCGGCACGTCCTTATCCTTTTCGATACGGTTATCGGAGGTGGAGTTGTACTGTTGCTGGCGCAGATATTCGTAGCGATCGTTCGAGATCTGCGAACTGGTCTGCTGATCACGCACGATCACCGGGCGCAGGAACACCATCAGGTTCGTTTTCGTCCGCGTCTTCGCTTCGCTGCGGAACAACTGGCCGAGCCAGGGAATATCGCCGAGCAGCGGCACTTTGCTGTTGCTCGTCGAATACTGGTCCTGCATCAAGCCGCCGAGCACCACGATTTCACCATCGTCCGCCAGGATGGTCGACTGGATCGAGCGCGTGTTGATCGTCACGCCGCCCGGATTGTTGGTCGTGGTGTTATCGACGCTGGAGTCTTCCTGATATAGCTGGAGCTTCAGAATGCCGCCGGTCGTGATCTGCGGTTTCACGTGCAGCGTCACACCCACGTCGCGCCGGTCGAACGTATTGAACGCGGATACCGACGTGCCCGTATTGGCGGTCGGCGTGGCGTACGAACCGGTGACCACCGGCACGTTCTGGCCGACCACGATCTTCGCTTCCTCGTTATCCAGCGTGATGAGGTTAGGCGTGGACAAGATGTTCGCATCCGCTGACGTCGACAGAGCCTGGAGCAAACCGCCCAGGCCGAAGAAGTTGCCGAACTTGTGCAACAGGCCAATGTTCAGGCCCTGTGTCAGGATGTTCGTCTGGCCTGCAAGGGCTGCGGGATTGTTAGCGATCACCGACCCGGCAGCAGTCAGGTCCACAATACTCGACGAACCCGTACCCAGGTTCGTGCTGCCATATACGCCGTTGTTGCCACTGTTTGAAAGCAGCGCGCCTTGCCACTGAATGCCGAGATTCGCGCCCGTCGTTGCCGACAGTTCAACAATCAGTGCTTCGATATAAACCTGCGCGCGGCGCGCATCGAGCTGGTCGATCACTGCACGCAAGTTGCGGTACACCGGATCGGACGCCGTAATGATCAGCGAGTTGGTGGCCGTGTCGGCCTGGATCATGCCGTTGCCGGGTTGATCGCTGGAACCGCTGCTGTCGTTGTTGTTACCGAAGCCGGAGTCCTTGCTCTGGCCGCCGCCGCCCATCGGATTGCTGCCCGACGAGGAGCTGCTGCTGCCGAGTCCGCCCGGGAGCGGCGGCAAGCCGCTGGCGCCGGTGGACGAACCGGAACCGCCCTGGCCAAACGAACCCGAACCGCTCGACGACCCCGATCCCGACGACCCCGACGAAGACGAACTGTCACCGCCGCCCTTGCCCATCATCGCGCGCAAGGTCTTGGCAAGGCGCGTAGCGTCGGCGTTACGCAGAGCGACCACGTGCATGTTGCCAGGCTGAGCCGTAGCGGCGTCGAGCTTGTGCGCAAGCTGCTTGGCCGCTGCGAGCCTTGCGCCGCTGGACGCGCGCAACATTAGCGAGTTCGTGCGCGGATCGGCGGTAACGGTGACTTTCAGCGTGGCGTCGGTGCTGCCTATCGAGCCTGGATCGAGCAGCTTGTTCAGTTGCTCCGCAACGTCGAGCGCGTTCGCGTTCTTCAGCGGCACCACGTCGACTTGCCGGCCGGCCGCTGTGTCAATGCCCGCGATGATGCTCGCGATACGCCGCACGTTGTCGGCATAGTCGGTGACGACCAGCGTGTTGTTGGCCGGGTACGCGGCAATCGTGTTATTCGGCGAAATCAGCGGACGCAGGACCGGCAGCACGTTGTTAGCCGATTCGTTGTGCAGCTCGAACACCTGGGTGATGACCTGATCGCCTCTTGCGGTGGGCGCATTGCCAACATAGGTCGGCACGCCCTGCAGCTTGGCGTCGGCTTCGGGCACGACTTTAAGCACACCGTGATCTTGCACGAGTGCAAAGCCCTGCATTCTCAATGCCGACTGCAGCGTTTTCAAAGCCTGATCCTCTGGCACCGGATTTTCCGATACAAGATTCAATTGCCCTTTGACCCGCGGGTCGACGATGATCGTCTTCCCGGTCGCGGCACCGATCGCCTTCGCAACCTGATCGATATCCGCATTGACGAAATTCAGCGTCACCTGTGCGTGCGCAATTTGCGTGGTGACAAGACCGGCCACCAGCAAAGCCGTCGCGGCGCGACGCAATGCCATACGTTTTCTTCTCATGGAGTGTGATGTCTAGACCTGCTGATCACGTCGCTGTAAGCCAACCGTATTGCGTGTCTTTCAACACTCTCAACACCGCGAAGGCTTAAAACAGACGTTTCCAGGGCCGGTGCCCGGGCAATGCCATATCCCAAAAACGTGAACCATAGCAGCTTTTCATGTCAGGTTTGTCACAAATACACTAATCCTTGGCTGACAATCCCCGAATACTAATGGTGTCACAAATCTCAAAAAAATCTTCTGATAAATCCCGTTGCATCTTGACCCTTACTCAGCCCTTTCCATATAGGAAGAGGTTGAATTTGTCATATTTGTTCGCTTTCGCCTGTGCAGTGGAGCCATTCGGGATTCATGCGCCTATAAAGACAAACGCTGCCGATTAGCTTAGCTTTCGAATTGCTTTCAAATCAATTGGCGTCAGATGCCTTGCCAATGTCGGATAGACGAATTTAAAACGCCATAGTCTGCCGGGTATGATACGAGCGCAGCGGCGCGCCGGATGCGTAAAGTGCAGGTGGGTTTTCCCGTGTTTACCAAGCTTTACATAGTTTTACCGGGTGTTACCCGGTTTGCCAAAGTGGCGCCCTCCGCCACAGCAATGTGCGGATGCAGGGCGCACAGTCGATCAGGCGGTACCCAACAATGATGAGAATATTTTTGCGACTCTTTGCGATTGGTTTCGGCGCCTTATTGGCAGCCGCGCCCGCGCACGCCGACTGTTTCGACGAAGCCGCCAAGTATCAAAAGGTCAATCCGCTGATCCTGCGGGCGATCGCGTGGCAAGAGTCTCACAACCAGCCGGACGCAATGAACAAGAACGCGAATGGCTCTATCGACTACGGTCTGATGCAGATCAATTCCGTCCACCTGACCCAGCTCGCACAGTACGGGATCTCGACCACCACGCTGATGCAGCCGTGCAAGTCGGTCTATATCGCCGCGTGGCATTTGCGCCAGAAGATGAACAAGTACGGCAACACGTGGCAAGCGGTTGGCGCTTACCATTCAGAAACGCCGACGCTGCGCGATCAGTACTCAAGGCAGATCATCGGTATCCTGGGCAAGTGGAAGTTGCTGACGGCATCGCGCTGATTCAGGTTCGCTTCACTTCGTCCTGTTTGTTTCATCCGGCTTCTTCTGTTTTTCATCGCATGGCACGGCGTTCCAGCCGCGTTTGATGCACAATTCCGCGTTCCAGCTCGCCACTATTCGAGGCGGGTTTTCTTGAAAGCGCCACCGTTTTCAGCGGCCGCTCGCGCGACCGCGCGCCCTCTTTCGATGCCAAACGCGATGAATCAGCCCCTGCCCGTTACCGTGCTTGCCGGTTTGCCAGGCGTAGGCAAGACCACGCTACTCGACCATCTGCTCGCACATCATGCCGGCGCGTCCATCGCGGTTGTTCGCGGCCGGATCGACGATCTATCGAGTGAAATCAACAGCGCTGCCGCTGACGCCCGCTTCGGCGCGATCGTGGTGGAAGCGTCCGGTACCGACGACCCGCAGGTGATAGCCGAAAGCCTGGTCTTCGACAACGACGTCGCGCACCTCGACACGATCGTGACGGTCGTCGACGCGGAAAGCTTTGCGCGCGATTACGCGTCGACGGATGCGCTGAGCGAGCGCGGCCTGGCAAGCGACGAACAAGATGACCGCACGATCGTGGAAGTGCTGATCGCGCAGATCGAGTTCTGCGATGTGATCGTGATCAACAAGACGGATCTCGTCGATACCGAAGCACTCGCCAAACTTCGGCGCGTCCTGCATGCGCTCAATCCGCGCGCCGAGCTGATCGATGCCCTTCAAGGCGCGGCGGCAGCGAGCGAACTGGTGAACACGGATCGCTTCGACTTCGATGCAACGTCGAGCGCGCCCGGCTGGCTGGCAATGCTGAACGCCGATCCGGATGCAGTATTGGAGTCCGGCGACTCCGATATCAGCGGCTTTGTTTATCGGGCACGCCGGCCGTTTCATCCTGAACGGCTGTGGGCGCTGGTGCATCAGGAATGGCCGGGGGTATTGCGTTGTAAGGGCTTTTTCTGGCTGGCGACGCGCAGTGATATTGGCGGCTCATTGTCGCAAGCGGGTGGCGCGCTGAGGCACGGTCCGGTGGGCATGTGGTGGGCGGCGCAGGAGCGCAGCGAATGGCCGGCGGGCGATGCGGAGCTGGAAGCTGAAATTGCCGCGGACTGGTACGGCGAAGCGGACGATATGACCATCGGCGACCGTCGGCAGGAACTGGCGATGATCGGAACCGGTCTGGACGAATCGCATTGGCGCGCTGCTTTCGACGCCTGCCTTGTCACCGATGAGGAATGGTCACAAGCACCGGAGGGATTGTTAGCCGATCCGTTTCCGTCATGGGAGATGGATGAAGATGAGCACGACCATGACCATCATGACCACGGCGATGATTGCGATTGCGGCGCTCACGGGCACTAGCTTCTCACCGGCGCTTAAGCGAACACCGGCGGCAGACGAGCGAAAACAGTCGAGCGAAAAAAAACCCGCCAAAGGCGGGTTCCATACTGACAACCGGCTACAACTTACCGTTTGTTCACTGCGTCCTTGAATGCCTTGCCAGCCGTGAACTTGACGGTCTTGGCGGCCGGAATCTTAATGGATTCGCCGGTCTTCGGGTTACGGCCGGTGCGCGCTGCGCGCTTGCCCGAACCAAAGCTTCCGAAGCCAATCAACTGCACGGCGTCACCCTTCGAGACGGCCTTCTTGACCACTTCGAGCAACGTGTCCAGCGTTTCGCCGGTTTGAGCCTTGCTGGCGCCGGTCTGAGCGGCCACGGCGTCGATCAGTTCCTGTTTATTCATTAAGGTTCCTTTATCAGTTTAGTTGACACGAACAGCGCGAACGCGCCGATTATACGTGCGCAGGCCTTGCAGTCGAGTACTGGCGCGGGTCCAGCGCCTTGGCCCACTATTCCGGCGCACCCTCGCACCCCAGCCGCCGGGCCTCCTCCCTACTCGGCGGTTGTTATCATAGCGCAGCGCAAACCCAAGCGGGACAAGGGTTTAGAAGATTTACGCATGGTCGGACGCAAGCGGAAACCCTTTCTTCCACCCTTTTCTTGCCCGTAATCCTTTCGTACTGTTCATTTCACGCTCCGTTGGTTTTTGCCAACGGTTGCTGCACGATTCGGTGTATCACGCGCCGAGCCTTACCCCTATTAGCTTTACGGGAACACGGCGCAACATCGAAAATGCACGGCGAAGGTCATATCATCAGTTTTCTTTCAAACCTTTCGAATGACCCGTTCCTTTTTTTGCGCAAACGTGCTTGGCGATCGCACGCGCTGGGCCCGGCAGCGGAATTTCACCGTGCTACAGGCGCAATTCGATGCTGGGCGGCTGTTTATCGAAACTTGGGCTGCGTGGCGCGCGGATCCGCTGCGCTGCGAGCGCCTGCATTTCGTCGCGGTCGGGCCACTGGCGTCGATGAATCTGCCCGACGTACTCGCTGAGCAGCCCACGCTTTCCCAATTGCTGATCGATGCGTGGCCAATGCAGGTGACCGGGCTGCACAGACTCGAGTTCGAAAACGGGCACGTGGTGTTGACACTGGCGATCGGCGAAACGGAAAGCATGCTGCCGAAAATCTGGCTGCGTGCCGATGCCTTTTATCTGCGGCTATCTCAGGCCGATGCCAAGCTGGCCTATGTCGCCAAGGCGCTTGCACGCGTCGCCGGAAACCAGGCGACGTTATGCGCCGAAGCGCATCCCCTGCTTCCCCAAGCGCTCAAAGACGCAGGCTTTATCTGCGATGAAACCCCGGACGACGCATATGTGAAAGCGCATTTCGCTCCACGCTGGCGCGTGCGGCGTCATGAGCCACCGCTTGGGCTGGCAATAGAGAACGCCTCGCCATCGACTGAGGCTTCAAAGGGCTTGGCCTCCTCACGTCAAACGCCGCGCCATGCAATCGTCATCGGCGCCGGCCTTGCTGGCTGCGCGATCAGCGAGCGCCTTGCATCGCGTGGATGGCGGATCAGCCTGATCGAGCGTCACGACGATCTCGCCCGCGATGCGTCCGGTAACCCGGCGGGTGTCTTTCACCCGATTGTCTGGCGTGACGACAGTATTGCTGCCCGCGTGACACGCGCTGGATTTCTCTACGCGCTGCACCGTTGGTCCGAACTCGAGCGAGCCGGCCACACCCTGGAACGCAGCCACCAGGGCCTGCTGCAAATCGCAGACTCCACCGACGACGCACGCGCCATTGCATCCGCGATCACGCGTTTCGGCTTGCCTCCGTCGTATGTAATAGCCGTCGATGAAAAAGAAGCCTCTCGCCTGGCGGGCCAACGTGTCGCGCGTCCCGGATGGTTCTTCCCTCACGGCGGCTGGATTTCCCCAGCCGCGATATGCGCCGCGCAATGCAAGGCTGCGGGAGATCGGCTAAACACCCGTTTTGGGACGGAAGTTGCGCGTATCGATCGTGAAAACGGCATATGGACTGCCTTCGACGCAACCGGCCACGTCCTGGCCCAAGCCCCCGTCTTGATTCTTGCCAATGCCGGCGACGCGCAGCGCCTCGCCGGGCTCCACGGCCTTCCAACGCGCGGCGTGCGCGGTCAACTGACGCTATTGGAGTCGAGTCCGCTCGATGGCCTGCGCGTACCTATCGTCGGCGATGGCTATGCCGTGCCGCTCGGCGCGCATCGCACCCTGACGGGCGCAACTTACGATATTGACGACATCAATACGCAGATCCAGCCCACCGGTCACACCGAAAACCTCGAACGCGTCGCGATGATGCTGCCCGCCCTGACCGGGTTTGACCTTCAGGCGCACGCGCTGGAAGGCCGCGTGGCGTTCCGGTCGGTGACGAGTGATCGCATGCCGATGATAGGCGCCCTTGCCGACCAAACCGCCGCACGTGCCGATGCCAGCCGTCTTTCCGGTGCATGGCCGCTCGATTTGCCGCGTATGCCAGGCTTGTATGGCGCATTTGCCTTCGGTTCGCGCGGACTGGTGTGGTCGACGCTGGCCGCCGAGTTGATTGCGGCGCAAATCGAAGGGGACCCGTGGCCGATCGAGCGTGAACTGGCCGATGCCATCGACCCTGCACGGTTCCTTCTGCGGGCATTACGACAAGGTGAATTCAGCTAAGAACGCCGGGCGGCAAGCTATCCACCGCAGCCTGTGGATAACACGTCGAATTTCACGCGAATACCCTGTGTACTCGCTGTGGGCGTAAACGGGACAACTCGATCACGCTGCCAATCCGGCGGAGGTTGTTCCGGGTTCGCCTCCCGCGCCCACACGTTCACTATCCGCTTATGCGCCCTTCAAGCTTTTGTAAACGTTGATGAAAATGGAGTTATCCACAGAAATCGACCGGCCTTGTTAACTACTACTACGTATATATAAACAAAACTTGTAAACCTTAAAACCAACGTCATCGGCGATGCTCAAATTGGGAAAACCACGTTAACCCAGACGAAATGATCCCAAGATCCGATTCTCTCAAAGGTAGATTTTTCCTCATGCCGACACGCTAAAACCCTTTGTTACCGCTTGGTCTCAACTCGGTGCGGATTGAACAGGAGCTGCCGGGAGCTATGGCACAATCGCCGTTCTTTCGTATGGCCGCCTTGCCGGCTTATCGCTTCAAACCGTGCTTTTCACCCGCGCGTGGATTTGAAAAAAACGCTGTATCCCTTGCCGCGACGGCAACGGACCGACTGGCCAGACAGCGAATCAGCTGTCAATTGGCCGACAGGTCCCAACGCGGCTTGACGGAGCCTGAAGAATGACCCGGCCACGAACCTTTCCGGCAACGCGCTGTATTTGCTGCGCACTATCTGTCATTCACTGTCTATCCGCACTAGCTGCGAAGGAGAAGTCCTCACGATGAAGTCGGCCTTTTCATTCTTACCGGTTTGGCCACTCACACCCGACGCCATTTTTTGGGCCGGCCTTGCGCTGGTCGCCGCGGGTCTCTGCGGTGAACTGCTGTGGCGTGCCTGGCGATTGCCGCGGATCACGGGCTACGCGGTCATTGGCCTGATCGCGGGCAACGCAGGCTTTGGTGTAATCGATGTCAGCTCGGCCGGAATTTCACGGCCTTTACTCGACGTCGCGCTCGGCCTGCTCTTGTTCGAACTCGGCAGCCGGCTCGACCTGCGATGGATTCGCCGCAACCCCTACCTGATCTTGTCGAGCATTGCTGAAAGCACGCTCACGTTCGGTTTGGTGCTGATCGCGCTGACGCTGTGCAAGGTGCCTACCATGCCGTCAGTGGTGATTGCTGCGATCGCCATGGCAACGTCGCCGGCCATGGTCATTCAATTGCGTACCGAACTACGCGCCGAAGGACAGGTCACACAACGATTGCTCACGCTGACCGCGCTCAACAGCATGTATGCGGTGATCGTGGAAAAACTCGCAGCCGGCGTGCTGCATCAGGAAATCTACGGCAACACGCTCGCGACTATTGTCCAGCCGCTTTATCTGCTGCTCGGTTCGCTCGTGCTGGCGTTGCTCCTCGCGCTGGCTTGCAATCTGCTATACCGGCGGCTGAATACCGACGACGAGCACTCGTTCGTCGCGCTGTTCGGCCTCGTGCTGCTCGCGATTGCGATCGCCCATGTGTTCAAGCTGTCGACCATTCTTGCGTTGCTGGCCGCTGGCATCATCGTGAAGAATTCGAACGAGCGGCCGCAACTCTGGCCGACCCATTTCGGCACGGCAGGCTGGTTGCTGACCGTGATTTTGTTTGCGCTGACGTTGACATCGTTCGAATGGCGCGATATTGCGCTGGGCGGTCTGGCAGCGCTGGCGCTGATCGTGGCACGTTTCATCGGCAAACTGGCCGGAGTGCTGATCTTTGCAAAACCGAGCGGTCTCAACTGGAAACAGGGCGCTGCGCTCGGGGTGTCGCTGACGCCTATGTCCGCGCTCGCGTACCTGCTCGTGGACGACATGTACGTGCTGTATCCCGACTACGATCCAACGCTGCGGGCAATCGTAATGTGCTCGATCGTCGTGCTGCAAATTGTTACGCCGTTCCTCGTGTATCGCAGTTTGTCGGCGATCGGCGAACGCCGCGAGTAGCGGCTAGTAGCGGCTAGTAGCGTTTCATCCTGTCGTTTTCATCGGGTCGCCGGGCGCGTCATTGAACCTGTCACTGAGCGCTTGAGCGTGCTCGAGTTCGCTTGAGCCCCCATGAGGCCATTACCTCCGGCTCATCCAGGGCTTTGTGCCGATAAGCTCTCCAGCCGCCGACCCAGGCTTTGTCAATCAAGAGGCACCATGTCACTCGAACCTTTCATCAACTCGGAGCCGTTCACCTTCGGCGTCGAACTCGAGATCCAGGTCGTCAACACGCACGACTACGACCTGACCAAGGCCGCCTCCGATCTCATGCGGCTCGTCAAGGACGAAAAGATCCCCGGCAGCATCACGCCGGAGATCACCGAAAGCATGATCGAGTTGTCCACCGGCATCTGTACGACGCATGAACAGGCCGTAACGGACCTCCGTGCCATCCGCGACAC
>DASYLW010000517.1:0-3530 GCA_036009385.1 Caballeronia sp.
CGGCACCAGCAACGCGCCGACAGCCATCAAGATGCGCGACACGCTGGCATTGCTGCGCGAGCGTGCGCCGGATCTGGACGTGGACGGCGAAATGCACGGCGACGTCGCGCTGGATGCCAACCTGCGTCGCGAAATCCTGCCTGAGTCAACGCTGGTAGGCGACGCGAATTTGCTCGTACTGCCGAACATTGATGCCGCGAATATCTCGTACAACCTGCTGAAGACGGCGGCCGGCAATAACATCGCTATTGGCCCGATGTTGCTGGGCGCCGCTCAACCCGTGCATGTGCTGACGGCGTCGGCCACGGTGCGGCGGATTGTCAACATGACGGCGTTGTTGGTGGCGGACGCCACGGCTGTGGCACGGTAAGGGTTAAGAGGTCGGGTTCAAAGCGCGGGTTTAACGCTCGCTGAGCTAAAACCCACGGGACTCAACCCGCACCGGGCTGCCGGTTCGAGTAGAGATCCGGTAAGAGGAACTGCAAAAGAGGAACTGCAAAAGAGGGATTGTGACGAGTAGTCGCAATCCCTCTTTTTATTTCTGCGCTCTTTTGGCCAGCATGACAGAGCGTCGGCTCGACTTCATGCCTGGATTCTTTTCGCTTATCGCGTTTCCCTGGACGAAAAAAAAGCGTGCCGGATGATCCGGCACGCCACGAGGTATGCAAGGGGATTTGCTTTCTCCTCCAAACAGCGATGGTGCCGGTTTTTACACCGTGGGAGTTTCGCGAGAGAGGCGACACTGGTTCCACTCCCCAAACCATGCATGAAGTCATTATTCATCTACACAAGATAAAAGTAACTCAGACTGATCCTAAAGATGATCTAGGCCTATTTTTCTTGTCGTCAGTGAAAAAACGTTGGCGAGCCGCATGCGACGGTCAGGTACGGGGGAAAAAGCGCCTGAAAAATGGGCATCTGCCGAACCAACATTGATTCCCGGTGTCATTAGCGATACCCTTACGTCTTTCATGGTCGTCATATTTCTGGGTTCAAAGCGGGGACAGGTTTCGTGAAGCGCGCGTGGTTTTGTGGATTGATCGTGGCGCTTTCGTGGGTGTTGAGCGGCTGCGGGAAAAGCGGGCCGGATGCGCAAAGCCCGGCTGCGAACACCTCAGCAGGAGCGTCGCAGGCGGAACCGCCGCACGCGTTGCAAGACAAGGACAAGCTGAAAAGCGATCCGCGCGCAGAGAGCTGGCGCGATACCGCATCAGCGGGTTCGGAACCGTCGCAGACTACCGTCGACGCTTCGCAATTGCCGAAACAGGCCATTGTGACGCTGCGGCGGATCGAGGCTGGCGGGCCGTTTCCGTATGAGAAAGACGGCATCGTGTTTGGCAACCGCGAGCGTATGCTGCCGCCGCACCCGCGCGGCTTTTACCACGAATACACCGTTGCTACGCCGCGCACCCGCGATCGCGGCGCACGCCGGATCGTATGTGGCGGGCCCCGTCGGCAGATCGACAACTGCTTCTATACCGACGACCATTACGTGAGTTTTAAACGCATTGCGGGATTAACTTCGGGATGAACGGCATGAGCGACAACATCTACGCGCACGACAACGGTGTCGCGGGTGATCTTTTCGCCGGCGATGGCAACATGTTCCAGCGAGTTTTGCGACTCCGCACGACAGACGAAAATCGACCCGACGACGAACAGAGCACGGCGCTGTCATCATTGAACGAGGGGTCTATGAGTCTTTTCAAGACGGTACGATCGAATATCGTGCAGTCGATCCGTGCTTTCAGGGTTCAGGATCTCGCCGACGAAGCGAGCAAGCTGGGCCAGCATTTCCTTTACGCGTATTGCGGCCAGGCCCAGAGCAAGCAGGAAGTGCTCGAAACCATCGCTACGTCGTTTTTGTTTCCCAAGCACTTCGGGAAGAACTACGACGCGCTGTACGACAGTCTCACCGATCTGGTGCACAAAGCCGGTTCTCAGCCGGGTTTCGTGATCGTGCTGGAAGCGCTGCCCGTTGCGCAGAAATTTGACAAGGAAGGGCGCGAGACCTTGCTCGACGTGTTTCGCGAAGCAGCGGAATTCTGGGCGGAACGGCGTGTGGCGTTCAGGGTGTTTTACTCGTTCGCCTGAGCCGTTTAACTGGGTCTTTTACCTGAGTCTATTGCCTGAGTCTATTGCCTGAGTCTTTCGCCTGATCGTAAGCGATAGCGCCCGAATTCCGGACAGGCTTTCGCGGGCAAAGCGCTGCGTCTTCTCGGTGAAAGAGGTTAGAAAGCCGGTCGTCGTCTGTAGATCTCAGGCGCCGACTGGCTTTTTTGCGTTTTATTTCGAGATGAATCGCAGCGAGGCGGCGGTTGCTTCGCGACTTCGCTTCACCACCCGCCCCAGCGCGCGGCGAGTGCTCCAAGGACCGCCATACCCGCCGTTTCGGTGCGCAGGACGCGAGGTCCAAGACCAAGCGTGGCGAACCCGGCATCGACAACAGCCGCTTCCTCTGCCGGCGAAAATCCGGCTTCTGGTCCGATCGCGATGATCACCGGTGCCGTGGGCGCGCTCGCTGGCAAAGAGGCAAACCCAAGCTGAGCGCGCGGCGACAGCAGCAGCCGCAACTCGCCGTCGTCGGCGGGCGGCAGGTTGCCGAGCCATTTATCCAGGTCCCGAGGCGCAGCAACGTCCGGCACCCGATTTCTTCCGCATTGCTCACACGCGGCTCGCGCCAGCGCCTGCCAATGTCCCT
This sequence comes from Caballeronia sp., assembly GCA_036009385.1. Classification (GTDB taxonomy): domain Bacteria; phylum Pseudomonadota; class Gammaproteobacteria; order Burkholderiales; family Burkholderiaceae; genus Caballeronia. The sequence continues at coordinate 2,702 of DASYLW010000517.1, forward strand.
GTCGACGCGCCGCGCGTTCGCCCGAGAGACGCACCACGCCGCGCTCGGCGGTGAGCGGAACGACGGCCGTGACGCCCAGTTCGACCGCCTTCTCGACCAGCCAATCCATCTTGTCACCGCCGGCCACACCTTGCGCCAGGGTAATTCGATATGGCGGTTCCGCTTCGCGGTCGATGAATTCATCGAGTTGGACGATCGCTGTCCGCTTGCCGATTTCGACCATACTCGCGCGATATTCACCGCCCAAGCCGTTGAACAGATGGACGGTGTGGCCGGTTTGCAGGCGCAGGACGTGAACATGGCGGACGACATCGTCCGGCAGGGGCATGATTTCGCCCGCGACGAGCGGACTGGCAACAAAGAAACGTGGCATGAAGTGGCTCGCCCGTACGCTGTAAAGCGCGCAGGCAGGGGAGTGATGGGTGCTTGAACGCTATCCGTTCTACCTTCGGCTAACAACCTGGAGCGCGACGGACCCAGCCTAATTCAAATGCCGGGCGATTGCCCACCGATACCCGTCCGGGTCTTCAAACTGCGCAAAACGATCGCCCCAGTACTGGTCTTGCGGTTCGATCAGTGGTTTCGCGCCGACCGCGACGGCGCGTGCGAATGCGGCGTCTACATCGTCTACGTAGAGATAGAACGATTGCGGCGCCATCAAGCCCGTGCTTTTCGGGGTCTTCGCGTGCGAACCATAGGCGCCTTCGGGAGCAAACATCAGGATCAACTGCCCGCGATAGGTCATTTCGACGTGGATCACGGCGCCGTCGTCGTTGACGCTGTCACGCACCGCAAAACCTAGCGCCTGTTCGTAGAACCCTGTGGATAC
>DASYLW010000518.1:0-24543 GCA_036009385.1 Caballeronia sp.
CGCGCGAGATGAGCTTCGCGCCAATCGGATTAGCTGACGACGTGTACTCGAAGTATTGCGCGTCCTGGTTCGCGGCAGCGGTTTCGGCAATAGCCGTAGGCGACGTTCTGGTCAACATGGTCTGCTCCTGAAAGTGAGGGAGGCTTCGCGCAAGTCCATCGAGGCGGTGCGACTTGCTTTCGAAAGCTGGTCTGACTATAGGTGCGGGTCACTGACCGAAGAAGTGCCGGGCGTCGAAATCACCTTTGCACAAAGGGGTGTGCGGTGCGTGCGCTTTTGAGGACTGCCGGCGTCAGCAAGCCACTCGCCACTCGCCACTGGCTACGCCGGTCGGCAAGCCCGGATTATCGGCAGGCATGGGCGACATGCGCCAATATCGATTCGCTATTTCTAAACTCCGAAATTGTGTACTAGGGCGCGGCGAGGGCGTGGCGTTTTGTTCTTCTGCCGTTGATCGGCCCTTCATCGGCCGAAGCCGCCGACGATCCCGGGCGGGAACGACGCCCGAACCTTACCCGTGCACTTTCTGCCGTGACGCTTCGCTCAAATGCGCACGCACGAACCCGACGTGTTCGCGAAGGACATAAAAAGCATCGGCATGCGCAAGCGGCATCCGCAGGGTATTGAGGGACTCCTCGATTTGATCGAGTTCCGCTACGAGCGCCTTTCGCTCCGCCTCCGTTGAGCTGTCCAGCACGCTGCGCTCGATAGCGATCAGCGCGCCGTAGTACCGATAGATCCGCGATCGCACGCGCCACGCATACAACGCAGGAATGAGCCGCAAGGCCGGGATCAGCAGCACGGCGACGGGCAGCAGCAGTACCAGTATCCGGTCTGCAATGCTCGCCAGCCAGAAAGGCAGCACGCGATAGAGGAAACTCTTCCCCGACTTGTAGTAGCGCGTGGCCTCTTCGCTGATAGGGTATTCACGGGCGACAGGACTCGGGAATTGCCCGGCGTTTTGCAGCAGCCCTGGCATCCCGTGGACTTCCTGGGCCGCTTCAATGATCAGATCCGATATGGCCGGGTGCAGGTTCGGCCGCGCGAGGATTTCGACGGTCGGACCAATCAGATGCAAGGTCTGCGGAGGTATCTTTCGCCGGAGATCGAGCACGCCTGGCGGCAGGTCGATTTCGTCCAGAGACGGAAAGAGCCGCGTATAAGCGCTTGCTTCCGCGAAATCCATCACGGAGATTCCCGGGATGCCCAGCAGCCTCAGCATCAACGCGCGCGTGGTCGAGTCGCCATTCAAGAGCGCCGCATCAACGTTGCCCGCCACCAGTTGTTTCGCCGCGTCCATGCCGTCGAGCGGCACGAGTTGGGTGTCGCCTCCCGGGGCTATGCCGTTGGCCTCGAGCAGGCTGAGCGATAGCCGGCGGGTGCCGCTGCCCTCGCGGCCTATCGCGATTCTCTTGCCCTCCAGGTCCGACAACTGCGTCATTCCCCTACCCCGATAAAACACCACGAGCGGAACGTAAAAGACGCTCCCAAGCGACATGAGCGACGACCTGGCCGCCGCATCCGATACGCCCCCCTGGACCAGCGCAAGATCAACATGGCTCTTGGAGTCCATCAGTCGTTGCAGGTTCTGCACCGACCCGTCGGATTGGAGCACCTTGAGGGTCACGCCATTGCGGGCCAGGATTTTTTTGTACTCCTCGGCGGTATGCAGGAGCGCACTGTCCTCGGGACCTGCGCTGATCGTTATGGTCCTCGGCGGAGCCGGGTCTGCCAGCCACACGATCAACCCGATCAAGGCGATGAAAAATAACGCGAAGGGTGCCGACGTCAACGAAAGATCACGCCAGGCCACATGAGAGTGGTCGTGCGCAAAACGCGGGGGATGCGGGCGATGTTGTTTCATGAGACCCCGTGGGAAAAGCCTCACACTTTTAGGAATGACAACAAGCCGTAGTCAGGCAGAGTTCGCCTGCAGTAAAGTCTTTGAAGGATACCCGCAGAATACCCTAGCAGAACTCCCGGCGCGCCGATCACCAGGGTCATCGCCGTGCGGCCGCTGTCGGGTTATTTCCTGCGGCCGGGGGAAGGAATGTCGGGCTTGTTGATCGGGTACGGATGCGTGGCGGAGGAGGAGATCGAGCCGGCGTTTGAAAAGCTGGCGGCGGTGCTTGATCCGGCGCTGAGGGGGAGGGTTTCTTGATTCACCCTCAGTTGTTCCTTGAGTCGCTATGTGTCGTTGATTTGCCTGCGCGAAGCCGCCTGAAGCAGCTTGGCTTCCTCAGCCGAAAACCCGAGCTCGCGGAACAGGTTTGCGCCCGGTTTCGTCACATGGCTGACGTCAGTATCGATCGTCATTGATTAGTCTCCATTGCGTTGGCCACGGCGCGATAACGCGCTACGGCGACTATGATAAAAAGAGCATTACGGCAGGACAGAAGAAAGCGGTGCGTCACCGAAATGGAAGCATAATAGAACGTGTACCCTACAATTCTTCCCATGTCCAAAAAGCTATCTCCCCCTTCGGTTGTTCCCGCCAACGAGGAGTATCACTTCTCGGAGCAAATCGGCCACTTGCTGCGACGCGCCTATCAGCGCCACGTTGCCATCTTCCAGGCGGCCATACCGGATTCCGATCTCACCGCGGCGCAATTCGTCACGCTGTGTGCGGTCAAGGAGCAGCAATCCTGCTCGCTCAACGACATTGTCAAGGCGACGGCAATCGACCAGGCCACCATCCGTGGAGTCGTCGAGCGTTTGAAAGCGCGTTCGCTGATCGTGGTCGCGCCCGATCCGCTCGACGGCCGCAAGCTGCTGGTGCGCACGACGCCGGAAGGCCTGGCGTTGATCGACCAGACCGTGCCTTTTGCAAGGCAGGTGAGCGAGCAGACTTATGGAGGGTTGAACCCGGCCGAGCGCGTGGCCATCGTGTATCTGCTGCGCAGCATGACGCGGGCGGAAGATAACTGAGCCCGCAGGTCTGTCACTACCGCACGCGCACGTTGCTGCGCGTTCATCGATGCTCGGCAGGCGCCAGCGTAGCGGCGGCCTGCAGCGCGGCTCTGACAGCGTCTGGCGTGAAGGGCGGTGAGCGGAACCGCACGCCGGTTGCATCGAATAACGCATTGGAGATAGCGGGCGCACCGGGGAGCGAAGCGGACTCGCCGGCACCGAGCGGCGGCTCGCCTTGCCGGTCCACCAGCACCACGTCCACCGGGGGCAACTCGGGGAACGTCAAGATCGGATAGCTGCCCCATTCCTTGCTGGCGACCAGACCGTCGGTAAAGCGCACACGCTCTTTCAGCGTGCGGCTCAAAGTCTGGATCACGTTGCCGTGGATCTGATGGCGCACGCCGTCAGGATTGATCACGGTGCCCGTGTCCTGACCGACCGTCACTCGCTTGATGCGGATTTCTCCGCTAACCGTATCGACTTCCAGATCGACGATCCACGCAGACCAGGCCGCGCCGAAACCGGGAAAGCGGCTATGCACATAGCGCGCATAAGACACGCCGCGCCCTTGGAGCACGCGTTCGCCGGTATCGCGAGCTGGAAGGCGTCCGGCACGGGCTTGCCAGCCTGCGCGTTCCGCGACTGCCTCAAGCAACGCCACGGCCCGCTCGTCCTCAAGATGACGCAACCGGAAAGCCAGAGGATCGGCGCCGGTCTCAAATGCGAGTTCATCGATGAATACATCATGGGCGAAGGAGTTCGGCAGTGCCGAGACCCCTCTGAACCACGACGCCCGGACCAGCGGCGCGAGGTCGTGGCAGACAAAACGGCGATGCGCGAAGGTGTAGGGCGTAACCGCGGTCCGGTCGCCCATTTCAAAGACGCGCGCCTCGGCCGGCGTCGCGCCCGTGAGCAGAAGCGCAAGCAGGGGCGCGTCGTTCGATGGATAGCGCGAGGCGAACGTATAGCCCAGCGTGTCGCCGCTGCGGGACACCGTGCCGGTCACATCGACGACTTGCGCCGTGCCCTTGGGCTCCCACTGATGTTCGTCAGCGCGTGATAACTGGACCCGCACCGGCTGGCCCATCGCACGCGAGAGCAGGAGCGCATCGCCCGCAACGTCGTCGGCGCAATTGCGGCCATAGCAGCCGGAAGCCTCCATACGGACGATATCGATATCGGCTTCATTGCGCCCGACCAGACGCGACAAGTCATAGCGCAAGGTCTGCGGGTTCTGCGTACCCGACCATACCGTGATGCGTCCGTCCTGATAGTCCGCAAGGGCGCAGGACGGCCCGATCGAGCCATGCATCTGGTACGGCCAGACATAGCTGCGTGTCAGCGTGGTCGTCCCGGCTTGATCCTGCACGCTCGCTACCTCCCCTTCCTCCAGCAGCAGGCGCTGCTGGGCCGGAGCCTGGGCTATCGCCTCCGCGGGGTTATCGAGGGACTGCAGCGGCGGCAGCGGGCGCCACCGGACGCGTAGCGCGCGCGCGGCGCGGATCGCCTGCTCTTCCCGCTCTGCCACCACTCCAACGAAGTCGCCGATAACTACCACGCCGCGCACGCCCGGCAGCGTATGGACGGATGAACGGTCCACGTCAATCAGCGTCTTGCCGACGAACGCTCCAGAATCATGTCCCGCATACGGTGGCCGCACGACGCGCCCGTGCAGCATGCCGGGCACGCGCATGTCGTGAACGAAGGTCAGCGTGCCAGTGGCCTTGGCGGGGAGATCGACGCGCGGGGTCGGCCGCCCGATAACCCGATAGGTCGATGGGTCCTTCACCGTGACAGATGAGTCGATGGGCAGCGTGATCCGTTGCTCTTGAAGCAAGTCGCCGAAGCTGACGCGGGTCTTGTCGGGCGCAATGACATGACCATCGTCGGTGACAAGGCTTGCGGAATCGAGGCCCCAGCGTTGCGCCGCCAGCCCGATCAACACGAGCCGCGCTTGCGCCGCGGCAAACCTGAGCGGCACGGCGGATATCTGGATGGTCGCGCTCGCGATGGTCGGCCCCTGGTTGGGCACCTGGGCGGAGCTGCCGAGGATCATCTGGACGCGCGGGGCCGGCACGTCGAGTTCCTCGGCCACGATCTGCGCGAGCGACGTGCGGATGCCGGTGCCGAGATCGACGTGGCCGTTGAACGCGAGGATGCGGCCATCATCCAGTATCGCGACGAAAATTTCCGGCGAATCCTGAACATAGGAAGACCCGCTGCCCGGTTGACCGGGCGCGGGGTTGACCGGCGCGAGGGGCTGCCTGACGATGGTCAGGCAGCCGTCGCGCGCGAGCAGTTCAGCTCGGGTGAGCGCTGCTGCAGTAGGCATGACAATTCCTGAAAATGCCGCTTGATTCGACTAAACCAACTTCAACGCTTAGTTTCAACGCTTAGTTTCAGCGAGTAACAATACGCTTGGGCATCGCCAACACCAAGAGGCAACCGCCAGCCTGCTTGAATGTAAAACCGCAGCGATCGAGAGCAAACGGCCGAGCGCTCAGGCTTGAGGTTTTTCGATACTCGAAAGCGCTTCATCGAGCGTCATCACGGCGGCATATTTCTGTTGCATGTCAAAGAGATTCGCATCGTGTGGACCGATCGCCCGGTCGCCGACGCAATCTGAAATAACCAGCGGACGGAAACCATGCGACATCGCGTCGACCACGCTGGCACGCACGCATCCGCTCGTGACTGCTCCCGCCACGACCAACGTCTGCACCGCACGCTGCGATAACCACGGCGCGAGTTGCGTGCCGAAGAACGCGGAGGGCACGGTCTTGCGCACGACCAGCTCGCCCGCGGCAGGCTTCAACTCAGGCACGATCGCGCTTTTCGGATGGTCTTCGGTGAGCGTCGCCATACCCGGCACTTTCAGCGAAAACACGTTGTCGTCGCTGCCGTCGGCCGCATACACGATGCGGCTGTGCGCAACCGGCCAGCCATGCCGGCGCGCCGCTGCCAGCAAATGCACCGTACGCTCGATTGCTGGTGCAATGTTGCCCCCGCCGAAGGTCTCGGGGTCCGCGAAGCCGACCACGAAGTCGACAATCAGCAAGCCGATATTGCCTTGCACCGGCAACGGCGTGCCGAATCCCTGCTGTTTGTACACGCCCGATTCGGCGTGGCTCTGGATGTCGCTCATTCAGGTTGCTCCAAGGGGTCAGGTTCTATCGGTCCATTACGACGCCATCGCGAACCACGGCTTCGCCATCGAGCATCACATCGCAATGGCGTAGCGGGATGTCGATATGACACGTGGTGGTTCGTTTGCCGCCTGCTTCATTGTTCGGTCCAAGCGAAAACAGGAAGTTGCCTTCGAACGCGCGGGCATCCATGCCGATAGTCGCCTCGCGGTCATACAGGCCAAGCGTCGACCAGCGCGCACGAGGCTGCAAACCCCAGCCGATATGCGAGATTGCGTAACCTTCGGGATCGTTGAACGAGGCCATGTAGTCGCTTAGCAAGGCTGCGTCCACGCCGCCATCGATACGCGTGGCGTACCCGTTTTCCACGGTCAGCGTGATCGGATCGTTCACGTACTTTTTCTGCGGCAGCAGAATGTCGCCGCGATCGATCACGATCTGGCCGCTCGCCTGACCCTCGTTCGGGAACGTCAGCACGAAACCGCTTGGCCAGTGATCCCAACGGCCGGGTTCATCGACGAAACCGTACTCGGAGATGGCGGGAAACTCGCCCAGCGGACACACGAGTTCCGTGCCCGCTTGTGACTTGACGCGCATTTCACGCGACGCCTTGATCCGCTCGGCCGCCGCCCGCACGCGCGTGCGATCGGCTTCGGTCGGCACGAGGCGCGCGAGCACTTCGGGCGGTTCGACCGCGAGCAGGATCTTCGTGCCGGTCGCGAGGATCTCGTGCTGCTCAGGCGAGAACAGCAAGGTCATCAGGTCGAGCACGAGATCGCTTGCCTTCAACGCGGCGATAGCGGCCAGGTTGCCGGTAAGAGGCGTGGTGCCGAGATACGCGAGCGAGTCGCGGCTCAGGGCTTTTTCGCCGTTCACCGGGAGCAGGTCCAGCCGGTTGACGATCGCGCCCATCGACTGCGTGGCGATCAGTGCGCTTGAAAGCGTTTGCGGATGCGTGGACGCGCTGGTGAGGATAGTGACGGTCTGGCCGGCCTGCAGCTTCGACAACGTCAGTACCTGCTTCCACGCGGCAATCATTTCGTAATCGCTGATTGGCATGTTGACTCCTGAAGAATGAGTGTCAGTGTCGGCTCGTCTTGCGTTGAATCTAGACGAGCTTTGCGCCGAGGAAATCGCCGAAAGCTTCATAGAAGCCGGCTTCGTTATCCCACGGAATCATGTGACCGGCATCCGGCACGCGGGTATGCAGCAGCCCGGAGCAAAGCGTCTGCATTTCCTGCACGTCGACGTCCAGCACCACGTCGCCGCGCGCGGCGGTGATCAGCAGCGAAGGTACGCGAAGCAGGGGCAGGTCGGCGTGGATGTCGTCGGTATGAAAGCCTTCGAACGACGTCAGCATGGCGCGTTCATCGCAGGTGTGCAGCCACTGCGCACGCACACGCAACTGCTCTTCGGTCCACGTCGGACAGAAAGCGCGCATGCCGTCGGCGTCAATGCCTTTCAAAGCCATACGGATCGAATCGACGTACCACGGCAACTTCGCCGGATACGCGCGGCGGCCCGGTCCCGACACCGGCGGATCAACAAGCACCGTGCGCGCCAAGCCCTGCGGCGCGCTGCGGGCAGCACGGATTGCAATGCGCGCGCCCATGGAGTGGCCGACGAGCGCATAGTGTTCAAGGCCGAGCGAATGAGCGAGGGCGATGACGTCGGCGGCTTGTGCGTCGAGGCTGTAGTCGAGCGTCGGCGATGCTTCGGATAAACCGCGGCCGCGGACATCGAGCACGTAGGTATCGAACTGCCGTCCAAGCGTCTCGCCGACAAAACCCCATGTGACGGCCGGGCTGGTAATGCCCGGAATCACGATCACGGCGGGACGGCCGGCGCGCGCGCCCTCGGTGCCTCCGTATCGCAGGTAATGCTGGCGAATGCCGTTGGCGTGGACGTTCGCACCGTAGAGAAAAGTTGAGTTCATCGCGGAGTCTGTAGTGGATCGAAAGCTATGCGTCGAAAGCGATCATTGATGGATCAGTAATAGATCAGTAAGCGCCGGACAGCAGCGCGCCCGCACCCGGCACCACGCGTTCGAGATCCAGTTCGCGCAGCATGGCGTAAGTCGTGGCAATGGCAGCGGTAATAACCGGCTTGCCCGTCATTGCCTCGACTTGCGGCACTGCCGCAAGCGACGGCATTTGCACGCAGGCCGACAAGACGATGGCATCGACATCCTGGCAGGGCAGGGTTTTCACGATGTCCGGCAGCAGGCGCGGGTCGTGGCGGCCGACATCCAGGTTGTCGGGAATCTCAAGCGCCCGGTAGGCGACGACTTCAAAACCCTCATTGCGGATGTAGTCCACGACCAGTTCAGTCAGCGGCTTCATATAAGGCGCGACGACCACGATGCGTTTGGCCCCGATAACCTTCAATGCCTCGACAAGCGCGCCGGCGCTGGTGATGACCGGCGCAGCGCCACCGTTCTCGACAGTACGCTCGTGCAGCCGCTTCTGCGACACCCGGTGGTAACCATGTCCCATCGCCATGATTGCAACGAGGCACGCATAACCGAGCACGTTCACGCGCGCGTCGCTGAGTTCCAGCGCGCAGCGGTCCGACTCCGCGTCCATGGCCGCGAGTTCCTCCTTGACGACTTTCTTCATGCGCATGCGGCTGGAATGGAACGTGAAACGCTCCGGACGGATGCTCTGGCGGGCGAGCAGCATGGCCGGGATTTCGGTTTCCATCGTCGTGTTCGAACTCGGCACGATCTGGCCGATGCGAAAGGTCTTGGTCATCTAGTCGACTCCGTCAGTCTTTGGGCCGCCCGCGGCGGCGTTGTTGGTCCGGCAAATATTGCAGCAGTTTGGTCCGATAAAGTCTAGTGTACACATTGGAATTTAACAAGATTCAGAAAACATTTTTTAATGGTGCAGGCATGCCTTGTATTGGTGAAAACCCTATTAAATGCACATATAAAGGGATAAATAGCACCTGCATCGACTCAATGCAAATTTTCTTTACTCAAAAAAATTCAATGTGTACACTCGATATAGGTTCATTTAACAGGCTCGGCTGAACGACACTCGGCGAGCGCCAGACATGGAGAGATCATCATGAGCAAACCCCGTATAGCAATCATTGGCGCGGGTCTTGGCGGAACAGCTGCAGCGGCGCTGATGCAGCGCGCCGGTTATTCGGTTCGCCTGTACGAGCAGGCTCCTTCATTTTCGCGTCTCGGCGCAGGCATTCACCTCGGCCCCAACGTGATGAAGATCATGCGCCGCATGGATTGCGAAGACGCGCTGAACGTCATGGGTTCGCACCCTGACTACTGGTATAGCCGGGACTGGAAAACGGGCGAAGCCATCGCGCAGATTCCGCTCGGCGATTTCGCGTTGAAAGAATATGGCGCGTCGTATCTGACCGTACATCGCGGTGATTTTCATGCGCTGATGACCGAGGCGGTCGCGCCCGGCACCATCGAATTCAATAAGTGCCTGAGCGGGATTGAAGAGCTGGACAACGAAGTGCGGCTGACGTTTGCCGACGGCAGTGTCGAGACCGCGGACATCGTGATTGGCGCCGATGGCGTGAACTCGAAGATGCGCGACCACCTGCTCGGCGCGGAGCCGCCGCGTTATACGGGTTATGTCGCCCATCGCGCGGTATTTCCGGCGTCGCTGCTGGGCTCCGACCCTTTCGATCTGTGTGTAAAGTGGTGGTCGGAAGATCGCCACATGATGGTGTATTACGTGACGTCCAAACGCGATGAAATCTACTACGTGACCGGCGTTCCGCAGGCTGAGTGGCCGGCAGGGCAGTCGGTTGCGCCCAGCAGCCGCGACGAAATGCGCGAGGCGTTCGCGGGCTATCATCCGTCGGTGCAGAAGCTGATCGACGCCACGCCTGAAGTCACGAAGTGGCCGTTGCTGGAACGGGATCCGCTGCCGTTGTGGAGCCGCGGCCGCCTGGTGCTGCTCGGCGACGCATGCCATCCGATGAAGCCGCATATGGCGCAGGGCGCGGCCATGGCGATCGAGGATGCGGCCATGCTGACTCGCTGCCTGGACGAAGTGGGGCCGACCGATTACGCCGGAGCGTTTGCGCTGTACGAAGCGAATCGTGCGGAGCGCGCGTCGAAGGTGCAATTGGTCTCGCATAACAACACGTGGCTGCGCACTAACGAAGATCCGGCGTGGGTGTTCGCTTACGACGTGTTCAACGAGCCCCTGAAGTCGCCGTCGGCCAAGCAGGCAACAACGGCGGCCGCCTGATGTTTTTTGACCCGGTCGCGTGCGGCAATGTCTGCAAAAAATGCCTGGAGAGATTGCCGCGCGCGGTCTTGATCCGATGACTAGAAGATGAGCGTGTCTGCTTCCGCCACACCAGTTTCCGGACCGTTGACGCTAACCGTCAACGGCAGCACTCGCACGGTCGACGTGACCCGCGATACCCCGTTGCTTTACGTGCTGCGCAACGACTTTGAACTGAACGGTCCGAAGTACGGTTGTGGTCTCGGCCAGTGCGGTGCGTGCACGGTGCTGCTGGACGGCGGTCCGGCGCGGTCATGCGTCGTGCCGGTTGCAGCAGCTATTGGACGTGAGACGCTCACGCTGGAAGGGCTCGGAACGCTGGACGCGCTGCATCCGATCCAGCAGGCTTTCATCGATGAACAAGCGGCGCAATGCGGTTACTGCCTCAACGGCATGATCATGAGCACGAAGGCGCTGCTCGATCGCAATCCCGAACCCGATGACAACGATATCCGCGACGCGCTGCGCTTCAACTTGTGCCGTTGCGGCACGCACATTGAAATCATGAAGGCAGTGCATCGCGCGGTCGAATATCTGAAACGCGAAGAGAAACGCTGATTAAAAACGCTGACTCATTGGACCTCATGAATTGGACCTCATGTAATGGACGCCCTGTAATGGACCAGATGTAATGGACGCCGTGCACGAAGGAAGTTCCGGCGGACCCGTGCTGACACCGGAGTCGATGCTTCACGCGTGCTTGCTGGGGGAAGCCGACGCTGCGTTGCTCGCGTCCGCGCAACAGTTGAGCGTGAAAGCAGGCGTGCGCTGGGTGGTTGTGGGAAACGTGGCCGCGTTTGTGGCTGAGCGTTTCGAGCAGGCTCGCGATGCCGCCTGCCAACTGGTGTTATTGACCCATCCGCAGCATGCCGGCGATACCCGCTCGTTACCCGTGCAACACTCGGGCTTGCAGCAGGAAGCGGATTACACATGGCCAATTCCGGCGCACAGGTTGGTCGCGTGCGAGGCCATTGCGTGTGACGATGCCAATCGTATCGCGGTGTGGAGCAATGCGCCCGAGACCGCGGATCTACGGGCGAACCTGGCTGCTGTCACGGGCCTGCCGCCCGAGCGCTTTACGTTGCATTCGCTCGACGCACGCGACGTACACGATGCACCCTATGCACCCTGTGACCACGCCGATCCGCTAATCGCCACGCATGCCGCGCTCGCGGCGGTTGTCCTGATGGCGAAGACCGGCCGGACGATGTGCGTTGGCGGTTATATGACGGTGTCGCGGGTCAAGGAGGCAGAAGTTCGTGTCGCCGCGTCGCTGGACGGCGAAGGCGCGCTGCTCGACTGGCGCTATATGGCGCGAACGCCGGGTTTAACAGGCGGCGAGGCCGTCGCGCAAGATCCGGGTCCTTATGCTTTACCTCGTGCCACGTCGCTTGTCGACGATCCCGCCTCGCTGATTCCCGGCTCGGCACATACCTTCGCACGCGAATCTTTCGTCGATGAAATCGCACGCGACAATCATCGCGATCCGGTTTCGTTTCGTCTCGATCACCTCGATCCGGTGGAGCACGGCGGCGCGCGGGAATTGATCGACACGGTGGCACAGCGGGCAGCGTGGAACGCCGGCAATCAGAATCGCAAGACGCGGCGCGCGGACAATAAACTCGCGCATGGCCGCGGTTTCGCGTTCGACGAACACAGTGCGGCATCCAGCGATAACTCCAACCCTACGCCAGACTACTCGGCGTGGATCGTCGATCTCGATGTGAATCGTCTGACCGGCGACGTCGCGCTCAAACGCGTGGTGGCGGGGCGGGCAAGCGGACGCCGCAGGATTGGCCGGTTGAACGGCGTTCCGGCCCGGCAGATCGCTGCTGCGGCGTCGCGCGCCCTTGGTCTGGAACTCACTGCACGACCCTCGCACGACGAGACGCCGGGCGCACAGGCCGTATCACATGAACTCGCGCCCGCATCGGCCGCCGCCAGCGAAGTCGCTATGCAGACCGCTGCCGGCGGTCGTCTGGAAATCGATGTCTCCCCGGCTGCAGCGGCTATTGCCAATGCGCTTTACGACGCAACCGGCGTGCGTTTTCGAGCGCCGCCGTTCACGCCGGAACGTGTGCTTGCGGCGCTTGGGAAGGATTCCAACGGCACGATCGGCAACGCACCACGACGCGCAAAACGCTCGCTGTGGACCGCGCTCGCTGCCGGAGGTATTGGCGGCCTCATCGGGCTGGCCTGCACGCTGTGGCCCTTGCGTGTGTCGATTGATCCCATCGCCCGCCCCGCTGCATCGACATGGTCTGACGCCACCATCGCTCGCGGTCGCCAGATTGCCGGGTTCGGAGATTGCGCGGTCTGCCATACGGCACCCGGCGGCGTGGTGAATGCTGGTGGCCTCGGCCTTGAAACGCCTTTTGGCATGGTCTACACGACCAACCTGACGCCTGATCCGAAGACGGGCATCGGCACCTGGTCGTTCGCCGCATTTGACCGGGCGATGCGCCAGGGCATTTCGCGCGACGGTCATCATCTATATCCGGCGTTCCCGTACACCGCGTTCACGAAGATGAGCGAGGCCGACATGACCGCGCTGTACGCGTATTTGATGTCGCAGCCGGCGGTTGAAAATACGCCGCCGGTCACACGTTTGCCGTTCCCGCTGAATCAGCGCGCGCTGGTCGCTGGATGGAACGCGCTCTATCTGAAGCAGGGCGAGTTCAAGCCCGACCCAACGCGCTCGGCGATATGGAATCGCGGCGCGTATCTCGTGGATGGCGCCGGACATTGCAGCGCGTGCCATTCGCCGCGCAATGCATTCGGGGCGGAGAAGGGCGGGCGTTTGTATCTGACGGGCGGCAGCGCGGAAGGCTGGGTGGCGCCGTCGCTGGTCGCCAATTCGAAAGCGCCGGTGCGCTGGACCGAGCAGGCGCTGTATGACTATCTCAAGACCGGTTTCTCGCATGAGCATGGCGTCGCAGCCGGCCCAATGGCGCCGGTTGTCGCGAGCTTGTCGACGCTGCCGGAAGAGGACGTGCGCGCGATGGCGCATTACGTGGCGTCGCTGTCGCCGCAGCCGGCGGCCGCGCCGGCTGCAGCTCCGGTTGCTGCCCCCTTGTCCACTACCACGCACGATTCCGCCCCGGACGCCGTGACCTTGCAGGGACTCGACAGCGGCCGGCGGATCTTCGAAGGCGCCTGCGCGGTCTGTCATGCCGCGACCGGCGGTGTTGGCAACTTCGGGGTGCGTCCGCTGCTCTCGCTGAACACCAGTGTTAGCGAAGCCACGCCGGACAATCTGCTGAACGTCATCCAGAACGGCATCGATGCCCCCGCTACCGACGCGCTTGGTTACATGCCGGGTTTCAAGGATTCCTTCGATGACCGTCAAATAGCCGATCTCGTGTCTTATATCCGCGCTTCATTCGCATCGAATGAAGCGCCGTGGAAAGACCTGGCCCAGGCGTCGGCGCGAATCCGGAAGCACGTGCGCTAGCGGCCAGCTGAATGTGGCTCCGGCTCCTTTGACGAACGGCGCTGCCCGCTGCGTGCGAGCGCCCGTTCCCATTTCACCCTATCGACATTCGAACTATCATGGCGTCTTCGAAGCTTCCTTCCGGTTCATCGCCAGCTGCACAGGACGCCGTGTCCCGCTATGAAGTGTCGGAGCAGATCGGGCATCTTCTTCGCAAAGCCTATCAGCGTCATCTCGCCATCTTCAGCCAGACCATCGACGACCCTCAACTGACTGCCGTGCAGTTTGCGGTATTGAGCGCCAGTCGAAGGCTCGGGCCGTCTTCCATGAGCGACCTGGGCAAGGCGACCGCAATAGATGCGGCCACTGTACGCGGCATAATTGAACGCCTGAGGGTGCGCGAGCTCATTGAGCTGCAAACCAATCCCGACGACCGCAGGAAGGTGACGGTGCGGCTGACGCGGGCGGGTGAAAGCCTGGTCGAACTGATCACGCCCACCGCCTTGCGTATCAGCGAGTTGACCATGAGTGAGCTCAATGAAGCGGAGCGCGTGGCCGTGCTGTATTTGCTGCGCAAGCTAAGCGCGCCCGATGCCGAGTAAGCGAGTAAGCGCGATTTGTATTCAGTGCGTTTTCGCGGTTGCGGCTACGCTTGTTAATTAGTCGCTTCGTCCGGTGCGAAGTATCCACCGCTCCCTCGCATTGCACCAATAGCGGGACCGTCGCACCGGAAAAGCGATTATGGCGTGTACGCTGATTTTATAAGGTGCAGCACAACCAGCATCCCTGCATGACTGTCAGCATTGCGTCAGCTAAAAGCCCAATAAAACAAGGGATAAAGATCATAATACCTAGTACAAGTCTCTAGCTATAAAGTGGGCATGGCGATTGCATAGAAGACTAGAATTAGAGTGTGTACATTTGTATCGGCAGGCAGAGACGGCGCTTGAAAAACGACAGTCTTGCCGGCACGAACACCTTGATGAATCCCGAGCTATAGAGGCGTCGATGCTTTCGAATCTGGCTGTGCAACTCATCAACGGACTAGCGGACGCCTGCGCCATGTTTCTTGTCGCGTCCGGTTTGTCGTTGATCTTCGGCGTGACGCGGATCGTCAACTTCGCACACGGCTCGTTCTATATGCTTGGCGTGTATGTGGCCTATAGCATTGCCAGCCGCTTTGGTTCGACCGTCGCCGGTTTCTGGCTTTCGATGCTTGCAGCAGCGCTGATTGTCGCCGTGCTGGGTGCGCTTGTTGAAGTGATCGTGCTTCGGCGCATTTATCAGGCGCCCGAGTTATTCCATTTGCTGGCGACCTTTGCGCTAGTGCTGATCTTTCGCGACGCCGCCTTGTATATCTGGGGCCCGGAAGACCTGTTCGGGCCGCGCGCTCCGCTGCTCGGCGGCGCAGTCAGTCTGCTCGGGCACGCGCTGCCCACCTATGACATTGCATTGATCGTGATCGGTCCCGTGGTGCTCGCCGTCCTCTGGTCCGGCCTGACTAAAACACGTTGGGGCACGCTCGTGCGTGCGGCGACCGGTGACCGGGAAATGCTCGGTGCGCTTGGTATCAATCAGGCCTGGTTATTCACGGGCGTGTTTTTTATCGGCGCATTTCTCGCGGGTCTTGGCGGCGCGCTTCAGGTTCCGCGCATGTCGGCGAACCTGTCGCTGGATATCGATACGATCGGCAATGCGTTCGTCGTAGTGGTGGTCGGCGGAATGGGTTCGATTCCCGGCGCGTTCGTGGCGGCATTGTTGATCGCGGAGATCAAGGCGCTGTGCATTGGCCTGGGCGACGTGACCATTGGCGGCGTGGTGTTTTCGTTGAGCAAGTTCACGCTGGTGGCCGAGTTCGTGGTGATGGCTATTGTGCTGGTCGTGCGGCCGTGGGGCCTGCTCGGTCGCGCGCAAGCTGCCGTTCGCACCATGGCGGCCGCCGAAACACCGCTGCGTCCCGCCGATACCCGCCTGAAGATATTCGCTGGCGTCGTGCTCGCAGTGCTTGTGCTCGCCCCCCTGCTTTCAGGCGTGTTTCCCTACATGCCTGTGTTGCTGGTCGAGATCCTGATTGCGGTCCTGTTTGCCACAAGCCTGCATTTCATCATGGGTCCGGGCGGCATGCATTCATTCGGCCATGCCGCGTACTTCGGTTTGGGTGCTTATGGAGCGGCGTTATTCCTGAAGGTCCTGAACCTGCCGATGGAAGCCGCGCTCGTGCTCGGCCCTTTGCTTGCGGGTGTCGGGGCAATTGTGTTCGGATGGTTCTGCGTGCGCTTGTCGGGTGTGTATCTCGCGATGTTGACGCTGGCGTTTGCGCAGATCGTCTGGTCGATCGTGTTCCAGTGGGACGCGGTGACCGGCGGCAGCAACGGCATTCTCAACCTGTGGCCGTCAGCCTGGCTTAGCTCGACGGTGGCGTACTACTACGTCACCTTGGTGTTCGCGATCCTGGGTGTCTGGCTCTTGCGGCGAATGTTGTTCTCGCCGCTCGGGTTTGCCATGCGCGCCTCGCGCGATTCCTCTCTGCGTGCCGAAGCAATCGGTATCGATGTGAAGCGCGTGCAGTGGGTGGCGTTCATCATCGCGTCATTGTTCTGCGGCCTGGCGGGATCGCTGTATGCGTTCTCCAAGGGGTCGATCTCGCCGGAAGTGATCAGCGTCGGGCGCTCGGTCGACGGTCTCGTGATGGTGCTGCTGGGTGGCTTGCAGACGCTCACCGGGCCGATTGTCGGTGCGGCAGTGTTCACGTGGCTTCAAGACACGGTAGCGCGTCAGACGGACTACTGGGAGGCTCTGCTCGGGGCGGCGATCCTCGTGCTGGTGATTGCGTTCCCGCAGGGGATCGTGGGGTTCGTGCGGGACAAGCTTGGAGCGCATAAAAATTCCGATGGCAGCGTGGCCTCGCAGCCTGCCAAGGAGGCCCTGTGACCCTTCTGCGCGTCTCTCATCTTGCGAAGTCGTTCGGCGGCGTCAAAGCGGTCGACGACGTTTCCTTCGACTTGAACGCAGGCCAGTTGCTTGCGTTGATCGGTCCGAACGGCGCGGGCAAGTCGACCTGTTTCAACATGCTCAACGGGCAGTTGAGGCCGAGTTCAGGTTCGATCCTGTTCGACGACCACGAGATCGCGGGCAAGCGTCCACGCGATATCTGGCGTCTTGGCGTTGGCCGCACCTTCCAGATCGCAGCAACGTTCAATTCGATGACGGTAATCGAAAACGTGCAGATGGCGCTCGTTTCGCGGGACCGCCAGTTATTCAACTTATGGAAACCGGCGTCGTCCATTCACGCCGATGAAGCGATCGCGTTGCTTGAACAAGTCGGCATGGCGGCGCATGCAAAACGTGCATGCGGCGTGCTGGCTTATGGCGATGTGAAGCGCGTCGAACTGGCTATTGCGCTCGCCAATAAACCGAAGCTGTTGCTGATGGATGAACCGACGGCGGGCATGGCGCCCAAGGAACGCAACGACCTGATGGCGCTGACCAAGCAACTGGTGGTTGACCACAAGCTCGGCGTGCTGTTCACCGAGCACAGCATGGACGTGGTGTTTGCCTACGCCGACAAACTGATCGTGCTCGCACGCGGCAAGCTGATTGGCGAGGGCGATGCGCAAACCGTCCGCAACGATCCGCGTGTGCGCGAAGTGTATTTCGGCACGGGGAAATCTTTCACGCCGCGTGCATCGCTTTCGCCACTATCCGCAGACGGAGGCGCCTGATGAACACAGCCACTCAAGACAAGAGCATGTTGAAAGTCTCCGGCTTGAACGCGTTCTATGGCCGCGCGCAGATCCTGTACGACGTTGAACTGGAAGTGGGCCGCGGCGAGGTTGTTGCGCTGATGGGGCGCAACGGCGCGGGCAAATCGACCACGATGAAAGCGCTGATGGGCATGCTGCCCTCGCGGCAGGGAGTGATCCATTTCTGCGGGCACGACATAGCGAAGCTGCCGCCGTATCGTATCGCACGGCTCGGTATGGGCTTCGTGCCGGAAGACCGGCGCGTGTTCGGCGATCTGACGGTCATGGAAAATCTCGATACCGGCCGCCAGCCACCGCGCGACGACGCGCCCCGCTGGACGCCTGAAAAGCTGTTTCGCTTGTTCCCGAATCTTGGCGAGATGCCGAATCGCCCGGGCAGCCAGATGAGCGGTGGCGAGCAGCAAATGCTGACCGTGTCGCGTACGCTGATGGGGAACCCCACGCTGGTCCTGCTCGATGAGCCGTCCGAAGGCGTGGCGCCGATCATCGTTGAGCAGATGGCGAACATGATTCTCGAGTTAAAGCGGGAAGGGTTGTCTATCCTGTTGTCCGAACAGAACATGCATTTCGCTGAACTCGTTAGCGACCGCGCCTACGTGCTCGAAAAAGGGCAGATACGGTTTAGCGGCACGATAGATGAGCTCGCCCGCGACGAAACGGTGCGGCGGGCATATCTAAGTGTTTAAGCTGTTGAAGTCGTTTAAGCGCGAACAGCGAAGCAAAGATCGACCAAGGGTATTCTTCAATCAGCCTTAGCCATGTCACTTGGCATTCAACCTAGCCGCTTTATCCGGAGAGAAAAACTATGACCACGCGTGTTGGATCGTTGCTGCGCTTAACCGCCTTCATGGTTGCGCCCTTGGCCACCGCTTTAGTGTCGGCGGGCGCTGCCGCCCAGACCATCAAGATTGGCGAGATCAACAGTTATAAAGCGCAGCCCGCGTTCCTCGGCCCATATAAAAACGGCTGGAACATGGCGCTCGACGAGGTCAACGCGGCGGGTGGTATCGATGGCAAGAAGCTCGAAGTCATCTCGCGCGACGACAACGGCAATCCGGGGGACACAGTTCGCGTGGCTCAGGAATTGGTCACCGGCGAACAGGTTTCGTTGTTGTTCGGCGGCTTCCTCTCGAACACCGGATTGGCGCTTGCCGACTATGCGAAGCAACGCAAGGTTTTCTTCCTCGCGGCTGAACCGCTGACTGACAAGATCGTCTGGCAGGACGGCAACAAGTACACGTACCGGCTGCGTCCGTCGACCTATATGCAGGTCGCGATGCTCGTGCCCGAAGCCGCCAAGCTGCACAAGAAACGCTGGGCAGTGGTCTATCCGAACTATGAATACGGACAGTCCGCCGTGGCCACGTTCAAGCGTTTGCTGAAAGCTGCGCAGCCTGACGTTGAGTTCGTTGCGGACCAGGCGGCACCGCTTGGCAAGCTGGATGCCGGCGCGGTCACGCAAGCGCTCGCGGACGCTAAGCCCGATGCAATCTTCAACGTTGAGTTCGCGGCCGATCTTGGCAAGTTTGTGCGTGAGGGTAATACGCGTGGCTTGTTCAAGGACCGACCGGTGGTGTCTTTGCTGACGGGCGAGCCTGAATACCTCGATCCGCTCGGGTCCGAAGCGCCGGTCGGCTGGATCGTGACGGGGTACCCGTGGTACTCGATCGATACCCCTGCTAATCGCAAGTTCGTCGCGGCCTACGAGACGAAGTATCACGACTATCCGCGGGTGGGGTCGGTGGTGGGCTATTCCGCTTTGATGTCGATCGCGGATGGTTTGAAGAAGGCCAGGTCGACGGATCCCGACAAGCTTGCGGCGGCGTTCAAGGGCCTGAAGGTTGAGACGCCGTTTGGTCCTATCGCGTACCGCGCACAGGACAACCAGTCGACAATGGGCGCGTATGTCGGGACGACGGCGTTAAAGGACGGCAAGGGCATCATGACGAACTATAAGTACATCGATGGCGCGAGCGTCCAGCCTTCGGATGCAGAAGTGGCGAAGTTGAGGGCGGCGGATTAAGGTGATGGATCGAGTGTGAGCATGTGAGAACGGCCCGCGGAAGCGGGCCGTTTGCGTTGGTGCGTATGGCGACGGACTTTGTTTCGAACGTTACTGGCATCGAGCAGATCGGTTGATGCGGTACAAAGAGCTTGACCAACGGCGGAAACGGCCTATGATGTACATATCATGGTCATGTACATAGGGAGTAAGAATGGCTGCTGCAACGGAACGGATTGTCGTCCAGGTGACGCCGGTTCAGAAACGTGCGATTGCGAGCACCGCCAAGCGTCTCGGGCTCAACGTGAGTGAGTTGATGCGCCAAGCGGCGCAGGGCTTCACGCCGTCGGACGATGAAGAGGATATCAACGCGCTGATTTGGCGCGTGAATGCGTCCACGCAGGAAGCGAATGACGCACTCGGTGATGCACTGTCATTTGTCGCGGAATCGAACAAGCGCATCGCTGCAATGATGGGAGGTAAGTAGTAATGGGTGTGACCGACAAGGTATGGGACGCGCTCACGACCGTAATCAAAATGAATGACAAGGTGGTGTCGCTGGCCGGAACGGTGAAGGAGCAACAGCTAAAGATCGAGGGGCTGACCGAGCGTGTAATTCGACTTGAGGCGACTCTGGAACTGTTGATGCGCACGGGCAGCGGCACGAAGAAGCTGTTGCGCTAACTGGAAGGAAATTCAGGAATGTTGAATATGAGGAACAAAGGCATACGCAACTGTGACATCTAAAGGGCAGGTGACGATTCTTCTGGACGTACGCGACCAACCCGGGTTGAGTGCAGGGGACCGCATCGCGTTCATCTTCAACGAAGGAACCAGGCACTCCGAAATCGTGCGTGCCAGTCGCTCAGTGATTGCGCTCAAGGGAATCGTCCGCAAGCCTGCGAACCGGTATCGATTGAGGACATCAACTCGGCAATCGGCGATCTGGGAACGTCAGTTCGATGACTAGTCTTTAAACAGTTGGAGAGTTCGTTCGATGAAGCAAACCGTAACTTTGGGCGTGGCCTCGCGCGAAACCGTCAACAAGCGGTTTTTGGCAGCGTTCGAAGGCGAGGCGCAAGGCGCATACATCACGGCCGAATCGCCGGGACTGCTGTTCCAGACGCTTTACGCAAATGCGTTGGAACATCATTAAAACCACCACAAGGACCGGGCCGCTATCTATTCGTGAGATCGCACTCACACATCACTCGAACAACCCGCCACTCACGGACTGAGCTTCGAAATTTTCTGGCCCTGGATTCCTACCCCGGCCATCAGCCCTTGCTGGCCATAAATGAACGCATACACGTCGGATTGCAGCGTGGTCGACGTCAATGATCGAGCCGTGCCGGTATCCACGACAACAACGCTTGGACCCGCGCCGATCGACCACCCGCCGCTGGTCTGCAGATAGTCGATGGCGGAATCGGTCGTGAGGAACATGGCTTCCTGAAACGACTGTGCGCCGGCCTGCAGGCCATACGAAACGGAAGTTGCGTTGTAGTAGCCCATCACTTTCCCATCCGCGCCAAACATCACGCCGTTTCCTTCCTCGGCCCCGACGATCAAACCCGCCTTGAGTATCTCCGGAAATACGAGCACCGCCTTTGCTCGGGACTGGAGCAACTTTGCATTGGGCGTAGTGCTGTACAGGTGCTGAAGCGCTGCGCGCGCCTTTGCTTCCAGATCGAGGTCGACCGCGTTCGACGGCGGTATTTGCGAAGTCGAGCAGGAGGCCACGAGCAGCAACAGCAGGTTAGCCAGGATGAGTCTGATGCATTTGGTCATGAGGTCAACTCCGCTTGCAGGTCGGTCGTATCCGGTTGAATACGACGTGGGTGGTTCGCCGGGTGTTCGGTGAAGATGCGCTTTATCGATGGAATGACGGTTAGCGTTTTATGTAGGGTGTGTGTCCCCGCGCGTTGGTGAATAACTTGATTAAACAAGCTGACCATCTACCGCTATTTGAAACTATTGAGTATTTAATGATCGTGTTTGGATAATTCATTAAAAGAGCGAAAAAAAGGAGGCGATTAGCAACACGCGCGACAATGGAAGACGTGTTTAACGCAGAAGTCCGGCGAAGCCTTATTGTATATGGCGTAACGAGCTTTTTACGACCCGTGGAGACTCGATGGCCGGGTCTGATCGTCATCACTTTGGTTAAATTGAGGGTTTAAAAGAGTAGGAGGTTATATCAACCATCGGGCGTTTGGCAAAGCCTCGGAGATTAAATAATTATTTGAATTAATATCGCAATTTATTTCGGTGTTTCTATTTTTTGCATGGCGAATGGTTCGACAGAAAAATCTATATAAGCGCCTCGATCTGTTCCCGCTCAAACCCTTCTCGCTCAGCGCATCGATCGGTAAGCCGCTCGCAAATTCCAAGCAGCGCTCGACGCTGAGCCGGTTCCGGCTGCAAGACCGAGGTCAAGCGCCTTACGCGAGGGTCATAAAAAACATAACAAGTGACTTGAAAAAAATCGAGTTTTTGGGATGAAAACCAAGCCTACGATACCGGACGTGTTGTGTCTCTTAGCCACACCCCCAGTTCAGGGTGCCCACTGACCCCCCTGTTTTTCAGTAGCAAGCAGTCCGTTTAGATTGTTCGGACAACGTACAAAAGTGACAAAATATGACGTTGTTTTCGGGTTTGATCCATTTCATTCGGCTCCGAAATTCGTTACGGTTCTGCCTGGAAATTTTATTACGTGGCAGGAGGGGACTTGGATCAAAAAACAGTTTTCAAGCATCGGCACTATCGTCTCGATATGCCACAGACCCGCAGCGCCGACCTGGCCGACATCCTTGAATTCGAGGGCGAGCGGGCTATCGGCGAATCTTCCCGTTATGTCATTCGTTTCACGCATCCGCAGCCGGACTTGTCTCACACCGACTACCTGAACAGGCCCGCGACGCTCGCGATCCAGAGGCCGTTCAATCCGCTCACGATGGCCAAGCCCGAACCGGAATTACGCGTGCAGGGAGTGCTCACGGGCTTTAGTCATCGCGGCAGCAGTAGCGACGAAACCACCTATGAGGTTGTGCTGGAGTCACGCTTGTCGTTGCTGCGTAACGTGCCGAAGTGCCGGTTCTTCCTGAATCAGAGTTTCCCGGAAATCATCGAGCAAATCCTGCGCGAACACGGCTTCGACAGGATACAAGGCGGCTTTAAGTTCAACCTGTATCGCGAGTATCGTAAGCGCGATTTCGTGATGCAGTGGAATGAAGACGATCTGAGCTTTATCACGCGTCTATGCCGCCGCTCCGGTATCTGGTTCGTCTGCGAGGAAGGCGAGCGTTGCGAGAACGTGCGGTTTGGTGACGACTTCACGCACTATCGCCGTGACCTTCGCCTGGAGGTGCCCTATCGCGAGTACAGCGGCCTGGAAAGCTCGGGCGCCGAGTCGGTCAATTCGCTCAAAATGAATGCGACCACCCTGGCGGCGAGCTATAAGGTGCGCACGTTCAGCACTGAGAATCGGCTATCCGAACCGATTGAAGCGGCCAGTGAGATCACGCAGGACGGCACCACTTATGGCGAGGCTTATACGTGGGGCACGCCGGACCTGAACCAGAGTGACGCGGAGGAAGAAGCGTTGCTGCGGCAGGAGGCGGCTATAGCCGCGCAGGTGGAGTATCAGGGCACTTGCACCATACTGGACCTTGCGCCGGGTTGCATCCTGAAGCTCTCGAATCGGGAACTGCCCGACTTCAACTACGGCATGCTTGCCGTTCGGGTGAAATGCGGCGCATCGCGCAAGCAACCCTATCACGCCGAATTCGCCGCGATTCCATCCACCCTGCAACTCCAGCTACCCCGGCAGTACCGGCTGCCCCTGCTTGAATCCACGTGGCCCAGAATAGAAGGGGTCATCACCGGCACGATTGCTTCGCCGGGTGGCTACAAAAATCCGTATCTGGACAAGCAGGGTTCCTATATCGTGCACCTCCATGCGGATCAGGACAAGCGCACGCCAGGGCTGCAAAGCTGCCCGATGCGACTGGCGAAGCCATTCGCGGGTGCGGGCCAGACCGGTTTCCATTTTGGTCTGTTCGAGGGGACCATCGTGACCGTGGGCTTCCTGTGGGGTTGCCCAGACCTTCCCTTCATCAGCCAGGTGCTGCATACCGCGCAGCATACCGACCCGGTTAATTCAACCTACCCTTGGGGCACGCGCAACACGCTGCGCACACGCTCCAACAATACCCTCCAGATGGAGGACGGTCATGGCCGTGAGCACATCAAGCTCGCGACCGAGCATAGCAAGAGCCAACTGAACCTCGGGCATAGCGTTGACCGAAGTCACAACGAGCGCGGTCACGGTGCCGAGCTGCGAACGGACACGCAGGCGATAGTCCGGGGCGGCGCGGGTGCGATGGTGACGGCTTACAAGCGCTCAGGCGGTGGCGGGCATCAGCTCGATATGCAAGAGA
The DNA here is from genome assembly GCA_036009385.1 of Caballeronia sp. GTDB lineage: Bacteria > Pseudomonadota > Gammaproteobacteria > Burkholderiales > Burkholderiaceae > Caballeronia. Next base: position 23,969 of record DASYLW010000518.1, read on the forward strand.
CTATCGCGCAGCTCAAGGACGTGCTGGCGCTGGCCCAGACGCTGGCGCAGTCCGCTGAAGCCTCGAAGGCATCCCCAGCAGATACTGGCGCGCAGAAAGCGATCAACGACGCCTTGGACAAGCTGAAGCAGCCTGGCGCGCTTGTGACTGCACCGGGGCCGGTTGGCGTCGTGTCGGGTGACGGCGTGCAGCTCGCCGCCGATGGCTCGATCATCGCGACGGCGAAGAAAGGCGTGCACTTCAGCACGCTCAAGCGGTTTACCGTGGCGGCGCGCGAGTTCGTGTCGGTGTTCTCGCAGAAGGGCATGAGCCTCATCACGGCGGCGGGCGATTTCGTTGCGCAGGCCCAGCGTGGCCGCATGCAGCTTGCCTCGCAGGAGGACATGTCCGTCGAGTCGGTCAACGGTGTGGTTCACGTGAAGGCGGCGAAGGAAATCATCCTGAACGTGGACGGCACCTACGTGAAGATCAGCGGGGGCGGCGTCGAGATCGGTTCGCGCGGCGGCGTGCTGTACCGCACGGCTGGCGTGAAGGGGACCGGGCCTGCCCAGATGGACCTGAGTGGCGCGGCTTTC
>DASYLW010000519.1:0-9570 GCA_036009385.1 Caballeronia sp.
CGCTTAGGGAACGCGCGTTCAGCGCGCGTTAGCTCAATCGGTCTGCGCACCCTTCCACGCGCATACATCGCCCGTTGCCAGCTGCCGCTGTCCGAGCACGAACGTCGCATTGACCGGTGCGGGCGCTTGAACTTGCATCGCGCCAAAGTTGAACGCGAAAGTCAGATCGTCTCGGCGACAAACGCGCAAGCCGTCGGGCAGCAGTTGAGTCGCGATGCACCCGGAGACGCCGCCCGCCCCGCCCTGCATAGCCGTGGATTTTGCGCACGCGGGCGCGCTGGCCGCCGGGCATCTGCTTGAACTCGGCCATCGTGAGATTGGACTGCTGATCGGCGATGGCTGCGGCGGTTTGCAGGATGCTCGTTCGAACGGGTTTCGCGCCGCGATGCGCGAGGCCGGCATTTGAAGCAGATGCCGCCGCGGTGCTGCAGATCCGCGATTCCATCGACGCAGGTTATGCGGCCTGCATGCAGTTGATGGCGAACCGTCCGCACCTATCCGCCATTTTTTCGACCAACGATTTGTTAGCGATAGGCGCGGCACAGGCGTTGATCACGCTTGGCCGCAAGGTGCCGGATGATGTCTCGGTGATCGGCATCGCGGACATCCAGTTCGCGCATCAGGTGCATCCCGCTTTGACGACCGTCGCAATCCAGACCGCTGCCATTGCGGCGTTGTCTGTCGATCAGCTGATCCAGCTCCTTCAAGTGCCCGAAGTGCAACCGTCAATGGTCATCGCTCAACCGCCTGAACTTGTTGTGCGCGCATCGATTGGGCCGCGGCGAGCGGGATCAACCTGAAGCGCTGGCAAGCGACATCGACAAAATCTCATGCGACTATTTAATAGGAGTACACAGGCTGTTTGTAAGCTTGCCAAAACTGGTCGCCCGCATCCGCGCTTAGCTGTAATCACTAGCCATACCATTAACTTTCTATTAACTTTCCATTATCTAACAATAGACGTTAGCGCCCCATATCAATGGAATTTGCGGTAGTTTCGTAAGAAACCAAACCCTTGTATTACACGACGTTACTCACACTCCTATCGTAATGGTTCGGAATGCTTCACCCAACGCGATCAGTCGAATTCAGCCTCCGGTTCGTTACACTGCGATAGCGTCTTATTCGTTCATCGAAGGTGTCGTTGTCATTGTCATTGCGTCAACCTGATGAACTTGTATGCACTCGTTCGATCACAAGGGACGCAATCCTCTCAATGCCACCTCGTGTCCGCCTAACGAATGAATAGGACCTGAAGCAGCAATCACAATGCGAATGCAAAATACCGCCAGGTCGTCGCCGGTCGAGGCCAGGAATTTCGCTAACGAATAAAACCGCAGCATTGCACCGCTGACTCAGCGAGCTTTTTTGCGGATCATTGACGGAGCTTCCGTCATACCCTGGCTGAGTTGGGGATGAAAGACTTGTGGCACTTGCCGGGCGGATTCTTGATTGCGCCGCCCGGTTATCCAGGGCAGAGATTGTTTTCGGAGGGCGTAGGTATGAGCGGTATGAGCGACACCGGTTCCACGCAGGTAAAGCGCCCCAGGCGCTGGCGTGTCTTGCTGTTGTTGGTGGTGCTGGTACTGATAGCATTCGTGGCCCTGCATTTGCTGCGGGCCAAGAAGCCACAGCGCGCGACGCCACCGCAAGTGGTGACGGTTGCCACCGCGACCCTCGGCTCAATGCCTGAGATCCTGAGCGAACTGGGCACGGTGACCCCCACCGCCACCGTGACCGTGCTGCCTCAATTGAGCGGATACCTGACTGCTGTCGGCTATCGTGAAGGCCAGGACGTGCAGAAGGGGCAGTTCCTTGCCCAGATCGATCCGCGCCAGTATGAAATCGACAAGCAGCAGGCCGAGGCGACACTCGCCAAGGACCGGGCTGCTCTTGCACAGGCGCGCGCCGACCTCGTCCGCTTCACGCAGTTGAACGAGCGCAAGTCCATTGCCGAGCAGACCTTTGCCGACCAGCAATTCCTCGTGCAGCAGGACGAGGCTGCGGTGAAGGTCGACCTGGCGAACATTGCGCAATTCGACCTCGACCTCGCTTATTGCCGCATCACCGCACCGGTTTCTGGTCGCGTCGGCCTGCGCCTCGTCGATCCGGGCAACTACGTTACCGCTTCGTCGTCGCCGGGTATCGTGGTCATCACCACGATGAAACCCACCACCGTGCAATTCACGGTGCCGCAAGATTCGCTCGCAAGCGTGCTGCAACGCATGCACGGCGGCGCGAGCCTGCCGGTCACCGCCTACAGCAGCGACAACTCCAGGGAGATCGCCACGGGCACGCTCTACGCGGTCAGCAACCAGATGGCGACGAGTACGGGCACGATCACCCTTCGGGCGACGTTCGCGAACGACGACGAGGCATTGTTCCCGAGTGAGTTCGTCAACGTCAAACTGCTCGTCGATACCTTGCAAAATGCCGTGCTGGTGCCAACGCCGGCCGTGCAAACCGGCGCGCCGGGCGACTACGTTTACCTCGTGAACGCGAACAACACCGTATCCGTGCACAAGGTCACCCTCGGCCCGAGCGACGGCAAGAACACGGTCATTACATCCGGCCTTGCGGCGGGCAACATCGTGGTGACCGATGGCACCGACCGCTTGAGCGACGGCGCGAAGATCCAGGCAGCTGCGGCGAAACCCGCCTCGGGCGGCGCTGCCGCCGAAGCTCCGGCGTCCGGAGCGAGCGGCCCTCACGGTCAGCACAAGCATGCCCACGCCGGTGCCTCGGGGGCGGCTGCGGCCGCGGCCGACGCAACCTCGTAGAAGCTAAGCCCACGCGCCGATGAATATCTCCCGCCTGTTTATTCTTAGACCGGTAGCCACGCTGCTGCTGATGATCGCCCTCGTATTGGTGGGCCTCGTCGCAGTGCGTGTGCTGCCGGTTTCCTCGCTGCCTAACGTCGACTATCCGACCATCCAGGTGCAGACCTTCTATCCGGGCGCGAGCCCGGACGTGATGGCCACCACGGTAACTGCGCCGCTCGAAGTGCAGCTGGGCGAGATTCCCGGTTTGCAGCAGATGACCTCATACAGTTCGGACGGGGCCTCGGTCATCACGCTGCAGTTCGACCTGTCGCTGAACCTCGACATTGCCCAGCAGAATGTCCAGCAGGCCATCAACGCGGCCAACAGCTTCCTGCCGACTGGCCTGCCCGGACCGCCAACCTATGCGAAGGTGAATCCGGCGGACCAGCCGATCCTGACGCTGGCGGTCACGTCCACTTCGATGTCGCTCACGCAACTGGAAGACGCCGCCAATAACCGCCTCGGAACGAAGATTTCGGAAGTGTCGGGCGTGGGCGTGGTCACCACCAGCGGCGGCAATGTACCCGCCATCCGCGTTGAAGCGGACCCGCACAAGCTAGCGGCCTATGGCCTGAATATCGACGATCTGCGAACCTTGCTCAGCTACGTCAACGTGAGCCAGCCGAAGGGAAACTTCGACGGTCCTGACCTTGATTACACGATCAACGGCAACGACCAGATAAGCGATCCGAAGGACTACCTGAACACGGTGATCGCCTACCAGAACGGCGCGCCTGTATTCATGCGCGACGTCGCCAACGTGACCTCGGCGCCTCAGGACGTCGAACGCGGCGCCTGGTACAACGGCACGCCTGCGATCGTGCTGAACGTCCAGCGGCAGCCCGGCGCGAACGTGATTGCGACCGTCAACCAGATCATGAAGCAGTTGCCGCAGCTCGAATCAACACTGCCGGCCGGCATGAAGGTCACGGTCGTCTCGGACAGCACGGGCGTGATCCGCTCGTCGGTCTCCGACGCGGCGGTGGAACTCGGGCTGGCGATCGTGCTGGTGGTGGCAGTGATCTTCGTGTTCCTGCGCAACGTGCCGGCCACCATCATCCCGAGCATCTCGGTGCCGGTGTCCCTGATCGGCACCCTGGCCGTGATGTACCAGTTGAACTATTCCATCGACAACCTCTCGCTGATGGCGCTGATCATTGCCACCGGCTTCGTGGTCGACGACTCGATCGTGATGATCGAGAACATCGTGCGTTATCTGGAGGAAGGCAAGACGCCGCTTGAGGCAGCGCTCGAAGGCGCCGGGCAGATCGGTTTCACGATTCTCTCGCTGACTATCTCGCTAATCGCCGTGCTGATCCCGCTGCTCTTCATGGGTGGCGTGATCGGGCGCCTTTTCAGCGAATTCGCGGTGACGCTCGCGGTCACCATCGTGCTGTCCGCGGTGGTCTCGCTGACCGTGGTGCCCATGCTCTGCGCGCGCCTCCTGAAGGCCCAGGTCGACCGTCATCCGAGCCGCTTCGAGCGTATCAGCGAAGGCCTCTTCGAGAAGACGCTCGCCGCCTACGAACGGGGCTTGCGCTGGGTGCTGGATCATCAGATCCTGACCCTGATGGTGGCCGTAGGCACCGTGGTGCTGACTGCCGTTCTGTACATCGTGATACCGAAGGGGCTGTTCCCGGTCCAGGACGTCGGCGTGATCGAGGGCATCAGCGTGGCCGACAACTCGGTGTCGTACATGGCGATGGTCACGCGCCAGCGAGCGCTTGCCGATGCGATCCTGAAAGATCCGGATGTTGTCTCGCTCACCTCTTACGTGGGAATCGACGGCACCAATTCCACGCTGAACAACGGCCGCTTCCTGATCAACCTGCGCGAGCACGACAAGCGCTCGGACACGGCGCAGGAGATCGCCCGCCGCCTGCAGGACGAAGTTGCCAATGTGTCCGGAATCAAGCTCTATATGCAGCCGGAGCAGGACCTGACGCTCGACACCACGGTCTCGCCGAACCAGTACAGCTTCGTGCTGCGCGGACCGAACCAGCAGGCGTTCCAGAAGTACGTGCCTGAATTGATCGCGCGCCTGAAAGCGATTCCGTCGCTTGCCGATGTGCAAAGCGATATGAACACCGATGGCTTGAGCGTAAACGTTGAAGTCAACCGGCAACTGGCCGCGCGTTTCGGCATCACCCCGGCCACCGTCGACAACGCGCTCTACGACGCGCTGGGCCAGCGTATTGTCTCGACCATCTTCCAGCAGTCGGACCAGTACCGGGTGATCCTCGTCGCGAAGCCGGAGTCGCTGCCCAACGTGGAGTCGATCGGCAATATTTATCTGCCGAGCCAGACGAGCAGCACCGGCCAGGTGCCGCTCTCCGGGATCGCCAAGATCCAGATCGTCAAGTCGCCACTGGTGATCAGCCATCTGGCGCAGTTCCCGGCCGTCACCATCTCGTTCAACCTCGCGAAAGATGCATCGTTGAGCACGGCGGTAGCGCGTATTCACGAAGCCGAACAGGCAGTCAAACTGCCGCCGTCGATCACCTCCTCGCTGCAGGGCGCGGCGCAGGCGTTCCAGGATTCGTTATCGAGCGAGGTGTACCTGCTGATCGCCGCGCTGGTGGCGGTGTATATCGTGCTGGGCGTGCTGTATGAGAGCTTCATCCATCCGGTAACGATTCTCTCCACGCTGCCATCGGCGGGGATCGGTGCCTTGCTTGCACTGATGATCGCGGGAAGCGACCTCGACGTGATCGGGATCATCGGCATCGTGTTGCTGATTGGTATCGTGAAGAAGAACGCCATCATGATGGTGGACTTCGCGCTCGATGCCGAACGCAACCACGGCAAGGCGCCACGCGAGGCGATCTTCGACGCGTCGCTGCTGCGCTTCAGGCCGATCCTGATGACCACGCTCGCGGCCATGCTCGGCGCCCTGCCCATGTTGCTCGGCAGCGGTACCGGGTCGGAGCTGCGCCGCCCGCTGGGTCTGGCGATTATCGGCGGCCTGACCTTGAGCCAGATGCTGACGCTTTTCACCACGCCGGTCATCTATCTGTTCTTCGACCGCATGGCCGAGCGCACGAGGCGCTGGCGCAATCGCAACAAGCCGGATACGCCTGATGCGTCGGATAAGCCTGATACGCCGCCCGTTCCGGAGGAGGGTACGCCGTGAACATATCGGCGTTATTCATCCGGCGCCCGGTCGCGACCACCCTTCTGGCGATCGCGATTCTCATCTCGGGTGCACTGGCCTACTTCCAGTTGCCTGTCGCGCCGCTGCCGAACATCGCCTTCCCGGTGATCGTGGTGCAGGCCAACATGGCGGGCGCGAGCCCGAACATCATGGCATCCACCGTGGCCGAACCGCTCGAGCGGCGGCTCGGCACGATTGCCAACGTGGAAGAACTGACCTCGATCAGCTACGTCGGCTCGTCGATGATCGTGGTCGAGTTCGGGTTGAACCGCGATATCAACGGCGCCGCCCGCGACGTCGAGGCAGCTATCCAGGCGGCACGCGCAGACCTGCCGACCACGCTGCGCAGCAACCCGACCTATCGCCAGTACAACCCGGCGGATTCGCCCATCATGGTGCTCGCGCTGACCTCGGACACGCTCACCAAGGCACAGCTCTACGACTCCGCGGATTCCGTGATCCAGCAGCAGCTCTCGCAGGTCAACGGCGTGGGCCAGATCACGCTGGGCGGCGGTGCGTTGCCTTCGGTGCGCGTCGAGTTGCAGCCGGGCAAGCTGAATAGCTACGGCCTCGGCCTCGAAGACGTGCGCGCGGCCATCAGCGCGGCCAACGCCAACAGTGCGAAGGGTCACCTCGACCAGGGCGACCAGCGCTACGTGGTCTTGTCGAACGACCAGATCAACAAGGCGGCGCCCTACCGTGACCTGGTGGTCGCCTACCGTGATGGCGCGCCCGTGCTGCTGCGCGATGTCGCCCAGGTCAGGGACTCCAACGAAAATATCCGCAACGCCGGGCTCTATAACGGCAAGTCGGCAGTGCTGGTGATCGTCTATCCGATGCCCGGCAGCAATATCGTCAATACGGTCAGGCAGATCAGGAACGTCCTGCCCGCAATCGAGGCGACGCTGCCGAGCAGCGTCCACGTCAACGTTGCAGTGGACCGGTCGGAATCGGTCCGGGCGTCGGTGGGAGATACCGAGCGGACCTTGTTCATTGCCGTGCTGCTGGTGGTCGGCGTGGTGTTCATTTTTCTGCAGTCGCCGCGCGCCACGCTCGTGCCGGCCGTTGCGTTGCCGCTATCGATTGTGGGCACGTTCGGGCCGATGTACCTGCTCGGCTACAGCATCGACAATCTCTCGCTGATGGCGCTGACCATTGGCACCGGCTTCGTGGTCGACGACGCGGTAGTCGTGCTGGAAAACATCACGCGCCACCTCGAAATGGGCTTGAGTCCGAAAGAAGCCGCGCTGAAAGGCAGCGGCGAGGTGGGCTTCACGGTGATCTCGATGAGCCTCTCGCTGATCGCGGTGTTCCTGCCCATTCTGCTGATGCCGGGGATCGTCGGCCTGCTGTTCCATGAGTTCGCGGTGACGCTTTCCATTGCGATCCTGATCTCGCTCGTGATCTCGCTCACGGTCACGCCGGCCATGTGCGCGTATGTGCTGAGCCGCGATCACGCCGGCCATTCGAAGGCTCGTTGGGCGACCTGGGTCGAGGCAAAATTCGACCGTTTCAAGAACGCCTACTCGCGTTCGCTCACCATGGTGCTGGATCATTCGCTGCTAGTCATTTTGTTGCTGATCGGCTTGCTGGTCGCAAACGTCTTCTTGTTCAAGTTGCTGCCCGCGACCTTCTTCCCGGAGCAGGACACGGGCATCCTGATCGGGCAGATCATCGCCGACCAGAGCATCTCCTTCCCGGCGATGGAAAAGAAACTCGCCCAGTTGCAGACCATTGTGCAGAAGGATCCGGCGGTTCAATCGGTGGCGGGCTTTACCGGCGGCCGCGCGCTGAACAGCGCGAACGTATTTATTGAGCTCAAGCCGCTGGCGCAGCGTCATGCGACCGCCACAGAAGTGGTCAACCGCCTGCGGCCCAAGCTGAACGCGGTCTCCGGCGCGCGGCTTTTCGTGCAGGCACAGCAGGATCTGCGAATTGGCGGACGGCAGTCGGCCGCGGAATACCAGTACACGCTGACAAGCGATGATTCCGCCGCGCTGTTCGAGTGGACGCCCAAGCTCGTGACCGCGCTCAACAAGGACCGCAGCCAGCTGACCGACGTCAACTCGGACCTGCAGCAAAATGGTCTGCAGACCTACATCAATTTCAACCGCGCCACGGCGGCTCGCTACGGCTTCGCACCGAACCAGATCGACAACGTGCTGTATGACGCGTTCGGCCAGCGGACTGTATCGACCATCTACAACCCGCTTAACCAGTACTTCGTCGTGATGGAAGTGGCGCCGGAGTACTGGCAATATCCGCAGACGCTCAGCCAGATTTTCATGAGCACGGCTGCGGGCAATCCGACGGGCTCGCAGCAGACACAAATGCCAGGGGGCACGGTCACCGGCGTGACAGCCGCGAGCGCGGTCAGCGCGGCGTCGAGCGCGTCATCGAACACCAATTCGTTGAACTCGAACGCGCAAGCCAACGCGACCAACAACAGCATCTCCAACAGCAAGGGCGGCAGTTCGAGCGGCAGCGCGGACAGCACCTCGGCCGAGACGATGGTGCCGCTACCGGCGCTCGCCAGCTACGTCAACAACCATACGTCGACCCAGGTGAACCATCAGAGCGGGCTGGTGGCCGCGACGATCTCCTTCAACCTCCCCGCCGGCGGGTCGCTCAGCAAGGCGCAGGTGGCGCTCGAGAACGCGCAACGCGAAATCGGCATGCCGGCCAGCGTCCACGGTGCATTCGCGGGCGCGGCGCAAGCCTACGCGCAGTCGATGGGCACCATCCCGCTGCTGATCCTCGCGGCGCTCGGTGTGGTCTACATCGTCCTGGGAGTACTCTATGAGAGCTCGATTCACCCGCTCACGATCCTCTCGACGCTGCCTTCGGCCGGTATCGGCGCGACCATCGCGCTGCTGATTTTTGGCACGCCGTTCTCGGTGATCGCGTTGATCGGCATCATCTTGCTGATTGGTATTGTCAAGAAAAACGGCATCATGATGGTGGACGTGGCGATCCAGTTGCAACGCAAGGAAGGCATGTCGGCCAAGGACGCGATTCATGCCGCCGCCGTCGTGCGTCTGCGCCCGATCATGATGACCACGTTCGCCGCCGTGCTCGGCGCGGTGCCGCTCGCGATTGGTATCGGCCAGGGCGCGTCGCTGCGCCAGCCGCTGGGTATTACCGTGATGGGCGGCCTGATCCTGAGCCAGGTCTTTACGCTGTACACCACACCGGTGATCTACCTGTATTTGGACCGGTTGCGCTTCAAGCTCGTCAAGTGGTCTTCCGGATTGCCGTGGAACCGGCAAGCGGATCAAATGGGGCCGCCGGAGCAATCGGGGCAAACGGACACAAAGGCATGAAGATGAAGATTTCCTCCAAACCCCTGGCCGCCGCAGTGGCCCTGCTGCTCGGCGGCTGCATGGTCGGTCCCGACTACCACCGGCCGCAGGTCAGCGTCCCTGCGACCTTCCGCGAACTGCCCGGCTGGACCCAGGCCGAGCCGAATGCGAGCGGGCCCAAGGGCGCGTGGTGGACCGGCTTCAACGATCCGTTGCTTGACGAGCTCGAACCGCTGGTCGCGGTCTCCAACCAGACCGTGGCCCTGGACTACGCCAATTACCAGGAGGCGCT
>DASYLW010000520.1:0-5853 GCA_036009385.1 Caballeronia sp.
GTCTTCATGCGATGCGCGTCAGAGCCGGTCGGCCACGGCGTCATACACCGCTTTCGCCAGGGCCACTGCGCCGGGGGTATCGCTGTGAACGCAGATGGAATCCGCCGCAACCTTGACCGTACGGCCGTTCACGGACTTCGCCGTATGTTCGTTCAGCGCGCGCAATACCCGCTCCACCGCGTCTTCCGGCGCGACGGGATCGTGCTTCATGGTGATGATCTGGCGGCCTTCGTCGTCGTAATCGAGATCCGAATAAAACTCGCACGCATAGCTGATATTGCGTTCGTCAAATACGCGGGTCATCTCGCTGTCGGAGCAGCCGATCACCGGTAAGCCCAGCGCAACCGCGGCATCCGCGATGCCTTGCGCGACGGGCGCATATTTCATCGCCATACCCATCAGCGCGCCGTGCGGCTTGATGTGGGAGAGCTGCATGCCTTCCGCGTCGAGAAACGCACGCAACGCGCCTGTCTGGTACAGCACAAGCGCCGCGGTCTCGTCACGCGACATCTTCATTTCGCGCCGGCCGAATCCTTCCCGGTCCGGCAGTCCAGGATGCGACCCGACCTTGATGCCATGGCGCTTCGCCGCTCGCACGGTCCGCCACATCACGTTGGGATCCGATGCATGAAAACCGCACGCCACGTTTGCATGCGTCACAAAGGGCATGACGTCTTCATCGTCGCCGAGGTGGTAAATACCAAACGCCTCGCCCATGTCGCAGTTGATTGTCAGCTTGTTCATCGGCTTGCCTTTTCTCTCGCTGTCGGGCGGGTTTTCACCGCGCCGGGTGTCGTCGTTCGGCCAGATTTCGATGAGATATGATATATCTCAATCTCATCGGAAAAAAATAAAATCATTGCCCTGACAAATCCGTCGGGACCATGTAAGGCATTGGCTTGCGGAACCTCTTGAGCTTCGCCTGCAGCCACAGGATTTTCCCGGATTCTCCAATTTATTTGCGCTTCGACGGGCCGTTTTGACGTGTTATGCTTGTTGCATGATATATCATATCTCGTCAATTTTCAGAAGGTTTAGGGGATAGGTAATGAGCGAACTGGAAGCGAACGTCGACAGCGAACTTGCGGGGTCCGTGAACGACATCCTGCGGGTTGCGGTTGAGGAAGTGCCTATCGAGGACGCGCAAAAAACGGTGGCGGTTCACTATGGAATCAGCGGTTCCGTATCGCGGCTAACCAGCGAGCGCGATCAGAACTTCAGGATCGACGGCGACGATGGCCGCGAGTACGCGCTCAAGATCAGCAATCCGGTCGAGGATCCGACCATCAATGAATTCCAGGTCCGCGCACTTCTCCACGTGGAATCGGTCGACCCGCCGCTTCCGGTGCCGCGCGTCATACGCGCGCTGAACGGGCACGCGCATTTGCGGCTTGCGTACGGACATCATGCGGAGCGCGCGGTGCGGCTGCTTTCGTACTTGCCCGGCGTGCCGCTTTACACGGTCGAGCGGACCGTCGCCCAGCGCCAGCAACTGGGCGCACTGCTCGCACGGCTGGGTCTCGCGTTGCGCGGTTTCTTTCATAGCGCGGCCGGCCACGATCTCGCCTGGGATATCAAGAACGCGAGCCGGTTGCGCACGCTGATCGCGCATATTCCCGATGCCTCGCGCCGCCAGATGGTCGAAGCGTTCCTCGATAACTTCGAGCGCCATGCGCAACGGGTGCTTCCCCGCCTGCGGGCTCAGGTCGTGCACAACGACCTGAATCCGCACAACGTACTGGTGGACCCCGCCGATCACAACCGCGTAGCAGGAATCCTCGATTTCGGCGACATGGTGCATACATCGCTTATCAACGATGTGGCCGTGGGCGCGTCCTATCACATGAGCGGCATTGGTTCGGAAGATCCGTGGGATTGCGTCGCGCAATTCGTCGCGGCGTATCACGCGGTGTCGCCGCTGGAACGCGTCGAGCTGGATCTCCTCTACGACCTGATTGCCGCGCGTTTCGTGCTGACGGTGTCGATCACCGGCTGGCGCGCCGCGCGTTATCCGGAGAACAGCGCCTACATCCTGAAGAACAATGCCAGCGCCTGGAGCGGCCTTGCGCATCTGTCAACCCTGCGGCGTGACGAGGCGCAGCAGCGCCTGCGCGCCGCCTGCAACATGGAGTGAGTTCGATGGTCAAGCCTTTGATGGTCAATGCATTCAACCCGGCGAACGCCGAGCGTCTTGATGCGCCATTGCGCGCATTGCTCGCGCGCAGGCAACGCGTGCTCGGGCCGTCGTACAAGCTCTTCTACGAGGAACCCGTGCATCTGGTCCGGGCAGAAGGCGTCTATATGTACGATGCCGACGGCAATCGTTATCTGGATGTCTATAACAACGTGCCATCGGTTGGCCATTGCCATCCACGCGTGGTGGCGGCGATGACGAAGCAGGCCGCTACGCTCAATACGCACACGCGCTATCTGCACGAAACGATTCTGGACTATGCGGAAAAACTGGCCGCCACCTTCCCGCCCGAACTTTCGAACGTCATGTTCACCTGCACCGGCAGCGAGACGTCGGACCTGGCCCTGAGAGTCGCGCGCAACTTCACGGGCGGCACGGGGGTTATCGTGACCGAGACGGCTTATCACGGCATTACCAGCGCGGTGTCCGAGATATCGCCGTCGCTTGGCGATCACGTTCCGCTTGGCAGCCATGTGCGCACGGTGCCTGCGCCCGATGCCGCCCGCCTGGGCGATCAGGATGTAGGCAAGGCCTTCGCCGCTAATGTAGAGGCGGCCATTGCCGATCTCGCGCGACATGGCGTACGCACGGCCGCCTTGATCGTCGATACGATTTTTTCAAGCGACGGCGTCTACGCCGACCCGGCGGGTTTCCTTGCGCCCGCAGTCGACGCCATCCATCGCGCGGGCGGCGTCTTCATTGCCGATGAAGTTCAGCCGGGTTTCGGCCGCACGGGCGACAGCATGTGGGGCTTTCAGCGGCACGGTGTGCTCCCCGATCTCGTGATCCTCGGCAAGCCGATGGGCAACGGCATACCCATCGCGGGACTCGTTGCAAAACCGGAGGTATTGAAGGACTTTGCGCTTCGGGCACGCTACTTCAACACGTTTGGCGGCAATCCAGTGTCTTGTGCCGCCGCGCTCGCCGTGCTTGAAGTGATCGAGGAAGAGCAACTGATGGCGAACGCGAAGAAGGTTGGGCGCTACATGAAAGACGGCCTGGAATCTCTCGCACAACAATTCCCGTCGATAGGCGCGGTTCGCGGTGCGGGGTTTTTCATCGGTGCGGATCTGGTCAGCGATCCGGCGAAAGCCACGCCAGATCCGGCGCTTGCGACACGTCTTGTCAATGGCTTGCGCAAACGGCGCATATTGATCGGGGCGTCCGGACCGGAAGGCCACGTATTGAAGATTCGGCCGCCCCTGCCCTTCTCGGTTGAACACGCCGACTTCTTCCTGAGCGCGATGGAAGAAACCTTGCGCGAAGAGCGGGCTGGAAACTAATGCGCGACCGCTTTGGCCGCGCGCTTGCGGCGGCCGGCGGATTGAAGTCCATCGAACGTGTCAGGGGCCGGCGCGAGGCTGGTCTCAGCAGCGTCAGCCGCGTTAGTTGAGTCGGCGCCAGGCTCGACCCCGGCTTCCGCGCCCGGCACCACCAGCATGCCGAGGCGTGGCCGCAGCGCATCGCCCGCAGCAACCAGATCTTCGACGATCATCTTTCTCACTCTCGGTGCGTCGCCGTCTTCAAGCGCCTGAGCAATCTGCCGGTGATGCAGGTTCGCGTGCTCGCCGCCGTAGTCGGGTGCATCGAGTAATCCATAGAACACCGGGCCGACTTGCCCCCACAGATTCTGGATCAACTCCAGCAGGCGCGGGAGTTTCGCTTTGCGATAAATATCGAAGTGAAACTTCTCGTTGAGCTCTCGATAAGCCGTCTTCTCTCCCCGCTCGATGGTCTTGTCCATTGCAACCAGGGTCTTTTTCAGCCGCACGATATCGGCCGCTCGGAAGTGCGCCGTTGCAACCTCGCCTGCGAGCCCTTCCAGTTCGCAACGGATGCGATAAATCTCCGCGAAGTTCTCTGGCGACAGCGACGGCACTACGATGGTGCGATTCGGCAGCATGACCAGAAGCCGCTCGGCGACCAGACGTTGGAGCGCCTCCCGAACCGGCGTGGTCGAAATGCCGTAACGCTCAGCCAGAGAGCGAATGATAAAAACCTGCCCGGGGTGGAACGTCCCTGAAATCAAACCGCCCTTAAGGATCGCATACGTCCGATCGTTAAGGTTTTGATGTTCGAGCTTATCTTGATGCATTGGGCAACACCATCCATGAGGAGAATCCGGGGACACCTTTCATGATGTAAAGCCAGGTTTGACTCCGCTTCACCATGATCATGGCTTGATATGATATATCAAGTAAGGTTGATTAACAGTAGATCTGACCTGCCGGGCGGCTTTGTCAACGTGCCGGGGCGGGCCGTCCGAGAGACGGTGTGACGACCGATAAGAAAGCGATCGACGGAATTCGGGCGATCTCGATAAATTCGCGTCATTCGACGAATCGGGCAGCGAACTGTTTGCGATAAAGTGAAGCGCGCAGCAGATACCACTTGAGCGCGAAGGTGCTGTCGACCCGGACCGACGCTCGACAGAAAAGGCGTTGAGTATCTGTTGCCGGTCGCTTTCATGCAGCGATTCCATTTTTGTAAAATCGCTGCTTAAGTCCGTTGTCGTCCACGGGTTCTGACCGACCTCAGAAACGCTTCAGGTAGAACAGCGCGATCTGAGCGTGTGGCTCGTTTGCGTCGTTATGAGCGCCGGCGCCTATCCTCACAAGTGCTCCGCTGCACGGCCCGGTAGATCGATTCACCGCGGTTATACGTCCGTATAGGCAAGTTACGCTAACGCGGCATCGGCATATCCCACCGTAGAGTAGATTCGCATTTTGGCAAGACCTACTCTTCTCTCATAGACACAGCACTTGCCGATACGAGAGCGCCAAGCTCGCGGTTCGGCTCAACGACCACATCGCCTCTCGAGGTGCCCGACCGGTTCCGCTTTATAACGTGGCTTCAGGTAATCATCGTGTCACCTGTTCCGGATTGCTGTTGTTCAGTCGGGTTACCGCGAGTCGGCGCACACGTGCTTTTACGTTGGCAAGTTCAGGGATTTTCGGCCTTTGCCGCCAGAAGCGGCGCAACCGATCCGTGACGATCTTGAGTGGCGCCGGGCTCAGGGTCGATGAAACAATTTCTTGTTTTTATATGTTAAGGAACACCAATTTAAAATCATCGTGAGGGCCCTGGAAAATGAGGAATCTTTTTACTGAAGATGACGCCGTTGCACCGCCGCTCGATGTAGTGGGACTACGCGCCTGGATCAGCACGTGGTACGAACACGCTCTTTCGGTCGGCTTCATTCGGCCTCCGTATGTCCTCGACGAAGCGACCGCGGGGCGCCTCGAAAGCTATTACCGGTTAGGCCTGACCCCGTCGGAGAGTGTCGGCGTGATGTTCGGAACGTTGCACTGAGCGGTATGCCTGCCGCAGGGCCGGGACTGGCTTCGTGGCCAAGAGTGTGGCGATTGATTTCCGATAGGCGCGCCGGGTCTATTGACTTGCTTTATCGTCCGCGAACCGTCCGGTGCGTCAACCGGTAAGAAAGCGCCAGGAAGGACTCATGCGGTTGCCTGAACGAGCGCATCGAATGATCGAATGAATTTCACCGTCACTGTGGCCGATTTTCAGACCGCCTATACATCGGATTTTTTCTTCGCATGAACCTCCGTTTCTTCAAGCATTGGTTAACCGATCCTGCAACCGTAGGTGCAGTGGCGCCATCATCGCGTTACCTCGCCAATGCCATGACCGAAGGCGTT
>DASYLW010000521.1:0-17536 GCA_036009385.1 Caballeronia sp.
AGTTTTTGCTCACCGCTTGCCGCGCGGTCGACAAGATAGAACAGGCCGCCGCTCAGGCTTACGGCCGCATAGTGCGGGTTGCCGGAGCGTGTCTTGAGACGCTCGACGGCATTGATGGCTTTAGTGGAACGCACGATCAGCCCGATAAAAACGACATGTCATGAACCCGGCGTCATGAAACCCCTCGCCAAACTGCCTCGAGGTTAAAGTCAAAGTCACATGCAACGTCAAGGCGCGCATTTCTTGCTCGCGCCTTCGAGCCAGAGGTTCGACGTATGCCGCTCGCCCGGATAAAACCGGTAGGACGTTTCGCCGTTATCGAAGCGAACCTTGATCACGTTGGAGTCGCCGAATTCGAGCATCGTGCCTTGGGGAATGGGCGTTTGCTTGAACGGGGCGTCATGTTTCTTCGCTTCGTCCGTCAGGCACTGGACGATGCTCGCCACAGATGCGTTAGGTGCCGTTTCGACTTCCGGCTGACCGGCGTCGGGATTGTGGAACTGGGCACAGGCTTGCAACAGGAAGAGGGGAAGCGCGAGAGCGCCGACAATCTTTTTCATGGTGTCCTTAAAGGGTTTGCGGCTGCCTTTGCGACGAAGTGTACAGCTATAGGAATCCAACATTACAGCATAGCGGCCTTACGTTTTCCGTCCGCGCAGGCCCCGGCCAGCGCGAACAAAATCCCGCCGCCGCTGACCAGGCATCGCGAATCGTCGCGGCGTTCAGGCATCCGGCGGCACGCCGAGAAGCTGCATGGTGCCGCCGACCACGCCTGAAAACACCGGACCGGCCACGGTCCCGCCGTAATAGGCGCCGGCTGACGGCTCATCGATCATGACGGCTACTATCACTTGCGGGTCACTCATTGGCGCCATGCCGACGAACGACGCGCGATACTTGTTCGCCGCATAGGTGCGCCCGATCTGTTTGCGCGCCGTGCCAGTCTTCCCACCCACGCGATACCCATCCACCGCTGCCGCACGTCCCGTGCCACGGGGTCCCATCGCGAGTTCAAGCATGTCGCGCACAGCCGCCGCCGTCGCGGGTTTCGTGACTTGCACGGGTTCTCGCGTGATCTGACCGCGAATCAAGGTGGATTGCCGGAACTCGCCATTGCCCGCGTAAGCGGTATAAACCTGTGCAATCTGCAGCAACGACAACGACAGGCCATAACCATAGGCCATGGTCGCCTGCTCGATCGGACGCCAGCGCTCGTATGCCCGCAGGCGCCCGGTGGCCGCGCCCGGAAAAGTCAGGTCCGGCGCCTGGCCAATGCCGTATTCGCGATACTTGTCCCACACCGTCTGCGCTCGAAGCTTGAGCGAGAGTTTCGTCAACGCGATATTGCTCGACATCTGCACGGCTTCGGAGACCGTGATGACACCGTGGTTCGACGTATCGTGGATCACGTTCGGTCCGAGTTTGAACGTCCCCGGCGAAGTATCGATACGCGTGTCCGGCCGTACGTAGCCCAGGTCGATAGCGAGCGCCGCCACCAGCGGCTTGATCGTCGAACCCGGCTCGAAAGTATCGGTCAGCGCGCGGTTGCGCAGCTGCTCGCCGGTCAGACGCGCGCGGTCGTTGGGGTCGAAGGTCGGGTAGTTCGCGAGCGCGAGGATCTCGCCGTTCTTCGCGTCCAGCACGACCACGCTGCCCGCGCGCGCGCGATGCTTCATGATAGCGGCGGCCAGTTGCGTGTGGGCGAGTTGCTGGATACGGCGGTCGATAGTCAGATGAATGGTCTCGCCATTCTCCGGCAACGCCACTTCGCCGATCTCAGACACCACGCGCCCAAGCCGGTCACGGATCACTTCGCGCTGACCGTGCTCGCCGGTCAGCCTGTTGTTTGCCGCGAGTTCGATGCCTTCCTGGCCCTTGTCTTCGTTGTCCGTGAAGCCGACGATGTGAGCCGCCGACTCTCCTTCGGGATAGAAGCGTTTGGTGTCGGCTACGAGTGTTATGCCTGCGAGGCCGGTTTCAGCGATCCGCGTGGCGGTGTCGGCATCGACCTGGCGTTTCAGCAAGATGAACGAGCGCGCACCGTCAAGCCGGCGCGCCAACTCCGTCTCGGGCATATCAATCAGCCGGGAGACTGCCGGCAGGGTATCGCGATCAAAGCGCGATGGCGTGGCCCAGATCGCATAGGTCGCAAGACTCACGGCCAGCATTGCGCCATTCCGGTCGACAATACGTCCGCGCGTCGCGCTGAGCTCCAGCGTACGTTGATAGCGCTTTTGCCCCTCGCCGATATAGAAATCCTGGTTCACGACCTGCACCCACAGCGCACGCGTCGCGAGCGCGGCAAACGCGGCGAACATCAGCATCACGACCAGCGTGGAGCGCCATCGCGGCAGCCGGCTTTCGAGCACTGCGTTTTTCACGGGCGTCCGATAAGATTCATGGGCTCGTTTGGCGGTTTTACGCATCGTGACGATCAGGAGCTAGTGGACGTGATGGACGTGGAAGCGCGGGCGATGCGCTCCAGCACGGCATCGAGTTCCCCGGCCGACGTTTTCCCGTGGGTGTCGGAATCCTGGCCGCGCAGCGCCAGCCCGAACGTGTCTTGCAACACGCGGTGCAACTCGTCGGCGCTTGTGAGCTCGCGTTTGGATTCTGTCTCGCCACGCTGGTTCAGGGTCGTGTCGAACAAGGTCTGCCGCTGTCCGGGCATCACCCGCGCCACGATCAGGTGGTTCAGGAAGATTGACTCGGGATACGTCGACACATAGTGGTTCGCCATGGCGTAATCGGCGGCAAACTGCGGTTCGAGGTCGAAACGGTAGATGGGTCGCCAGGCATCGCCGAGCTTCACTTGCAGGAGGAAATCACCGCGCTCGATCAGGTCGAGGCGAAACGGCTCATGCGGCGTTGCCTGTTCACGGCCCGCGTCGAACAGCAGCGGAGCGCTGAGCGTCATGCTGCCAAAGCCGACGTCCGCAAGCCAGGTGTTGTCGGGCGTTTCGACCAACAGCATCATGTGGGTGCGCGGCATCATGGCAGCCGGGTCATTCCACAGTACGCGCGCGGCGAGCCCCGTGGTCTCGAAGCCGAGCGTGTCGAGCACGGCGCGAAACAGCAGGTTGTGTTCATAACAGTACCCGCCGCGCCGCGCGCTCACGAGCTTCGCGAACACGGACGCGAGGTCGAGGCGCGGTGTGCGCCCGAGCAGCGAGTCGAGATTTTCGAACGGGATGACTTGCGGATGCAGCCTGTGCAGCACGTGCAGCGTCTCTGATGTAGCCTGCTGAGGCCCGCTATAGCCGATGCGGTCGAAATAGGCGGCGAGTTGCGCCGGGGAGAGTGTCTGATTCATGTGGTACTCCTGCACGGATAATGGAAACGAGGCCGGGCGAGCCGCCGCGAGGTGCCGACATTCTACGGCACAGCCCACGCGCCGATTACATATTGCATACGACACGCATCAGTGGAAAACGCAGAAGCAGACGAGCAGCAGTCCAGAGCCAGACCGTTTGGGCAGGATTTTGAACTGTGACGCGCCCAACATGGTCTTTAATAGGCAGTGCGTTCAACTCTTTTTAAAGAACCCTATGTCGACCTCACTCGCTACCGCAACGTCCTCCCCGCAGCCTCCCGGCAAGCATCCCGCCCCGCCGTGCACGCTCGTCATCTTCGGCGCGGCCGGTGACCTGACCAAACGGCTCCTGATGCCGGCGCTGTACAACCTGTCGTCCGATGGCCTGCTTGACGACAAGATGAAGATCATTGGCGTGAACCACGGCGAGCTCGAGACGAGCGCCTGGCGGCACCAGCTGACCGAGTCGCTGAAAAGTTTTGCCGCCGACAAGGCCGGCGCTTTTCATACGTCCAAACTCGACGACCGTGCGTGGAACTGGGTCGCGGATCGCTTGCAATACGTGGCTGGTGAGTTCGAAACCGATGACGTATTTAACAAGCTCAAGCAGTCGCTAGGTGACAGTGGAAATGTCATTTTTTATCTCGCTGTCAGTTCGCGTTTCTTCAAGCCGATCGTCGAGCGGCTCGGCCGGGTGGGATTGCTGAAGGAAAGTGACCTGGGCTTCCGGCGTGTCGTGATCGAAAAACCGTTCGGACACGACTACGCATCGGCGAAGGATCTCAACGAGAGCATTCTCAAGTTCGCCGGCGAAAACCAGATTTATCGTATCGATCATTTTCTGGGCAAGGACACGGTGCAGAGCATCCTCGCGGTGCGCTTCGCGAACGCGTTGTTCGAGCCCATTTTCCGGCGCGAGTACATTGATCACGTGCAGATCACGGCGGCGGAAACCATTGGCGTGGAAGCGCGCGGCGGGTTTTACGAGCAGACGGGCGCGTTCCGCGACATGCTACCGAACCACCTGTTCCAGTTGCTCGGCATGGTCGCGATGGAACCGCCGAATTCATTCGATGCCGAAGCCGTGCGCGACAAGAAAGCTGAAATTTTCGACGCGATTCAGCCGCTGAAACCCAATGACGTGGTGCTTGGGCAGTACGAAAAATCCGCGACCATGGCGGGGTATCGGGAAGAAGCCGACGTCGCGCCGGATAGCCAGACGGAGACTTATGCGGCGGCGCGGGTGTTCGTCGAGAACTGGCGCTGGGCCGGCGTGCCGTTTTATCTGCGCACGGGAAAGCGGATGACGGCGCGGCGTACGGAAATATCGGTACAACTGAAAGCGGTGCCGTTCCTGCTGTTCCGCGACACGCCCGTGGACACGCTTGTGCCGAACGTGCTGACCTTGCGGATTGATCCCGAACACGGCACGAGCTTCGATTTCAACGTGAAGGTGCCTGGACCCGTGATGAAGGTGGGGGCTGTCAAGTCATCGTTCAAATACGGCGACTTCTTCGATGAGAAGCCGAACGTCGGTTACGAAACGCTGCTGTACGACTGCATGCTAGGCGACGAGACGCTGTTCCAGCGCGCGGACAGCATTGAAACAAGCTGGGCGGCGGTTGACGGCGTGTTGCATCCCGAAGGTGGGCCGTTACCGGTACATGGCTACACGGCGGGCAGTGCGGGACCGAAGGAAGCCGACGATCTGTTGAAGGCCGACGGCCGCGCCTGGCGCCCGCTGGTGGCGGACGATCGCACGCAAAAAACCGGCCACGACGACAAGAACTGAGGAGAACCGTATGGGGACAGCAGCACACAAGGCAGCAGTGAAGAAAACCTCGGCAGTGAAGAAAGCCGCAGACAAGAAAGCCGCAGACAAGGAAGCCGCAGACAAGGAAGCCGCTGGCAAGGCAGCCGCGGACAAGACCGCCAGACGTTCGAGCGCGAAAGAGCGGATTCTCGCCATCGACGTGGGCGGGACGGGTCTGAAGGCCGCGATTATCGACGCGCACGGGAAGATGCAAACCGAACGGGTAAAGGTGGCCACGCCGCATCCGTGTCCGCCGGAGGTGATGGTGCAGAAGCTGGTGGAACTGGTCGGCCCGCTGCTGACGCCGCTGCCGGCGACGCATATCTCGATTGGTTTTCCGGGCGTAGTGAGGGACAACCACGTGTTGACCGCACCCAACCTTGGCAACGAATTCTGGCGCAACGTGCCGCTCGCGGACATGCTGGCCGAGCACCTTGGGCACCTGCCGGTGCGCATCATCAACGACGCCGAGATGCAGGGGCTTGCTGCTATCGAAGGGAAAGGCATCGAGTTGGTGCTGACGCTGGGCACGGGCGCGGGTACGGCGCTTTTCCGTGACGGCGAACTCATGCCGCATCTCGAGCTGGCGCATCATCCGGTGAACAAAAACAAGACTTACGATGAATATCTCGGCAATGCGGCGCGCGACAAGGCGGGCAACAAGCGGTGGAATCGCCGCGTGGAGAAGATCATCGGCATCCTGAGTTCGCTCGTGAACTACGACCGTCTTTGGATTGGCGGCGGCAACGCGGCCAACCTCAATTTCGAGTTGCCGGATAACGTGAAAGTCGTCTCGAACGAAGCAGGTATTGAAGGCGGCGCGCGACTCTGGCATCCGCGTTCAGTGCGCGAAACGCGGCAATTGCCGGCCGGAGCGTTTGAATGACATCCATCGGCGCGACGGGTCTTAGGCTCGGTCCCGGTCACGACAACCCGAAGCAGGCGCTGGCGGCGCTGGCGAAGGTCGAACTCGTGATTTCGGATTGCGACGGCACCTTGCTCTACACGGACAAATCGCTGGGTGAGCCCGCGAAGGAAGCTGTGCGCAATCTCAACGCCGCGGGTGTCCGCTTCACGGTGGCGAGCAGCCGGCCGGGCAAGGGTATGCATTCGATCGTCGAAACGCTTGGAATCCAGTCGCCGTTTGCCGCTTTCAACGGCGGCAAACTCGTCGATCCCACCGGCTGGAAAACCCTGAGCGCTCACTGGTTGTCGCGCGATGCCGCGCAAACGGCGCTGGAGAGCCTCACGCGCGACGGAGTGGACGCGTGGGTGTTTATCGACGACCAGTGGTACATCACGAATCCCGGCGGCGAATACGTGCCGCTAGAGCACCGGACCGTGGGATACGACGCGGTAGTGGTCAAGCGTTTCGAGGATATCGACCTGGACTCGGTCGAAAAGATCGTGGCGTCGACGAAAGACGCGGCGCTGCTTCAACGAAAGGAGGCCGAGTTCCAGGACACGCTCAAGGGCCGTGCCATGGCGATGCGCTCACAGGCGTATTACCTCGACATCACGCATCCGCTCGCGAATAAAGGCGAGGGAGTGCGCGAGCTGGCGCGGTTGGCGGGCGTTGCGCTGGAAAACGTGGCGGTGCTGGGGGACATGGGCAACGACGTCGCCATGTTCGATGTGGCGGGTGTTTCCATTGTGATGGGTCAGGCGTCGGCAGACGTTCAGTCGCACGCGACGTTTGTGTCGGCCACAAACGATGAAGACGGCTTCACCTTAGGCCTCAACGGTTTGCTGGCGGCCCGGAAGGGAAAATGAACATGCGGCTGGACATGGGGAACCGGACACGCGTGAATTGAAAATGAATTCACGCCACGTGAGAGAGCGACATCGGCGCCATGCGATGCTGCGGACAGCATCAAGCGGTGGCGCCGACGAAGCGTTGCTCTCGACTCCGGCCAACAGGACTGTGCGGGACTCGCTTTAACGGCGCGCCACGACAGCGTTCTGCTTAGCGGCGACGCATTTGCGGACGTTGACCGCCGCCAGTTGCGCGCTCGTCCTTGTGCCGGAAGTTGATCCGGCCTTTCGTCAGGTCATACACCGACAATTCCAGCGTCACACGGTCGCCCGCGAGAATCCGGATGTGGTTCTTGCGCATGCGCCCCGATGCATACGCGCCCACAACCACGCCGTTGTCCAGCGTCACGCGGTAGCGGCTATCGGGAAGCACTTCGTCAACAATGCCGTCCAGCTCGAGTAACTCTTCTTTCGCCATATAAAGCTCCTTAAATCATCTATTCGTTGCGATTGTATGCGAGACCGGCCCGACCTCGCGATGCCTTTTAACGCCTAACAGTCGCGTGCAGTCACAGATCTGCAACAGTCTGGCCGTCGATCTGGCCGTCGATCAGTTTTTCCGCGTGCAACAAGCACGCCCGGCGAGCCTGGCCGCCGTTTTCAAACGATCCGGTTTGTTCAATGCGGAACACGCGGCTTTCGCCCGTTGCTTCCTCGCCTGCCGGCGGCGCGCGGCGGATGCGCACCGACGCTTCGTAACCGGTATCCGCTGCACGGACTGCGGCACCGCCGTCGCGGGCGCCACGGGGGTAAATCAGCGGATGAATTTCATAACCTTTGTACGTCTTAAGCGGCTTGACCAGTTCTTTCATGTTTCCTGAGTTCCTGTATTGCGCCCGCCCGGGCATCGGAACGATGCGGCCGATGCGTGAAAACCACTCCGGCGACCGTTCAGCGCCCCTTGGCACCTGCGGTCGACGAGCGCTTACGAGCAAAAAATGACGCGCGGCGCACACATGGCGCAGCCGCTCGCTGGGCTGTAGGTGTTGAAGAACGTCGCGGTAACACCGCGGTAACACGTGCGCCGCGCATGTCGCGCTGCCCATGCCTCTATGCACGTATTACCCATGCAACCATGCGCGGTACAACGCGTGGAAACAAGCAACCGTCGACGTCGCTGCTGTTTAAACTTTGAAGACGAATGCAGGGCCGCGACCGTTGCGGAGCCCACACTGCCGGGGCGATGACATTCAGCCAGGGTGTTGCGCTGAAATGTTGGATGGATCGCTGTTGCCGTGGCAAACACGCTGCGCCAGAAGCGCACGATGTATTATTAGACAGCAAATCAGAAAAAAGTTCCGCTGTCGCCGGAGGCCCCGCCTCTCGATGCTGCAATGCCGACATGCCGGCCGGCGGACGCCGCGCTGTTTTCGCGCGCGGTTTCCGTCGAATCGGCTTATGTCATCCAACCGCCTTCCAGCGGCACCGAAGCATCTATTATAACCATCATAGCCATCCTGCCTTGCGGAACCGCCAGTAAAGGCCAATGTCCAGCGCAAGCATCACAAGAATGACCGCCGGATAGCCATAGGCCCAGTCGAGTTCCGGGATGCGGTGGAAGTTCATGCCGTAGATCCCGGCGATCATGGTGGGCACGGCGAACAGCGCCGCAAACGAACCCAGCCGCTTGGTTACCTCGCTTTCCGCCAGCGAAATCATGCCCAGGTTGACCTGGATCGCAGTAACGATCATTTCGCGGCGCCCTTCGATTGTTTTCACGATACGCAACAGGTGGTCGTACACATCGCGGAAATAATCCTGCATGCCGGTACAAATGCCCGGAGCGCGGCCGCCATACAGCTTGCTGACCGCTTCCAGCAGCGGCGCGGTGTGATGTTGCAGCAGGACAAGCCGGCGCTTCAGGGAATACAGATCTTCAATGATTTCCCGCGACGCCGCCGACCCGTTGCGCTCGAAAATGCGTTCCTCGAGTTCGTCGAGCTCCGCGCCGAGCGTTTCCAGAATGGGGAAATACCGGTCCACTACATTGTCGATCAACGCGTACATCACGAACGCCGGGCCGTGTTCCAGCAGATGCGGTTCGCGCTCGCAACGCTTGCGCACATCCTGGAACCCCTGGCTTGTCCGGTTACGTACGGACAGCACGTAGTTACTTCCGACGAACACGTTGATCTCGCCGACGACCAGTTCGCTATCGGTATCGAGTTCGACGGTGTGGAGCACGCAAAACAGCGAGTCCGCGTATTCGTCGATCTTCGGACGCTCATGGCCTTGCTGAGCGTCTTCCACGGCGAGTTCGTGCAGCCCGAACTGGTGCGACATGTGCGCAAGTTCACCGGGGCCGGGGTCTTTCAGCGCGACCCAGACGAAGCAATCGGGAATGTCCCGATACGCTGAAATATCGTCGATAGCGACGTCGGCGAGCTTGCGGCCTTTCTGGTACGCCGCGCAATTAACCAGCATGGATTCCTGCCTCTGCACACGGTGATAGAGCCGGCACATGCGCCTTTCGCGACAAGAGGCACGACAAGCAGCGTATCAGGGAGGCATGGCCGGAATTGCAGTAGATGTTAGCGGATTTGTCAGGCGCCTACTGCGCAGGCGTCTTCCCTGTTCCG
Organism: Caballeronia sp.; assembly: GCA_036009385.1. Taxonomy (GTDB): domain Bacteria; phylum Pseudomonadota; class Gammaproteobacteria; order Burkholderiales; family Burkholderiaceae; genus Caballeronia. Next base: position 9,521 of record DASYLW010000521.1, read on the forward strand.
TCGTCTGGCAACACAGCCACCACGCGACTTACGTCTCGTTATGCGAGTAGTCCGAGGTCAGTTCCGAACTGAGCCGCGGCGTGTTCGCCTGTGGCGCCAGGGTGTTATCGCGTTTCGTGAGCTTGCCTTCCACGGAAGCGCCAACGTCCATGCGCAGTTGCTGGTAATAGATGTTGCCGTTCACGTGCGCATTCGATTGCAGTTCAACAAAATGCTCCACGGTGACATCGCCGGTGATGGTTCCGTTGATCACGATGTCATAGGCATTGACGTTGCCCGTGATCGAACCCTGGTCGCTGACGACCAGCAGCGTTTGCTCGCCCGCGCGGCCCGTCACGTTGCCCTTGACGTGGCCATCCATGCGCAGGCCGTCGCTGAATTCGAGGTTGCCCGCGATCTGGACATCGTGTGCGATCAGCGTAGCCAGCTTGGCCTGACTGACGCCGGTAGATTTTTTCTTGAACATGGGAAAGCCCCTTCTGGTCTGGATTGCAAAATGGTTGCCGGTCATGGACGGATCAATGTGCCGGCGTCGAGGGTGGTTCCGGGATCGGTCTTACTAGTTGAAGTCGGTCAGTTCGACTTATCCCGCTGACGCTTGAGGAAGGTCAGGTCAGTTCGCATTCGATGAATTTCCGCCAGGCTTTCAGCCGCTTGTTGCTCCATGACGAGCCGTGTCGCCACTTCGTGGTCAAGCGCGATGCGCGCCTTCGAAAGTTGCTCGCGGATCTCGCGTTCCGACATGGGCGGTGCGCACAGCGCATCGGCCTTTTTGCTGTTGTCGCGCGACGTGACAAGTGCGAAGCCCGCCGCTGCCAGCGCCGCCGCGGCGCAGGCAGCGGCAATCGCGCCGAGCAACAGCATGGGCCACGTCGGACCGCGTCTTGATGTCAGCGAATAGGTGCGGCGCGTGAGCTTGTGCGACGGCCTGTTTCGATCAGTTCGCGGCATTGGATTTCAGCTTGAAGAGGGCGAGATAAGGCGTGGGATTGAGCTGCGTCCCGTCGATGATCACCTCGAAGTGCAAGTGCGGTCCGGTCGAGCGGCCCGTCGAGCCGATTTCGGCAATCTTCTGGCCTGGCATGACGAGATCGCCCACCTTCACGAATATTTTCGATGTATGCCCGTAGCGGGTGATCACGCCGCTGCTGTGCTGGATATCGATGGCATTGCCGTACCCGCCGTGCGGTCCAGCCTGAATCACGCGACCGCCCGCGCTTGCGAAGATGGCCGTGCCGGTCGGCCCGACCAGATCCATGCCCGGATGAAAGTTCAGGTGTCCCGTGAACGGATCAATACGGTTGCCGAACGGCGAGCCGGAGCGCGCGTCGGGCGCAGGCTGGCGGCCCGGAAACGCCATGTATGACGCGTAGTGCGCGAGCACGGCGTCATCGAGTGCACCAATGGTCGCATCGAGGCAATCCAGTGCGCTTTGCGTGCGCTTGAGGCGTTGGGGCGCGGAGCCGGTTACCGCCGCGCGCTGGGCGTCGCAGAGGCGGGGCGGCAGGGATGGGCCGCCCGACGCGCTGCTGTCCAGCGGCGATTCATCGTCGTTATCGGGAAGCGGTGGAACCACGTGGATGTCCGGATGATCGGCCGCACGTCGTGCCGCTTTCAATTGTGCTTCGAAGTCCTGAAGTTCATTCACTTGTGACACGAGTTCGATCACGCGCGGTTCGATATGCGTGAGTGTTGCGCTGATCTTGCCGAGTTCATCGATCTCGTAGGAGCGCCGCTCCGTTTGCGCTTTCTCTTCGGCCGCGTGAGTGTTGCCCATTGCCGCGCCAATGGCGATGCCAAGCGCGAGAGCGGCCATGATCATCGCAATGACGGCTACGATCACCATGGCGCGGACAGTGCGCGCTTCGACGAAACGCACACGCTGGTGCGACACGTTCCGGCGGGACCAGATGACGAACGCCATCAGCGCACCGGGCGCGGCAAACGCGCGGGCAAGAGCGGGGGCGAGCAACGACGGGCGGGCGGTGGATGACCGGTCTGTCTGCGAGTGCTAATAATGAGATGGATAAAGGTCACGTCCATGTGAAAACGCCGCAGCAGGGCTACGGCGGAAAGCCTTATGGGCGGACGATTATGCACCCGTTACGCGAATGCGTATCTCATATATAAGGGGAGCTGAACAAACGCGAAATTCATCGCCTCTACGTTTCGCTCCACAGCATCTCACGCGCCTCGCCCATCAGCAGCGGACGATTGATTTCAGCCACTGTGCGCAAGAAGTCCCACACTGCCGTGATGCGTTTCAATTTGCGTAAATCTTCGCGGCAGGACAGATAAAACGCGCGCGTGACGACGATGTCATCGGCGAGAACGGGCACGAGGCGCGAGTCCTGCGCGGCCATGAAACACGGCAGGATCGCGAGTGAGCGGCCCTGCAACGCAGCGTGATATTGCGCGATCACGCTGGTGCTCCGCCAACGTGACACAGCACCCGGAATCGCGCGTTCGAGATAGAGCAGTTCGTAGCTGAACGCGAGGTCATCGATATAACTTGCGAAGCGATGTGTCGCGAGGTCTTCCACTCGGCTTATTGGTTCGTGCTGGTCGAGATAGCCGCGCGTGGCGTAGAGACGCAAGCGGTAGTCGCAGAGTTTCGTGTAGACAGTCTGGCCGTGTTCCGGGCGCTCCAGCGTGACGGCTATGTCGGCCTCGCGCTTGGACAAGCTGACGAAGTGCGGCACCGGCAGCAAGTCGATGGAAATCTGCCGGTGCGCGTCCTGAAAGCGCGCGAGTTGCGGCGCGAGGAAGAAGCAACCAAAACCTTCGGTTGAACCTACTCGTACGTGCCCGGACAACGCGTGTCCAGAGTTGGCAATGTGCTCGGTTGCCGATTGAACCGTGCTTTCCATCGCATCGACATACGCCAGCAGGCGCTGCCCTTCGGCGGTCAGGATGAAACCGCCGCTGCGGGATTTATCGAAGAGCAGGGTGCCGAGCGCGTCTTCCAGCGCGCGAACGCGCCGCGCGACGGTCGTGTAATCGACCCCCAGACGCTTCGCCGCGCCGCTTGCGCGCTGCGTTCGCGCCACTTCCAGGAAGTACCGGAGATCGTCCCAGTTCAGGTTGCTGATGCCTGGAGTCGTGCTTTTTTGCATATTGGATGGGTATTTGTATCCATACTTCGTAGAGATTTGCATAACTATACTGAAGGTTGTGGACTCGCCTTTCACACGCTCTGTACCTTTGCGTAACGGGCGATCCCACAACATTCAAATAATCCGGAGACGACCTTTCCCCTTGGCGACCTGCGCGGCATCTGCGCGCGTCCGCGTCTCTGTCATCCCGTTCTACCAGGAACGTTCTTGTCTTCAAGGAGCCTCTCTCATGAATACCGTTGCTGACCGTCCGTCGCAGGCCGGACAATCCAACGCCGGCGTGCGCACGGCCAAATTGCTGATCGACGGCAAGTTCGTTGAATCGACGACGCAGGAGTGGCGCGATATCGTTAACCCCGCGACTCAGGAGATCGTTGGCCGGGTGCCATTTGCGACCAAGGCAGAAGTCGACGCCGCCGTGGCGTCGGCGGCAAAAGCGTTCGAGACGTGGCGCCTGACGCCGCTGGGCGCACGCATGCGCGTGATGCTGCGGTTTCAGGACCTGGTGCGCCAGAACATGAAGCGGATCGCGCAGACGCTGACGGCCGAGCAGGGCAAGACGCTGCCCGATGCCGAAGGCGATATCTTCCGCGGGCTTGAAGTGATCGAACATGCGTGTTCGATCGGCACGCTGCAGCAGGGTGAATTCTCGGAGAACGTCGCGGGTGGCGTGGACACCTACACGCTGCGCCAGCCAATAGGCGTGTGCGCCGGCATCACGCCGTTCAACTTCCCCGCGATGATCCCGCTGTGGATGTTCCCCATGGCGATCGTCTGCGGCAATACGTTCGTGCTGAAGCCGTCGGAACAGGACCCGTTGTCCACCATGGAACTGGTCGAGCTGGCGCTCGAAGCGGGCATTCCGGCGGGCGTGCTGAACGTGGTGCATGGTGGCAAGGACGTGGTCGATGCCATCTGTACGCATCCCGACATCAAGGCGATCTCGTTCGTCGGATCGACGCATGTGGGTACGCACGTGTACAACCTCGGCAGCCAGCACGGCAAGCGTGTGCAGGCCATGATGGGCGCGAAGAATCACGCGGTCGTGCTGCCCGATGCGAACCGCGAGCAGACGCTGAATGCGCTTGCAGGTGCGGGTTTTGGTGCGGCGGGGCAGCGTTGCATGGCGACATCGGTCGTGGTGTTCGTGGGGGCATCGAAGGACTGGTTGCCGGAACTGGTCGAACGGGCGCGCGGCTTGTCCGTGAACGGCGGCACGAAGGCGAATACCGACGTTGGCCCGGTCGTCTCGCGCGCGGCCAGGGAGCGGATCCTCGGGCTGATCGATGCCGGCGTGAAGGAAGGTGCAACGCTCTCGCTCGATGGTCGCGATGTGAAGGTCCAGGGTTATGAGAAGGGCAATTTTATTGGCCCGACGGTGTTCTCGGACGTCACCACGGACATGACCATCTACAAGCAGGAGATCTTCGGTCCGGTGATTTGCGTGCTGGAAGCCGCAACGCTTGACGACGCCATTGCACTGGTCAACCGCAATCCGATGGGCAACGGCGTTGGCCTCTTTACGCAAAGCGGCGCGGCCGCGCGCAAGTTCCAGAGCGAGATCGATGTCGGCCAGGTGGGGATCAACATCCCCATCCCCGTGCCGGTGCCGTATTTCAGCTTTACCGGCTCACGCGCGTCGAAGCTGGGCGACCTCGGGCCGTACGGCAAACAGGTCGTGCAGTTCTATACGCAAACCAAAACCGTTACGTCGCGCTGGTTCGACGACGCCACCGTCAACGACGGCGTCAACACGACTATTTCGCTGCGCTAAGCCGGTTGCCAGGTTGCCGAACGAAATTAAAAGGGGATATGCAATGGAAATCGGCTTTATCGGACTGGGCAACATGGGCGGACCCATGGCCGCCAATTTGCTGAAAGCGGGACATTCGCTGACGGTTTTTGATTTATCGAAGACGGCGTTGCAGGCGGCTGTTGACGCAGGCGCGCGGACCGCCGCATCACCCCGCGAAGCGGCTCAGGCAACTGAGGTGGTGATCACCATGCTGCCGGCCGCCGCGCACGTCAGGGCGGTGTATCTGGAGCCGGATGGCGTGCTCGCCGGGGTTGGTCCGGGTGTGCCGCTGATCGACAGCAGTACGATCGATCCGGCGACCGCGCGGCTGATCGGGGAAGCCGCATTGAAGCAGGGTAATCCGTTCGCCGATGCCCCCGTGTCCGGCGGTACCGGCGGCGCGCAGGCAGGCACGCTGACGTTCATGGTCGGCGCCAATACCGCGCTGTTCGAAACGCTCAAGCCGGTGCTCGCCGGCATGGGCAAGAACATGGTTCAGTGCGGCGAAACGGGGACGGGTCAAATCGCGAAAATCTGCAACAACCTGCTGCTCGGCATTTCGATGATCGGCGTGGCGGAAGCGATGAAACTCGGCGCGTCGCTCGGGATTGAACCAAACAAGCTTGCTGGAATCATCAACACATCGACGGGACGTTGCTGGAGCGCCGATGCGTGTAATCCCTACCCCGGCGTTTTACCGAATGCCCCTTCGTCACGCGGGTATACCGGGGGCTTTGGCGCTGATCTCATGTTGAAGGACCTCGGATTGGCCGTTGATGCAGCGCGTCAAGTCAGGCAACCCATCTTGCTTGGGGCGCTCGCGCAGCAGCTTTACCAGACCATGAGCATGCAGGGCTTGGGCGGGTTGGACTTCTCCGCGATTATCAAGCTGTACGGTAGCGAGGACGCCTGATTAAAACGTGCCGATGGCGAATTGCTGCAGCGCATTTTATGCGGTCTTTTAAGCTGCGTTGCAGCATCGCGGTCGCTGTGCCATGCTAATCAAGGACATGGGGAATACGATGATTCGCTTCTTCTGATTTTGGCCTATTCTCAAAGCACGACGTTCATGTCTTCGTTTGTATTAATAAGTAAATGACGAACTGAGTGACGAACTCGGTGATGAAGACAGCGAAGCCGCTTCGCTTTGACGTATTTAATAGGTTTATCAGGTTAATTAAGGCCAGCGAAATGCTGGCGGCAAATAGCCAGGATCAAGGAGAGCCAGATGCAAACAACTCGTCATTTTCACATGGAATTGCGGCATGCAACGCTGCCGACCTACGTGTTCAGCTACCTGTTCCCGTTGGTTCTGCTGGCGTATGAGTTATGGCGCGTAGGTTCATGGGTGGCCGTGCGTGGTTTCAACTTCGCGGACTTCAGTTCGATGGGGTATGAATTCGCGTTGATGCTAGCGGTGTTTGCGATGCAGATCATTGTTGAAATCGCATTCATGGCCGCCGCGATGTTGACGAAACACCATGACGTTGCACATCGTGCGGGTAACTTGCTACTTGGCCTGTTCTGCTCGGTGGTGGTGCTGGGATTCGATCTCGCGCTCCAATATGCAATGTAACGCGCAAATATAAACGCGCGCCATAAAGTAGCAGGTAGCGCTATTCAGGTTCTCGCAGCAATAAAAAGCCTGTTCGAATGTCTTGTTCGAGCAGGCTTTTTACGTTGGTTCTCCAGGTGAAAATCAGCAACCTGCCGCGTTGGGCAATTCAGGTGCTGTCTGCGCGCGTGATTCAAAATATTTCTTGTTCGCCTCCTTCAGCGCCGTGCGCAATCCTTCCTCGATCACCGGGTGATAGAACGGCAGCTTCAACATGTCTTCCACGGACAGTTCCAGTTGCAACGCCCATGCAAGCAGATGACCGAGATGCTCGACGGCCGGTCCGCACCCCTGAGCACCCAGCAATTTACCGGTCTTCGCGTGGGCATAGACGTGCAGCAAACCCCGGTTTTGACGCAGCACGCGACTGCGTCCCTGGGTTTCGAACGCCACGGTCCCGGTCACTGTCATCTGTTTGTCGAGGTCGTCGTAGGACGCGCCTACGCTGGCGACTTGCGGTTCGCAGAACACGATGGAAAACGGCACCTTGCGTTCAACGGATTGAACATCGGGGAAGCGCGCGGCGTTATCGCCGGCGAGCTTGCCTTCATCGGCGGCATCGGAGAGAAAGGGACGCGTGCCGTCGCAATCGCCCGCCATGAAGATGCTGCTGTCGCCACACTGCATCGACTGTTCGTCGAAGAGAGGAGCGCCCTTGTCGTTGAGTTCGATGCCGGTTTTTTCAAGCTGAAGCGAAGTCAGTGCCGGCTTCCTGCCGGTCGCCACAAGCACCCGGTCGAAGCGCTCAGTGCGCGCGGTCCCATCCAGCGCTTTAAAGCGGATCGTGGGTTCTCCATCCTGCATCGATTTTTCGAAAATGGTTGCGTCGGGGTCGAAGTAAAACTCCTGCTGCAGCGCTTCAATCAAGGCGTTGCGCACAGGGGTGTCCGACAGCGCGGCAACCCGGTTGTTCTGGCCAAACATGAGTACATGCACACCGAGTCGCGCGAATGCCTGGCCGAGTTCGAGGGCCATAGGGCCGGCGCCGAATACGGCGCAGCGCTTGGGCAAGGTCTTCAAGTCGAAGACATCGTCGCTCGTGATCAGATGGTCGCCGAATAGCTTGAAGTCATCTGGAATGACCGATGCCGAGCCGGTCGCGATCACTACGCTCGTGGTTTCCACGCGGGCGAAGTCATCGACAAGAAGGACGTTACGTGATTCGAAGCGGGCAAAGCCGCGGATGATCGTGTCCTGAGGAAACGAATCTGTTTCCTTCAACACGCCCTTGACGAAGTGATCTCGCTCGCGGCGCACATAGGCGAGTACATGCTCGCCGTTTGCTTCAAGCGCATCCGTGCCTTCAATGCCTCGGGGCGCTTGCGCCTTTGCGTCGTGCAGGCCATTGGCAGCCGCGAGCAGCAGCTTGGACGGCATGCAGCCCACGCGCGCGCAGGTCGTGCCGAACTCGGCACCCTCTATCAGCACAACTTGCTTGCCCGCTTGCCGTGCTGCACGATATGCGGCCATACCGGCCGTGCCAGCGCCAA
>DASYLW010000522.1:0-5225 GCA_036009385.1 Caballeronia sp.
CGCGATCAAAAACTGGCACCGCCGCAAATCTCGGCTGAAGTGCTGCGCAAGATGAAGAAGACCGCTGAAGACTATCTCGGCGAAGAAGTGACGGAAGCCGTCATTACGGTTCCGGCTTACTTTAACGACAGCCAGCGTCAGGCTACGAAAGACGCGGGCCGTATCGCCGGTCTGGAAGTGAAGCGGATCATCAACGAGCCGACTGCGGCCGCGCTCGCGTTCGGCCTGGACAAGAACGAAAAGGGCGATCGCAAGATTGCCGTGTACGACTTGGGCGGCGGCACGTTCGACGTATCGATCATCGAAATCGCGGACGTTGACGGTGAGAAGCAGTTCGAAGTGCTTTCCACGAACGGTGACACGTTCCTCGGTGGTGAAGATTTTGACCAGCGCATCATTGACTACATCATCGGTGAGTTCAAGAAGGATCAAGGCGTCGATCTGTCGAAGGACGTGCTCGCGCTGCAACGCCTGAAAGAAGCTGCTGAAAAGGCGAAGATCGAGTTGTCGTCGGCCGCTCAGACCGAAATCAACCTGCCGTACATCACGGCGGACGCGTCGGGTCCGAAGCACTTGAACCTGAAAATTACGCGTGCGAAGCTGGAGTCGCTGGTCGAAGACCTGATCGAACGCACGATGGAACCGTGCCGTATCGCTATTAAAGATGCAGGCGTGAAGGTCGGCGAAATCGACGACATTATCCTGGTCGGCGGTATGACGCGTATGCCGAAGGTGCAGGAAAAGGTCAAGGAATTCTTCGGCAAGGAACCGCGTCGTGACGTGAATCCGGACGAAGCCGTGGCTGTTGGCGCCGCGATTCAAGGCCAGGTGCTGTCGGGCGATCGCAAGGACGTGTTGCTGCTGGACGTGACGCCGTTGTCGTTGGGCATTGAAACCCTTGGCGGCGTGATGACGAAGATGATCAACAAGAACACGACCATCCCGACCAAGCACGCACAAGTCTATTCGACCGCTGACGACAACCAGAGCGCCGTGACGATCAAGGTGTTCCAGGGTGAGCGCGAAATGGCGGCAGGCAACAAGCTGCTGGGCGAGTTCAACCTCGAAGGCATTCCGCCGGCAGCGCGCGGCACGCCGCAGATCGAAGTGAGCTTTGACATCGACGCGAACGGTATTCTCCACGTCGGCGCGAAGGACAAGGCAACCGGCAAGGAAAACAAGATCGTCATCAAGGCGAACTCGGGCCTGTCAGACGCTGAGATCGACAAGATGGTGAAGGATGCTGAAGCGAACGCCGACGAAGATCACCGTTTGCGTGAACTGGCTGATTCGCGCAATCAGGGCGACGCGCTGGTGCACAGCACGAAGAAGGCCGTGGCTGAATACGGCGACAAGGTTGAAGCGGCTGAGAAGGAACAGATCGAAGCGGCGTTGAAGGATCTTGAAGAAGCGCTGAAGAGCACGGCGAGCGACAAGGCCGCGATCGACGCGAAGATCGAAACGCTGGCAACGGCGTCGCAGAAACTCGGCGAAAAGATGTACGCCGACATGGCTGCAGCGCAAGGTGCGGCGGGCGCGGCAGCGGGTGGGGCGAATTCGGCGGGCGCAGGCGGCCCGGGTGCGCAAGCGGCGCCGGAGCAGCACGACGATGTTGTCGATGCCGACTTCAAGGAAGTGAAGAAGGACTGAGTCGATTGAACCGCATCAGCAGTTCGTCGATGAGGGAACCGATCCCGTGCAGCTTGGGTGCTGCGCGGGATCGCGACGAAAAATGTCTTGCGAGAAGTTGAGCGCACGGACCAAGAGCGCGCCTGGCGAGCCAAATGGCTTCCCGGGCATGTTGTTTTTTTAGAGGGCGTTGTGCTTTGTGCGGATTGATTTGCGTGCTGGTCACTAGTTGATCGCGCGAATCACGCATGCAGACCAGGCGTCGACTAACCACATGAGTCGCGAGACTCCAGGCATCCAAGAGGGAGCTGCCGGGCCTGATTTTCCGATCAGGCGCGGTGGCGCTGAACCGATATGGCGAAACGGGATTACTACGAGGTTATGGGCGTCGCGAAGAATGCGAGCGACGACGAAATCAAGAAGGCTTATCGCAAGCTGGCGATGAAGCATCACCCCGACCGCAATCCGGATAACAAGGATTCGGAAGCGCGTTTCAAGGAGGTCAAAGAGGCCTATGAAATGCTCTCGGATCCGCAAAAGCGCGCAGCCTACGATCAGTACGGGCACGCCGGCGTCGATCCGAACATGGCGGGTGCAGGCCAGCAAGGTTTTGGCGGATTCGCCGATGCATTTGGCGATATCTTCGGCGACATCTTCGGCCAGGCGGCCGGCGGTGGCGCTGGAGCCAGCCGTGGGCGAGCGGGACCGCAGGTTTATCGCGGTGCGGATTTGCGCTACAGCATGGAAATCTCGCTGGAGCAGGCAGCGCACGGCTACGATACGCAAATTCGCGTGCCGAGCTGGGTGAATTGCGAGATATGCAAGGGCTCGGGCGCGAAGGCTGGAACCAAGCCGGAAACCTGTCCGACGTGTCACGGACAAGGCACCGTGCGTATGTCGCAAGGCTTTTTCAGCATCCAGCAGACTTGCCCGAAGTGTCACGGCACCGGCACCTTCATTCCTGAACCGTGCAGCCATTGCCACGGCGCGGGCAAGGTGAAGGAAACGAAGACGTTGGAAGTAAAGATTCCGGCGGGCATTGACGACGGCATGCGGATTCGCTCGTCGGGTAACGGCGAGCCGGGTATCAATGGCGGTCCGAGCGGCGATTTGTACGTCGAGATTCACATCAAGCAGCATTCGGTGTTCGAACGCGACGGCGACGACCTTCATTGCCAGATGCCGATTCCGTTTACCACGGCGGCGCTCGGCGGTGAGATCGAAGTGCCTACGCTTGCTGGCCGCGCGAGTTTCACCGTGCCGGAAGGCACGCAGTCGGGCAAGACGTTCCGGCTGCGTAGCAAAGGCATCAAGGGATTGCGCTCGAGCATTGCCGGGGACCTCTATGTGCACGTGCAGGTCGAAACACCGGTCAAGCTCACCGACCAGCAACGCGATCTGCTCAAACAGTTCGAGCGTTCACTGACGGAAGGCGGCGCGCGTCATAGTCCGCAAAGCAAGAGCTGGTTCGATCGGGTGAAGAGTTTCTTCGACTAAGGTTCCGTCGATTAAGGTAATGATCATGCAGCAACGCAGCGAAGTTTTCACGCTGCTCGACGATTGCGACTCGACCGCCGAAAGGCGGTCGAGTCGCCTTTACGCCGGCTTCCTGCACGAACGCACGTGTCATGACGCCGCGCAACTCGATGAAGTGTGTGCGAGTGTTGAAGCGGACCTGCACGACGGATTGCATGCCGTGGTACTCGCGGACTATGAATTCGGCCGTAATCTCCAGTTAGCGCAGCCCGGCGATGCCGCGTTGCGCTTTTTATTGTTCCGCGAGTGCGCGTTGTTATCGCGTGATGAGGCGAATCAATGGCTCGCCTCGCGCGATAACGGCCTGATTGACCAGCCCTCAGTGGCGGGCGTGGCGAACATCGAAGCAAGTGTGTCGCGTGACGCGTACGAGCAGGCCATTGCGGCTGTCCAGGAAGCGCTGCACGCCGGCGATTCGTATCAGATCAACTACACGCTCCGCCTCGCCTTCCATGTGTTTGGCTCGATCGTTGGGTTATATCGACGGCTGCGGGAGCGGCAGCCGGTGCGTTATGGTGCGCTGATCGCGCTGCCCGATGGACGCGATGTGCTGTCGTGCTCGCCCGAATTGTTCATCCAGCGCCAGGGTGATGTGATCCGCGCACGCCCCATGAAGGGCACGGCGCCCCGCAGCGCGGACCCGGAATGGCTGCGGCTCGATCCGAAAAATCGCGCCGAAAACGTGATGATCGTGGACTTGCTGCGTAACGACATGTCGCGTGTCGCGGTCACGGGAAGTGTGCAGGTGCCGCGCTTGTTTTCGGTTGAGCCGTACAAGTCGGTTTGGCAGATGACATCGACGGTGGAAGCGCGCTTGCTTCCCGGCACTACTTTCGCCGATATCCTCCGCGCACTTTTGCCCTGCGGCTCCATTACGGGTGCGCCGAAGCACAAGACGATGCAATTGATTGACGCGCTCGAAAGCACGCCGCGCGGCATTTATACGGGCGCAATCGGCTGGCTCGAGAAGAGCCGTGACTTCTGTTTGTCGGTGCCCATCCGGACGCTGGAAATTCAGCACGGCAGGGGCAAGATGGGTGTCGGCGGGGGCATTGTGCTGGATAGCGTTGCCGCCGATGAATTCGAGGAGTGCCAATTGAAGGCTCGATTCCTGACCGGCTCCGATCCGGGTTTCCAACTGTTCGAGACCACGTTCGCCACCAAGGAACACGGGATACGCCATTGGGATCGTCATCTCTCGCGGCTTGAAACGAGTGCGCGGTGGTGTGGCTTTCCGCTCGACCAGACGCTGTTGCAGAAGCGTATCGATGAAACCACCGCGGGCTTCGAAGCGAAGGAAGGATATCGGCTGCGGATTGCGTTGCGCAAAAGCGGCGAGATTACCGTAACGAATGCGCGGCTAGCGCCGTTGGTGGCAGCAACGGTCGACGTTTTACTGGCATCGGAGCATGGCTTCGCAGTGAGATCGGCGGATGATCCGTTGCTCAGGCACAAGACGACGTCGCGTGAAGAGTACGACCGCGCGTGGCGTGCGGCCGAATCGCTAGGTGCGTTCGACATGCTGTTTTTCAACGAGCGCGCAGAGCTGACGGAAGGGGGGCGGTCGAACGTATTCGTGAGACTCGATGGCCGTTGGAGCACGCCGCCGCTCGGCGCAGGATTGTTGCCGGGCGTGATGCGCGGCGTATTGATCGAAGAGCTCGACGCAGAGGAACGCACGCTGACGCGTGAGGACCTGAACCGCGCGGAAAGGTTGATGATCTGCAACGCGCTGCGCGGCGCGGTGCCGGCGCGATTGAAGCGGTTGAGCTAACGGCATGGCACTCAACCACGCCGCACCGGCATAACCCCTTTAAAACGTATGCTCCGGCCCGGGAAAGACCTTTTCCCTGACGGCACGAACATACGCCTCGACGGCGGCAAGAATACTCGGCTGCCCTTGCATGAAGTCTTTGACGAAGCGCGGCCGCTTGCCGGGGAAAATCCCGAGCATGTCGTGCAGTACAAGCACTTGGCCCGAACATTCGATTCCGGCGCCAATGCCAACCGTAGGGATCGCCAACTGTTGCGTCACTTCGCTAGCCAGCAGCGTGGGCACC
>DASYLW010000523.1:0-4582 GCA_036009385.1 Caballeronia sp.
CCACCTCGTGGCATTCGAACAAGTTCCTGAACCCGGTCGTCGACGGCGCGGTGCTGCCCATCCTGCACTTGAACGGCTACAAGATCGCGAACCCGACCATCCTCGCGCGCATTCCGCAAGAAGAACTCGAAGCGCTGATGACGGGCTACGGGTATAAACCGCACTTTGTCTCAGGCAACGATCCCGCCGTCATGCATCAACTAATGGCCGAGACGCTTGCGGCTTGCATCGGCGAAATTCGCACGATCCAGGCCCATGCACGTTCGACCGGCGACACCACGCGTCCACGCTGGCCAATGATCGTCTTGCGTTCTCCGAAAGGTTGGACCGGCCCGAAGGAAGTCGACGGCCACAAGGTCGAGGATTTCTGGCGCGCGCATCAGGTGCCGGTGCTCGACCCGGTGACCAACGCGAAGAGCCTGAAGATCGTGGAAGCGTGGATGCGCAGCTACAAACCCGAAGAACTCTTCGACGAAAACGGCACGCTGATTGAAGAACTTCGTGAGATGGCGCCGAAGGGCGACCGCCGCATCAGCGCGAATCCGCACGCGAACGGCGGCCGGCTCAGGCGCTCGCTGGAGCTGCCTGACATCCGCGACTATGCGTTCAAAGTCAAAGCCCCGGCAGGCACGTACCAGTCTCCTACCGCGGTCCTCGCGACCTGGCTGCGCGACGTGATCAAGCGCAACATGAGCAGCTTCAAGCTGTTCGGTCCCGACGAAACCGCCAGCAACAAACTCGATGGCGTATATGAAGCGTCGGGCAAACGCTGGATCGCCGAGATCAAGCCGGAAGACGGCGACGGCGGCTCGTTATCGGTTGACGGCCGCGTGATGGAAATGCTCAGCGAGCACACCCTGGAAGGCTGGTTCGAAGGTTACGTTCTCACGGGCCGGCACGGGTTGCTCGCAACCTACGAAGCATTCGTGCATGTGATTGACTCCATGTTCAACCAGCACGCGAAGTGGCTGGAAAAAGCGAAGAGTGAACTCGACTGGAGAGCGCCGGTTCCTTCGGTGAACTTGTTGATCACCTCGCTGGTATGGCGTCAGGATCACAACGGTTTCACCCACCAGGACCCGGGTTTCCTCGATGTCGTCACGAACAAGAGTCCCGAAGTCGTGCGCATTTACCTGCCGCCCGACGCGAACTGCCTGCTGAGCGTGATGGATCATTGCCTGCGTTCGCGTGACTACATCAACGTGATTGTCGCGGACAAGCAACCGCACTTGCAGTATCTCGACATGGAAGCTGCGCTTGCGCATTGCACCAAGGGTATTGGCATCTGGGACTGGGCGTCGACAGACCAGAACAGCGAACCGGACGTGGTGATGGCCTGCGCCGGCGATATCGCCACCATGGAATCGCTCGCTGCCGTCGAGATCCTCAAGGAACATTTCCCCGACCTCAAGATCCGCTTCGTCAACGTAGTGGATCTGTTCCGGCTGATGCCCGATACCGATCATCCGCACGGTTTGTCCGGTCGCGATTTCGATTCCATTTTCTCGCGCGAGAAGCCGGTCATCTTCAACTTCCACTCCTATCCGTCGCTCGTTCACAAGCTCACGTATAACCGCACGAATCACGAGAACATGCATGTGCATGGTTATCGTGAGCGCGGCAACATCAATACGCCGTTCGAGTTGGCGATCATCAACGAGGTCGACCGCTTTTCGCTGTGTATCGATGTGATCGATCGGGTGCCGCGGCTTCGCGATACCGGCGCTCACGCGAAGAACTGGCTCAAGGACCAGATCAACGCCAGCATTACCTACGCCCACGCGGAAGGCATTGACCGCGATGAAATACGTAACTGGGTTTGGAAAGGCTGAAGACCATGACCTTGGGTATCCTGGTGCTGAACAGCGGATCGTCGTCGCTTAAATTCGGCGTGTATATGCCCGGCAAGAAGTCGGGCGCCACGCCAGACGACAGCGATGAAACGCCGTGGCTGACCGGCAGCGCGAAGGGCATCGGCCGCGGCGACGGCTCGCTGACCATGCGTTCATCGGATGGTGCGATCGATGTCACGCAAAACCACGTGATGGAGTCGCAGCACGACGCGTTGCAGCGCGTGGCCGACGCGCTGCATGCGCATCTGGACCAGCCGTTGGCCGCGGTGGGGCATCGGGTAGTGCATGGCGGTCCGCACCTGAGCGACCATGCGCTGATCACGCCCGAGGTCAAACAGACCTTGCGCGACGCGGTGCAATTTGCGCCGTTGCATTTGCCGCAGGCGCTGGAGCTGCTCGATCTGGCGCAGCAGATTTTCAACGACGTGCCGCATTACGCCTGCCTCGACACCGCGTTCCACCGGACCATGCCCGCACGCGCGACTCACCTCGCGCTGCCAAAACACTACGCCGACGAAGGGGTCGTCCGATACGGTTTCCACGGCCTCTCGTACGAGTCGATCGTCGCCACGCTCGGCAACGATCTTCCGGCGCGCCTGGTGGTCGCGCATCTCGGCAGCGGTGCAAGCCTGTGCGCGATCCGCGATGGCCGTTCAATCGATACAAGCATGGGTCTCACGCCGACGGGCGGCATTCCCATGGCCACACGCACCGGCGATCTCGATCCTGGTGTGCTGGTTTATCTGATGCGAACCGGAACGCTTGACGCCGATGCGCTCGAACACCTGATCAATTACGAAAGCGGCCTCAAGGGTCTGTCCGACTCGAACAATGACATGCAGGCGCTTTTGCAACGCAGCGATGCAGACGCAGAACTTGCCGTCGATATCTTCTGTACTGCTGTGCGCAAGACCATCGGCGCGTATGCCGCGTTGATGGGCGGTCTCGACCGCGTGGTGTTCACCGGCGGTATTGGCGAGCACGCCGCGAGCGTGCGTGAACGCATTTGCGACGGACTCGAATTTCTCGATGTTCAGTTCGACGTGATCGAGACGCAGGAAGAGCGGCAGATTGCGCGTCATTGCCGCGCGCTGCTCAGGCAAGCGGCCGTCTGAAAGCGGCTCGTCAGAGGCTCGGTTGTTGATGGACTCATCAACCATCAGCGACGCTCGTGCGTGCCACCGCCCTGTGCGCCGCGCCAGACGAACACCTGCTCGGCGGCGGCGATCAGCGCGTCAAGAGAGACCGGCTTGATCAGCGTCAGGTCGAAGCCCGACGCGCGTGCGCGCTCGTCGCCGGTACCCACGGTGTAGCCCGTCAACGCAATGGCGGGCAACTGGGCCAAGCGGGGATTCTCCCGGACCCGGCCCATGAGTTTGTAGCCGTCCATGCCGGGCATGTTGATGTCGCAGACCAGCAGGTCCACGTGGTTGCGTTCGAGCAGCGCGAGCGCGTCGTCGGTGTCGTGAGCGGTGGCGACCAGCGCGCCTTCGAGTTCCAGCAACGCCGCGAATGCGCTGGCTGTTTCGGAGTCGTCGTCGACGACCAGCATACGCACGCCTGCCAGCGACCCGCTGTGCTCCTGCGGCGCATGCTTTCCACCCGGAAGGCCGTCGGCCAGCGGCAGCCAGACGCTCATCCGCGTACCGCGTCCTGCCCCCTCGGACTGCGCGAGCACGCTTCCCGCATGCATTTCCACCAGTTGCTTGACCAGCGCGAGGCCGATGCCCATGCCGCCGCCGGTCTTGCGACGGGCTTCGCTGCCTTGGGAGAACATCTCGAAGATATGCGGCAACAGCGGCGCTTCGATTCCGAGCCCGGTATCCGTGACATCGATACGCAGCTCGTCCTCTTCACTCGTGAGGCGAACGGAAACCGAGCCGCCGCGCGGCGTAAATTTCAGCGCGTTGCTCAGCAGATTCCACACGATCTGGTCGAAACGTACGGGATCCACCTTGGTCCACACCGGTTCATCCAGACCCTCGAACGACAGCGCAATGCCCCTTGATGCGGCGTCCGCCTCGATCGCATCGGCGATGGTTTTCAGCATGGCCGCAACGTCGGCCATCGCCAGGTTCAGCGCCAGTTTGCCGGTACGCACGCGCGACAGGTCCAGCAAGTCGTCAATGATCTTCGCCTGACCGAGCACCGCGCGCTGGATTGCGTCGGCCGTGCGCTGGATCGCCGGCACACCCCGCGCCTCGGGGATGCGCGGCAACATTTCCGCCTTTACGTGAATCAGGTTGAGCGGGTGCTTCAATTCGTGCGACAGCACGGCCAGGAAATCGTCCTTGAGCCGGTTCGCCGCTTCCGCCTGTGCCCGCACCGCCCGTTCCTCCGCCAATTGCGACTGCCGCGCGTCTTCCTGCGTCTTGCGGTCCGTGAGATCTCTCACGATCTTTGCGTAACCTGTGAACTTCGGATCGGACAACGGCGTCACCACGCCGCTGCAATACACCCTGCGGCCGCCCTTTGCGACCAGCCAGCGATCATCGTCGGCACGGCCATCGCGTTGCGCGATCTGGCGTTCCTGCGCCGCCATGCGCACCTGCTGATCATCTGCGGGAAAGATCACGTCGATGTCCTGCCCGACCGCTTCCGCTGCCGTATAACCGAACACACGCTCGGCGCCGGCATTCCAGCTGACAATGCGGCCCTCAGGGTCCTGCACGATGATCGCGAAGTCGTTCGTCGTTTGCGCCGCGAGTCTCAGCCGCTCCTCGCCCGCC
>DASYLW010000524.1:0-1565 GCA_036009385.1 Caballeronia sp.
CGGCGCGTACGATCAGGCCGATGCCGGCGGGTTCATCAAGTTGAATGCGTTGCGGATGCGGATTGCGGAAAATGCACGTCGCAAGCGTGGCGGCTGAGTTGGCCCGGCTTGGTTATGTTGAAACAAAAAACCCGCCTCGGCGGGTTTTTTGTTTCATGGACGGTCTGTCTTGCTGCGGCTATTTGAGTGGCTTACATAAGCTTCTTCGGGCCGATTTTGTTGCCGCTGCCGTGCTTCGGCCGGCTGCGGTGACGCTCGGCGAACGCGATAGACCATTCGCAGCAGCTTTAAATCAAAGACACACCGGCTCCGCTTCAAGCTCGACTGCGAAACGCGCTTGCACGTCGCGTTTAATGGCCGCGGCGAGCTCCAGGATCTGCGCGCCCGACGCGCCGCCGCGGTTCACCAGAACCAGCGCCTGCCGGTCGTGCACAGCGGCCGCGCCGATCGAGCGGCCTTTCCAGCCACATTGGTCGATGAGCCAGCCTGCGGCCAGTTTGAACTGGCCATCGTGCTGCTTGTAAGACACGAGATCAGGTTCAAGCGCCTTCAGTGCGTCGAAAGCTGAAGCGCTTATCACCGGATTCTTGAAAAAACTTCCCGCGTTCCCGAGCACTCGCCAGTCGGGCAACTTTGCCTGACGCACTGCAACGACGGCGTCGAAGATTGCTTGGGGATTGGTCGCGCCGCTCGCCTCGAGCACCCGTGCGATATCCGCGTAATCGGCGCGTGGCATCCACGCTTTCGGCAGACGAAAAGTCACCGATACGATCACAAAACGTCCGCGCCCTTCCCGCTTGAAAAAGCTGTCGCGATAACCGAACGCGCATGCATCGCGATCAAATTCACGCGTTTCTCCCGTCGATACTTCAATCGCCCGCAAACGCTCGAAGCGCTCGCCCATTTCCAGCCCATAGGCGCCTATGTTCTGGATCGGCGCCGCGCCTACCGTGCCGGGAATCAGCGCGAGATTTTCGAGGCCGGGCAAGCCTTGCGACAAAGTCCACGCAACGAAATCGTGCCAGTTCTCCCCTGCGCCAGCTTCTACTAAAACGGCTTCGCTATCTTCATTGATCACGCGGCGGCCGCGCAATTCCACAAGTAACGCGACACCGTCGAAATTGCGCGTCAGCACAACGTTGCTGCCGCCGCCGAGCACTAGTTGCGGCAGGCCGTTTAGACGGGCGTCACGAGCAAGCGCCGGGATCTGCGCTTCTTCTGTCAGCCGAACGGCATGCTTGGCGCGGACGTCGAAACCGAACGTGTTATGCGCGAGCAGCGGGTAATCGGAGAGAAGTTTGAACTCGGACATTGAGCAGCGTTTGGTCGGATCGGGAGCGGCCTTGGGCAAACCGGGACGGCATCGGTAGAATGATGGTGGTCCGTGATTATAGCGAGTGCGTGCGAGCCTAACGGCGAGCCTTACGCCTCGCCTCAACGAAGGGGAATGCAGATGCCATCGTTTGACGTCGTCAGCGAAGCAAACATGATCGAGGTGAAAAACGCCATCGAACAATCGAACAAGGAAATTGCCACGCGCTTCGACTTCAAGGGTTCGGACGCGC
>DASYLW010000525.1:0-5040 GCA_036009385.1 Caballeronia sp.
GCCGCAGGAGTGGGTTGACGATACGTTCCAAGCGGTTTGTCGTCCCACCCGTTGTCGACCAAAACGCCCTCACGGTCGATGGTAAAGCTCACCGGAATGCGCCACATTACGTCCGTAGTCGCCGGCCCAAGCGCTGCCCAAGAGCCCAACCGGAAAACTCAAGCCGGAGGCGACTTGTCGCACCGCTGACAACTCATCCGGCCCATCCAGGCTGAAGCCCAGTACCTGCAGGCCTTGGTCTGCATGGCGCGCGGCATAGTCGGACAACAGGGGCAATTCGTCGCGGCAGGGCTCGCACCAGGTGGCCCAGAAAGTGAGGATTACCACTTTGCCGCGCAATTCATCCGTGCTGATGCTGCGTCCATCGAGGGCGTGCAGTACCAACGGCGGAGCCGGTTTGCCAACTGCCAGCTTGGCAGCGCGTGCCGTCATCGGCCAGCCGGAAGCGCCTGCACCCACGGTCAAGGCGAGAACCGCGCGTAAGCGAGCGCGGCGCGCCCTGAGTGCGGGGCAGGCTGGACCGGCGCGCGCGAGGGACGGTGATGGCGGATTAGAACGCATAGCTCGCCCCTACGCTGCCGGTCCAGCACGGAAACAACTGATAACCCGTGAGCTTGCTATAGACCGCGTTGCACAAAGCCGTAGATCTGCACGTTTTTCCAGACACTTACAGTGACGCCCGGGCTCAGGTAGACCACGGTGCCGGCCGTGTTCCCGGTGTCGGCGAGCGCGCCTTGATCGTGGCTCTTGCGATAGATATTGACCTGTAATTGCGGCACCACTTTAGGGTTGGCCTCATAGCGCAGACCAAGGCTCATCGTGGCACTGTTACCCGGACGAAAATCCCCGCCGGGCTGATTGAGCTTTCCCGAGATGGCTGACTGAAATTGGCCGTTGATGAAGGCGTCAAAGTTTTGGCTGATCGAATAGATTTAAGCAAGCCAACTCGCCATCGAAGATCAGGGTTGCAAAAATGGGGTGGACCATAGATTTGGCACGCTAATGCCGTTTCGGGTGGGGCCGTCCATTCCATTAGTTGAACAACGCCGTAGCGCATCGGGCAGGGGTAGGAAATTCAAGGCCGTGCGGGGCGCGGGTCGGGCACGAAGCCGCCGCAATTCGGCATGCGGACCTTCGGCAGGCTATGCGCATCCAACCGCGCGTCCTCCGGGACGATGCCGTTCAGGTTCAGCACGAACGCGGTCACCGCATACACTTCATCGGCGCTCAGCGATTCGGGATGGTCGTAGGGCATGGCGCGATGGATATAGTCGAAGAGCGTGGTCGCATACGGCCAGTAGCTACCGACCGTCTTCACCGGCTTCGCACTCGCGAGCGTGCCGGCGCCCCCAACCAGCGGATCGCCGACGCCGCCCTGGCCCGCGGCTCCATGGCACATGGCGCACTTCGCTGCGAACACCGCACGGCCATGCGCGACGTCGCCCGAGCCGGGAGGCAACCCGCGGCCGTCGGGCGACACGTCGATGTTCCATGCCGACAGACGGGCGGCGTCGATCGGCTTGCCTAGCCCATACGGCGAAGCGGCGCGCGCGATCGTCACGCCAGTTACGCCGATCGCGGCAAGAAGGGCCGCGAGAGCAAGCTTGCGCGTTGCCTTATGAGTTGCATCAGCCATTGCGAATTTCCCCGTTGGCTGCGACCTGCCAGCTCTGGATGCCGTTGTAATGGTAGTAGCTGTTGAGGCCGCGCGCGGCGACGAGTGCGTCGCGTGTGGGTTGCACGTAGCCCGTTTCGTCGGTGGCGCGGCTTTGCAGGTCGGCGGGTGCGCCGTCCCAGTGCCAGCTCGCTTCGAAACGCGTGGCGGCCTTGTTCTGCACGGGACCCTGCAGGATTGCATCGCGCCAGGTCCTGCCGCCGTCCATGGATACCTCAACGCGGGTGATGCGGCCGCGGCCAGACCATGCCAGACCGCTCACCGGATAAAAGCCCGGGCCGCCCAGGTGCTGCCCTGCGGAGGGCCGGGTGATCACCGACTTCGCATCCATCTCGAAGACGAACTGGCGCGCGAGGCCATCGGCCTGCAGGTCCGTGTACTTCGAGGTCTCCTCGCGCGTCATGAACGGCTCAGCCGCGAGCTTGATGCGTCGCAGCCACTTGATATTGGTATTGCCTTCGAACCCCGGTAGCAACAGACGTAGCGGATAGCCGTTTTCCGGGCGCAGGTGCTCGCCGTTCTGCGCGTAGACGAGCAGGGCATCGTCGAGTCCTTTCGCGAGCGGAATGCTGCGCGTCATGGCGGCTGCATCGGAGCCTTCGGCGAGGAACCACTTTGCCTCGGGCGCCACGCCGACTTCGTCAAGCACGGTGGACAGCGGCACGCCGGTCCATTCGCAGCACGAGAGCAGGCCGTGTGTCATCTGCACGGGCAGGCCGCTGGGTCCTTTCCATTCGCTTGCGGTATTGCCCGAGCACTCGAGGAAATGCACGCGCGACACGGAGGGAAAGCGCATGAGGTCATCGAGCGTGAATTCGCGGGCTTGTTTGACGAGTCCGTGTATCACGAAACGATGCTGTGCCGGATCGATCAAGGGCACGCCGCTATGGTGCCGTTCGAACACGAGTCCGTTCGGCGTGATCGCGCCGAACAGGTTGCCGAGGGGTGTCAGCGTGGAGGTCGCGCCGGGCATTGCGGGGGGACGGGAGATGCGCCGCACGACGTCCTTTTCGAAGTCGGAGGGCAGGCCGTAAGGGTGCCAGAGTCCGGGCTCGCCGGGCTGCTGGCTCCATGGCTCGACCGGCAACGGGGCAACGGCCGCACGGGCGCGCGGCAGCAGGACGGTGGCAAGACTTGCGGCCCCAAGTCCGCCGAGGACGCGTCGCCGGCGCGGCGACGTGGTTCGTTTGTCGTTCATGGATCTCCTGGGGCGCTGCTGGCGCCGCGTCGTTGCAGTTTCATTTCGTTTATCCCCGGGGTGATGGCCTGGGTGGCCCCAAAACCGCGGACCGATTCCGCTCGGCCGTGTAACGGCAAAACAGCCGTTTTTGAACCTCGCCTGCCCAGCCCGAACTTCACCGACCAGCGCCGCACCGCCTCATACGTGAGCTCAATGCGGCGTGCGGCCAGCTGTTCTTCGGCCATGCGCAGGCTGAGCGGGAATCGGTAGTACAACCAAACCGCGTAGCTGATCACGTCGGCCTGGAATCGGTAGCCAGCATAGGAGATGGTGTCGATGACAGGTGCGTTTTGCTGCGCGGCGGCTCGTTCCATGCTCGATATTGTCGCCGCATCTCCGTCAATCCGCCAACAACGTGACGATGCCTTAACGCACGATTGGCAATGCGAAGGCCAATGCGGCAGCGCTGAACGATCCTACCTATATGCGTCTAAACTTTTAAGCGTTATTTTTGGATCAAACCCGGAATAATACGGATCATGACTTCGCTACGAATCTGATCCGGCCGGTGCCTTATGCGTCGCCGTGCGCGCGCGCAGCGACCGCGAATTCGCATCATTGCGGAACATGATCGGTTGCGCGTCGGGATCGCGTTTCAACGCGGCCTGATTCACCACGTTTATCACCTTCTCGTGCATCGGCGACTTGGCACAGACAGGGTCCGTGTTGGCCGGGTCGCCCGTCAGCAGATACGCCTGGCAGCGGCAGCCGCCCGCATCGCTCACCTTCTCCTCGCAGCTCCTGCACGGCTCCTTCATCCAGTCGAAGCCGCGGAAACGGTTAAACGCGTCGCTCTCGTACCAGATCTCCTGGATCGACGCTTCCTTGACGTTCGGCAACGTCAGGCCCGGCAATGAACGTGCCGTATGGCAGGGCAGCGCGGCCCCATCAGGTGCGACGCCCAGGAACACGGAGCCCCAGCCGTTCATGCAGCGCTTAGGCCGCTCTTCGAAGTAGTCTGGTACCACGAAATAGATCTTGCATCGGTCGCCGATTTCGCTGCGATACCGTTCCACCACCGCTTCGGCATCGCGTAATTGCTCGGCAGTCGGCATCAGTTGCGCACGGTTCGCGTGCGCCCAGCCGTAATACTGCGTATTTGCCAGCTCCAGGTATTCGGCGCCCATTGCGAGCGCCATGTCGATGATCTTGTCCACGTGCGGCAGGTTGTAGCGATGCAGCACGCAGTTGAGCACCATCGGAAAGCCGTGTCGTTTGATCGACGCGGCGACGCGTTGTTTCAGCTCGAAGGTGCGCGTACTGCTCAGGAAGTCATTCAGCTCCTGAGTCGAATCTTGGAACGACAACTGAATATGGTCGAGGCCGGCCGCCTTCATGTCGTCGAGCCGTTTCCCAGTGAGGCCTACGCCGGAGGTGATCAGATTTGTGTAGAAGCCGAGCTTGCGCGCTTCGCCCACCAGCACTTCGAGGTCATCGCGCAACAGCGGCTCACCGCCCGAGAAACCCAATTGCGCCGCGCCGAGCGCGCGCGCTTGCCTGAACACGCCGAGCCATTCATCAGTGGTCAGTTCGCTGCTGTGATCAGTGTAGTTCACCGGGTTGTAGCAAAACGCGCAATGCAGCGGGCAGCGGTACGTGAGTTCCGCGAGCAGCCACAGCGGCGGGGCAATCTCACTCGTGTCGCTCATGTTTGTGACTCCAGCCAGCCACGCCGGTGCGCTTCCGCGACAAACAAACGTACTTCGTCGCCCAGATCGGGGGCGTTGAACGCCTCTTGCAGCTCGGCGATAAGCGTATCAATGTGATGTGTGCCGTCACAGCGCTTGAGGATTTCTCCGGCGCTCTGGTTTAGCTTCACCATGCCTTCCGGATAAAGCAGCACGTGCGCATTCTGCGCCGGTTCCCACTGGAGCCGGAAGATGGGCTTGAGCTTGAGCGCGATCATTGGGGAAACGCCCCTTCAATCGCATCGAGCATTGACCACAGGACGTCGAGCTTGAACTGCAAGATGTCCAGCGCCCGTTCCTGCTGCTCGCGGCTCTTGAAGTGATCGAGCGTGACTTCGAGCCCGTGTTCGACGTCGCGTTGCGCCAGCGATATGCGCGAGCGGAAATAGCTCAGGCCATCCGCTTCGATCCACGGATAACACGAGGGCCAGGTCGCA
>DASYLW010000526.1:0-6023 GCA_036009385.1 Caballeronia sp.
GGGCCAGGCATTCCGGCAGCAAGCAGCCAATCGATACTACGGAGCAACGGATGCAAATGCGCAAAATCCCGGTCACGGTCGTAACGGGTTTCCTCGGCAGCGGCAAGACCACGCTGATGCGGCACATCCTGCAAAACGCGAAAGGACTGCGGATCGCGGTGATCGTGAACGAGTTCGGCGAACTGGGCATCGATGGCGAAATCCTGAAGGGCTGCAACATCGGTTGCGAGGATGAAAGCGCAACGGACCAGCCGAATCTATATGAGCTGTCGAACGGGTGTCTCTGCTGCACGGTGCAGGAAGAGTTTTATCCGGTGATGGAGCAACTCGTCGAGCGGCGCGATCAGATCGATCATGTGCTGATCGAGACCTCCGGCCTCGCGTTACCCAAGCCGCTCGTGCAGGCGTTCAACTGGCCGTCCATCAAGAATGCGTTCACCGTGGATGCCGTCGTGACGGTTGTCGACGGACCTGCTGCGGCAAGCGGCCAGTTTGCGGCGAACCCGCAAGCGGTGGATGCACAACGCCGCGCCGATCCGAACCTCGATCACGAATCACCGCTGCATGAGTTGTTCGAAGATCAACTCGCTTCAGCAGACCTGGTGATTCTCAACAAGACCGATTTGATCGATGAAACGCAGCAGCGCGCGGTGGAAGCGCTGATTCGCGGCGAGATTCCGGCGGGCGTCAAGATCGTGCCGGCGCAGATGGGGCAGCTTGATCTGCATGCGCTGCTCGGGCTTGAGGCAGCATCGGAAACGACTATTCATCTGCGTGTCGACCATCATGGTTCCGTCGATGACGAAGGCCACGCCGATCATCATCACGACGTCTTCGATTCAGTCGTGGTCGAAGCTCGAGTCGAGTCGCGTGAGGCGGCGATTGCGGCATTGCGCTCGCTGGTTGATGCCAACACGATCTATCGCGTGAAGGGTTTCGCGGCTTTGCCGGGCACGCCCATGCGGCTTGTCGTGCAGGGCGTGGGTCAGCGGTTTGATACCTACTTCGACCGCCGCTGGACTGCTGAGGAGGCCAGCCAGGGAATCAGCCGGTTCGTGCTGATTGGTGAAGATCTCGATCAGCCGCATCTGCAACGAGCGCTGGCTGCAGCGCTCGCCAACGCACCTGTGCAGGCCTGATCCATGCATCTGCTACGCACGACGCCCGGCGGTTTTGTCGACGACGCAGCCGGCGTCATGCGTATCGACCAGACGCCGGCACCCATCGTCGTGCTGAGTTCCGCCGATACCACGCTCTCGCTTCTGGCCAGTGTGGTGTCGAATCTGGAAGCGGATTTTCCGGCGATACGGCTGGCGAACCAGGCGTTCTTGCGCCAACCGGCATCGGTGGATTTCTACGTCGATGACGTGCTCAAACATGCCCGCGTTATCGTTATCGATCATCTTGGCGGTGAAGCGTACTGGCCTTACGGAATCGAGAGCATCACCACGCTTGCACGCCGCAATGGTCAGATGCTTGTGATGTTTTCCGGGGACTTGCAGGAAGATCCGAACCTTGTTGCGAAGAGTACAGCCGAGCCTGCGTTGTGCGATCAGCTTTGGCGTTACCTGCGTGAGGGCGGCGCGAAAAATGCCGAGGAGTTTCTTCGTTGCATCGCGTTTCGGGCGTTGGGGTACGGGCGTGAAGCGAATGCACCGAGCCCGTTGCCAGCAGTGGCAATCTATCATCCGGCGCGGCAGATCGCGACCGTTGACGACTGGAAGGAACGCTGGGTTCAAGGCGCACCCGTTGTTGCCGTGCTGTTCTATCGGGCTCATTTGCAGTCCGGCAATACCGATGTGTTCAATGCGTTGATCGAGGCCCTGGAGGCGCAGGGACTCAACCCGCTGCCGATCGCGATGGCGTCCCTCAAAGACCCGTTGAGTCGCGAGGTCGTGCAACAGCTTTGCGCCGATCACCGCGTGTCATTGGTGTTGAACACGACCTCGTTTGCTGCGGGCGTCATAGACGACCCTGTGCCCTTCGAACTCGCGGGCGACGCGCCGGTACTGCAAGTGATTCTTAGCGGCGGCAATCGCGAAGACTGGTTGAAGGACAACCATGGACTGAATTCGCGCGATGTCGCCATGCATGTCGCCTTGCCGGAAGTCGATGGCCGCATCATCACGCGTGCGATCAGTTTCAAGGGACTCGCGTATCAATGCAAGATCACGCAAGTCGATGTCGTGCGATATCAGCCTGACCTTGAACGCGTGCGTTTCGTGGCCGAGTTGAGTCAACGCTGGTGTCGATTGCGCCAGCTTGACAACGCCGACAAGCGCATCGCACTCGTGCTCGCGAACTATCCGTTGAGCGAAGGCCGCATCGGCAATGGCGTGGGTCTCGATACACCGGCGTCCGTCGTCAACATCCTCTCGATGCTCGCGAACGAAGGGTATCGGGTGGATGAAATTCCCGCCGATGGCCACGCGCTGATGCAGGCGCTGACCTCGGGCGTGACGAATGATCCCTTGGTTCGCGACTTGCGTCCCGCGTTGCAAAGCCTCGCGCTTGATGATTATCTCGATGCTTTCGCGAAACTGCCGGACCACGTCCAGCAGGAGTTGAATACGCGGTGGGGTCCGCCCGAAAGCGATCCCACGATCCGTCGTGGCCGCTTCATGATCGCGGGCTGGCGCTGCGGGCACGTGTTTATCGGTATCCAGCCGGCGCGTTCGCGTGAACGTGGCGACTATGCCAGTTATCACGACGCGGATCTCGTGCCGCCGCACGCCTATCTCGCGTTTTACTTCTGGCTGCGGCTGCGATTCAACGTGGACGCGATCGTTCACGTCGGCAAGCACGGCAACCTTGAATGGCTGCCGGGCAAGAGCGTTGCATTGAGCGCATCGTGCTGGCCGGACCTGACGCTTGGCGCCATGCCGCATCTGTATCCGTTCATTGTCAACGATCCAGGCGAGGGCAGCCAGGCGAAGCGGCGGGCGCAAGCGGTCATCATCGACCACTTGATGCCGCCGCTTACACGCGCTGAAAACTACGGTCCATTGCAGGACCTTGAACGTCAGGTCGATGAGTATTACGAAGCATTGATGGTGGATCCGCGCCGCGCAAAACTCCTTCGCAAGACGATTTTGGCAAGCATCGTCGAACACAGTCTGCATGAAGAACTCGGACTCGATAAACCCCGCGACTCCGCCACTGAAGATGCATTACTGACACGCGCCGACGCGTATTTATGCGAGCTCAAGGAGGCTCAGATCCGCGATGGCCTGCACGTGTTCGGCGCGTCACCGCAAGGCGTGCAACGCCGCGATACCCTGCTTGCCCTCGGCCGTTATCCAACCGGCGATGCACAAGGTGCGAACGCGAGCGTGCTTACCGCGCTGGCTCGCGACCTGAACCTGGGCGACACGTTCGATCCCCTCGACGCCGACTGGAGCGCGCCGTGGACAGGTCCCCGTCCTGCTGAACTTGAAACGGTGATCGATGCGCCGTGGCGTCATCAAGGAGACACCCGCGAGCGCCTCGAGTTGCTCGCAACGTCGTTACTCGATCGCCCATTTGATACGGCAGGGCCTCACACATCGCAGGTACTGGAACGCTTGAATGGCGACTTGCTCGCACGGCTCGACGCTTGCGGCCCGGAGGAGCTAAAGCAGCTTCAACGCGGTCTCGACGGGCGTTTTGTGCCGCCGGGCCCGAGCGGATCGCCATCGCGGGGAAGGCCGGACGTCTTGCCTACCGGCCGCAATTTCTACTCCGTCGACACCCGCGCCGTACCAACGCGCGCAGCGTGGACGCTCGGGCTGAAGTCAGCCAATCTGCTGATCGAACGTCACCTTCAGGAGCACGGCGACTACCCGCGCGCAATTGGTTTGTCGGTATGGGGCACGGCCACCATGCGCACCGGCGGCGACGATATTGCCCAAGCCATGGCGCTGATCGGCGTTCGTCCCAAGTGGGCGGCGGGCAGCAATCGTGTGACCGATTTCGAAGTCCTGCCCATCACCATTTTCAATCGCCCGCGCATTGACGTGACGCTGCGGGTATCGGGATTTTTCCGCGATGCGTTCGCCAACCTGATGCATCTCTTCGACGCCGCCGTGCAAGCCGTGGCTGAACTCGACGACGAAGCCGAAGACCTCAACCCGATCCGCGCGCGCATCATGCGTGAACGCGACGAACATATGGCGCGCGGACTCGACGAGAAAGAAGCCCGCTTGCGTGCGGGATGGCGCGTGTTCAGCACGAAGCCGGGCGCATACGGCGCGGGCTTGCAGGAGATGATCGACGCGAAGCAATGGCAAAACGATGCTGATCTCGCACGCGGTTTCCAAAGCTCGGGCGGGTATGCGTATTCGCAAAAAGGCGACGGCGTGGAGGCTCGCGACACCTTCGGTGCGCGCTTGTCGACAATTGACGTGATAGTGCAGAACCAGGATAACCGCGAACACGACCTGCTGGATTCGAACGACTATCACCAGTTCCAGGGCGGCATGGTAGCGGCAGTGCGGCATCTTTCGGGCGCCCAGCCGCAAGCGTATAACCCCGATCACAGCAATCCGGCCGCGCCGCGCATCCGAACCTTGCAGGAAGAAATCTCACGCGTGATCCGCTCGCGCGTAGTCAATCCGAAATGGATCGACGGCGTGAAGCGGCATGGTTACAAGGGTGCGTCGGAACTCGCGGCCACGGTAGATTATCTGTTCGGTTACGATGCCACCGCGCGGGTCGTATCCGATCATCAGTACGCGCTTGTTGCGGACGCTTATGTCAACGACGCGGACACGCGAGAGTTCATGCAGCAGCACAATCCCCACGCGCTGTATTCGATCTGCGAGCGTTTGACCGAAGCGATGCAGCGCGGCTTATGGCAAAGTCCGGGCGCGTATCAGGAGCAGATCGAACACCATCTGCTGGATGCCGAACAGCAACTCGAAGGGCAATGAACGTGAGCGAATTCATCTTCCCGTTTGCCGCATTGGTCGCACAAGAACCCTTGCAGCAAGCACTATTATTGGCGGCCATCGATCCTGCACTAGGCGGTGTGTTGGTGAGCGGTCCGCGTGGCACCGCGAAATCGACTACCGCGCGCGCGCTCGCCGAATTACTGCCCGAGGGCCAGTTTGTGACTTTGCCACTGGGGGCGAGCGAAGAACAGTTGATTGGTTCGCTGGATATCGAAGTCGCGTTGCGCGACGGCGGCGTGCGCTTTTCGCCGGGCTTGCTCGCGAAGGCGCATCATGGAGTGTTGTACGTCGATGAAGTCAATCTGCTGCCCAATCAACTGGTGGACCAGTTGCTCGATGTAGCGGCGAGCGGGGTGAACGTGATCGAACGTGACGGCATTTCGCATCGGCATGAAGCGCGATTTGTGCTGATCGGGACAATGAATCCGGAGGAGGGCGAACTCAGGCCGCAACTACTGGATCGGTTCGGTCTGGCAGTTGAACTGCAGAATTGTTTCGATGCCGAAAAACGGCATGAAATCGTCAAGGCGCGTCTCGCATTCGATACTTATCCTGAGGCTTTCCGCTTGCGGTTTGCGGGGCAACAGGAAGCCTTGGCGCTAAAACTTCGCCAAGCCAGAGCAATGCTTTCGACCCTCGAATTCGACGATGCCGTTCACACGCGAGTTAGCGAGTTATGCATCGGGGCTCATGTCGACGGCTTACGGGCCGATCTCACCATGCTGCGCGCAGCGCGAGCGCTGGCGGCGTTTGAAGAAGCTGCAGCGGTGAACGTTCAGCACGTTGAGCGCGTCGCGGAATCGGTGTTGCTGCATCGGCGCAAAGAAAGCAGCACACCCATCGATCAAGGTCCTTCTGATACCCGTACGCAAAACAAAGACACTGACGAAGCCACCTTCGGCTACATGCCTCCCGAGCCCGTAGACATCAAGGCAGTCAAGAACGTCAGGCCGCTTGCCGCAAAAAAATCCTGAGCCATCGAAGGCAGGATCCAGAGGCCGAACCCGGCCGCCTTCGATGGCTAGAACCTTCAACGCTAGGTAAAACGCGCTCATGTGCGGGCGAAGCGAGCACGCGCATCGACTGGTTGCA
>DASYLW010000527.1:0-5994 GCA_036009385.1 Caballeronia sp.
ACCGTGCTTGACCCACTCGCCTTGGCTGTCATCCCTATCGCTATGTCGCCGAATTGGGAGGCGCTTGCTGCGCCGCCGATCGCGATGGCTTCGGAACCTGTCGCCGATGAATCGGCGAGCGTGGAGTTTGCGTGAAAGTACTTGCCGGAGCTGTCGGCGAGCGCGGTCAGCGCGTCGCCGACGTTGTTATACGTTGATCCTTTGAGCGAATAGGTTGGTGCGCTGATGGAGCCGTCGGCGTTGACCTTGGCTTGCCCGCCGAGCGCGGTTACGACGGGCGTGAGCTGGCCGACGTTGACGACGTCCGTAGCTTGCGTGCCCGCAGCAACGTTCACAATCTGGCGTTTGGTCGTGGCATTGCCGACCGAGACGGTGCCTTGGCGGTCGGCAACGGAGTACGTACCGAGGGCGACGGTATCCGTTGCTGATGCGGTCGCACCTGGACCAAGGGCAGTAGCTCTGGTCGAAGCGCGTGAGTCTGACCCGATGGCGAGGGCGGCATCCGGACCACCGGTGCTGTCGGCGACGGCGTTTCCACCAACCGCAATACTTCCAGTACCGATTGCAGTCGCGCCGTTGGTACTGAGGGCGGCATCGTTAGCAGAGAGGTATTTGCTCGAACTGTCAGCGAGCGCCGTCAGCGCGTCCCCAACGTTGTTATACGTTGATCCTTTGAGCGAATAGGCCGGAGCAGTGATCGAACCGTCGGAGTTGACCTTCGCTTGCCCGCCGAGCGCGGTTACGACGGGCGCGAGCTGGCCGACGTTGACGGCATCATAGGTTTGTGTGCCAGCCGCCATGTTCGTAACTTGACGTTCGTTCGACGCGCTTCCGACTGATACCGTGTTGGCCCGGCCACCTGTCGTGGAACCCTGGCCCAACGCGACTGCGTTCGCCGCATTTGCCGTGGCCCCGTAGCCGAGCGCAATAGCGTCGTCTGCAGAGACGCTCGAATTCATACCCAGCGCAACGCTGCGCTTCGCGATTACCTGGGCACCGTATCCAATCGCCACCGAGGCATGATTTCCTACATTGGCGCCGGAATTGACTACCGAGCCTTCACCAATAGCGATGTCACCGGCCGCAGCGGCCGAGGCGGCAACGCCAGCAGACGCGATTATTGAAATGAAGTCAGGGTCGGTGGCCGCGTACGCAGATTTCATCTGTACGCTGAAAGGGACTGCCGCGGCGACTGCTGCCAATGTGATGCTGCGAGCGCTACGCTTACCCCGTGCCGGACTATTCTCCGACACTGCCACCCATGCACCGACGGATTCATTCCAGACTGACTTATAAACCTTGTTCATTTTGCATTCCTGCGTAGAGTTGACTCGGATCCATGACGCCAACACGCAGATGAACGAGATATCTGATCTGCGTGCTGAGTCAGCGTCGTGTCGAATCCCATAGGACCCGCCGATGGCTTCGTGGACAGGTTTCGAACTCTACGTAGCAAGATGAAATGCTCTAATGAGAAAGCTCCTAATTGCCCTGTGATTTGTAATATAAACAACATATAAGCTATCCGAACTAGTTTGATATGCGGATCGGACTAAGACAAACTGAGAATTATTAGGGCGCTGGACGATAAGTGAATCGATTTCCACTCACGCACTCAAACAAGACATGCCGGTCGTCGCAGAGCATTTAAATGACGCACTCACACAAGCCTCTTCGCCCAGGCATGTCACAATTTGTGTAATTCGCGTCGGGTGGCGAAGGATTTTAGAATCGCGTCGCCCGGACTTGTTACTTGCCAGGAAATCATCGTTTATGAATATCGCTCAGGATCTTCAGACCATCGTCCATCAGGAACAGACGCTCGTCTTCCCGCAATTCGACTCGGACCGCGCGTGGCAGATCGGCTCACAACTCCGCGAGATGGCGGTGGCACGCGGCGCGCCGATGGCAATCGACGTGCGCACCTTCGGTCAGCCGTTGTTTTTCGCTTTGCTAGAAGGCGCCACGCCCGATAACGTGCGTTGGGCGCAGCGCAAGGCGCGCACGGTCGAGCATTTTCGCCGCAGTTCGTATGCGATCGGCTTGAGCCTGCAACAAGCATCGGCAACACTCGCCGATAAATACAGTCTCCCCGCCGCCGAATTCGCCTCGCACGGTGGCGCATTTCCGCTGACGGTCAAAGGCGCGGGCGTGATCGGCGTGGTGACGGTGTCAGGCTTGCCGCAACGCCAGGATCATGAGTTCGTGGTGGAAGCACTGTGCGCGGTGCTCGGGCTTGACGCAAGCGCGTTCGCGTTTGCATCGGACAGGGCATAACCCATGCGCTCTTCCGCTTATGCGTTGCTGGCGGTCGCTATCGTGGCCGAGGTTGTGGCGACATCGGCACTGCGGGCATCGGAAGGATTTTCGCGGCTGGTGCCGTCCGTCATTGTGGTGATCGGCTACGGCATCTCGTTCTACTTGCTCTCGCTCACGCTCAAGTCGCTGCCCGTTGGCATTGTCTATGCCGTGTGGTCAGGGGCGGGCATTGTGCTGATCACGCTGGTGGCCGCCCTGTTATTCAAGCAGATCCCCGATCTGCCCGCCGTCCTCGGCATGGGCCTGATCGTGGCGGGCGTGGTGGTGCTGAACGTGTTTTCAAAAGTCAGCCCGCACTAGTGTTGGTGGTCGAACGGGCGGTCCGAAAATCAGTTGCAGCGTACGACCATTGAGCGGTTTTTAACATTCGCCGACACCACGTTCGTGATGCTGCCGCCCGTTGGGCCGCCTTCTTCGTTGTCCTTCGATACGATCGTATAGCCGGTCGCGCCGCATTTATCTCCAGCCAGGACGTAACAGCTTGCCCAGGTCGTGCTTGCATCGGCACCGCTGCAGTTGATGGCGTAGCCGCTTTGGCCGTCGGGAAGGTGAATCAATGATGCATCGCTCGACGATGCACATCCGCCAAGGCTTAAAACGCCCGCCGCCGCCATCACGAGGCCCGTAGCGTGTAAAACCCGCGCGACGCGAAACGGGGAAGGAGTCGGCAGGCGCCGTGCAAATTGCTTCATCGTGTTCCTCTAGTGGCAAACGCCGGACAACGCCCTAGAAGATCGGCGGAACGTATGGACTCTGCCCCCGAACCCGCCTCTCTAACAGACGTCTCCAACGTGTTTTCCAAACATGTGTCGTGCCGTATTTTCCCACACGCCGGTGAGCGCGGGAAAAACCGGGTTTTTTGATCTAAATCAACCCACCTCGATAAATGCTCCATCAGCCAGGGCTCTGGCCTGCACCTTGCGATACGTTTGCAAGCTAGACCCCGACGGACGCGCCGGGCCGCTTCAAGCCCGGAAGAAAATGCAACAGGTTGCAACGGCGGCGAACTAATTGCCGAAGTCCAAACCATACAGAGGCGCGGGCAACACGCGACACCTATAAAACATTTGAGAGGAAGACATGGCAGAACGCGTTAGCGGCCCGTATCGCGGGTATTACATCAGCGCGGCGGCCCGCCTTACCCAGACTCCCGAGCGGGCTGACGGAGCGCCCAACGCCCCCATCTACGTGGGTACAGTCAACCTTGCTGAAGGCGGTCCGGACAACGTCCGTCGTTTCGAAGCATTAGTCGATGTCGGCACCCAGCAGCGCTTTGCGACCGAGGAGGAAGCGCTCATCAATGTTGAGCAGGCGGCGCGCGCTTATATCGACAGATTATTGCGAAGTAGCTGATGCGCGCGCTCAATATCCGTCATCCGGCGATGCGCTGCGTTGCCGAGGCGCTGCTCGATTTGTTCCCAAGCGGCGCGGATATCAGCGAGATCGGCACGGATCAGAAGCCATGCCTGTTCGTAAGCTGGCGCACCGGCGGCATGGCAAGTCATCCGGGCAATATTGCGTGGGGCGTGCATTACCGGTTCGAGGGGGAAACATTGAATCTTTTCGATCTCGCCACCGAGCCGGCGCAGCAGCAATTTTGCGAACGGGTAAGAGACATGAGCCATCATCTGAAGTTCGACTATGGCGATCCCGACGCGGTGTCGCTGATGATTGTCGACGTGCCCGCCGAGCTGGCCCGGCTCAGCGTGCAAGAAGCAGGGTAGACCGCATCAAGGCGCCGCGAGTAGGATCGTGCATTATTGCCATTTCCTTGCCATTCGAGGCCGCCATGAACATCCTTTTTCCCGCCGATGCGCCGGCGTATCGCGACGCGAATCTCACGGTGGTATTTTCGGCGGTAGTCGATGGTGAGCGCGTTCCGTGCGCGATCTCGGTCGAGGCGCTCGAGGATCATTTCGGCGTGGAAAGCTGCGACAGCACCGGCTGGATACGCGCATTCGATGCTGCGCGCCCGAGAATTGAAGCGGTCGCGAGAGAGCATCTGCATATCAATAACGGTGAACCCGTGCTACTGAAGAGCGGCCATTTTCCGCCGGGAATGGCGAACTGACGGCAGGCACCTAACGAGGCGAGCACGTTCAACGCCATTCAGTTTTGCATTGACTTGGTGTCTGTCATCCGGAAAATGCGCGGGATGGCCGGCTCAAAACAACATCTTTCAAATCAGCCCTTGCTGCGTATCCAAATCCTGGATGCAGCGCGAGTGATCGTTATGCGTGAAGGCTTTGACGCATTGTCGATGCGCAAGATTGCAGGGGCCATCGGTTATTCACCCGCCTCGCTATACCTGCACTTCGCGAGCCGGGATGCCATCGCCCATGCGCTTTGCGCCGAAGGCCACGCGCAGCTGCTTGAGTCCCTGCACGCGCATGATGGCGTGGTGGAACCGGTCGAGCGCCTGAAGGCCATGGCGCATGCGTATGTCACGTTCGGGCAGACACATGCTGACGTGTATCGGTTGATTTTCATGCAGAATCCGGCTTATACCGAAGCCGCTTTTAACGATATTGCATCGGCTGGAGAGACGGTGCTTTCCATGCTGACCAGGACGCTGGCGTTGGTTCAGAACCACGCAGCCCGCGCCGAAACGTTGTGGGCCGCATTGCACGGTATCGTGTCGTTGAGCTTGACGTCGGCGGCAGCGTTCGCCGTGTCGACCGATACGCTTATCGACGAAACACTGGGTCTGTTTTTGCCTGCTGTCGTCAAGAAAAAACCTGCTCGTCGACGCCCGTCTGCAAGTGGCGGCTGATGTGCTTTCAGTTCCATTTTTCCGCTGTATTTCACTCACACGAATAGAAATCCGCATTGCATATGACTGAATCCATCGATGAAATTCGTATCGAACGCGCCCAGGGTATTGGTTTCATTGCGCTGAACCGTCCGAAGGCGTTGAACGCGCTGTCCACGCCCATGCTGCATGCCATTCATCGCGCGCTGAACGCCTGGCGCGATGACCCTCTGGTGCACGCCGTGGTGATCTATAGCCCGCATCCGCGCGCGTTTTGCGCGGGCGGCGATATCCGGTTTTTATATCAATCGGCGAAGGCGGGCGAGCGCGCGGTCATCGAAGAATTTTTCACCGATGAATACCGCCTGAATCACGCGATTTTCACGTATCCGAAGCCGTATATCGCGTTGCTGAACGGCGTGGTGATGGGCGGCGGAATGGGCATTTCGCAAGGCGCGCGGCACACAGGCGGCGTGCGCGTGGTCACCGGCTCGACGAAGATGGCGATGCCTGAGACGCGTATCGGCTTGTTTCCGGATGTGGGCGTGAGCTGGTTCCTCGCGCGCACGCCGGGCGCGATCGGGCGTTATCTCGCGGCGACGGGCGCGGCCATTGATGCCGCCGATGCACTTTACGCCGGCCTCGCCGACGCATATATGGACGACGACGCGCTGCCGCCGCTTATCAATACGCTGAAGGAGAAATCGTTCGCTACCGGCGCCGAGGTGGTGCGGTTTATCGACACGCAGGCGCGTTCGGATGCGGGGAAAACGAGCGAACTTGCGAAGGAGCGCGGTTTTATCGACAAGCATTTTGCGTCGGGCAACGGCGCGGCCTGCCTGAAGTCGCTGGAAAGCGTGACGGGCGGGGGCGGTGAGGAAAGCGATTGGGCTGCGCGCACGGCGGCTGAACTGCGTGAGCGT
>DASYLW010000528.1:0-6373 GCA_036009385.1 Caballeronia sp.
TGTTGCAAGGCGCGGCGGATGAACGGTGAGTGGGAGGTAGGCGCCAGGGTGTAGGTTGATTTGCTCAATCCTTCGAATTATAGCCGGAAAACGCCCTTCTTTCCAAATTTGAGACGCGCCACATGCAAGACGCGTTCCAGGCTAGTCGCTGCGAGCCCTGCCCAGCGGGCTTGCAACGATTATGACGCCACGCCGCCGCGCTTTTCGAGAACACTGCTCGGCAGGACATACCAGATGGCGCTGGCAATTTGCATGGCGATCAGCACACCCCAAACGCTTAAGTGCGCCGCGACGGGATAATGGCCGCCCTGGGGTGGCCAGCGCGACAGCATCGCGCCTATGCCTACCTGCAATCCGAAGATCAGGATGAACAGGACAAGCGTGAGCGTGCTGTGAGCGCGGCCGATCATGTGCGTCGGAAAATACTCGGCCATCACCGCGTAGCTCAGGATGCCCGTTCCGCCGAATACGCCGTAACTCGCGACCAGTAACGCCGGAGCGATCGGCGCGCGCACAAACATGAGCGCTTGCACAAGCACAAACAGCCCCATGCCAAAGCCGCAAAACGCGTACACGGTGACGCCGCGTTTCTGCAGGCTGCGTGCCGCTACGCCGAAACCGACGCAGCCGATCATCATTGCGATACCGAGCACCGAAACCAGCAACGCGGCGTATTGAGCGCTCAGGCCCATGACATCGAGCAGATAGGGCCGTATCCACAGCGATTGCATCGCGTAGAAAACGCCTTGCGTGACGACCGAAAACGACGCGATCTTCCAGAACACGCTGCTTCTCAAGATATGCCACGTGCCCTTGAATTGCGTGAGCATGTCGGCGTTTCGATGCTCGCCATCGCGATGTTCCGGCGCAAAAAGAAAGATGGCCGCAGCGACCGCGAGGGTCATGGCCACTAGTCCGAAACAGATGTTGCGCCAATCGGTCACGCCAAGCAGGATGGCGAGCGGCGAGCCGACCACCACACCGCCGAGACCGCCAACGGCCATCACGAGGCCGTTGACCATCGGCAGTTGCGCCACGGGCAGGATTTGCGCGAGCGCCTTGAACGCCGCGCTCATGCAGACGGACACGCCGACGCCGATCAGCAGCCGCCCCAGCATCATGGCGCCGAGGCCGTGCGCCGCACCGAATACGCCAATCCCAAGCGCCGCGAACAACAGCATGCCGGCGGTGACCCGGCGCGGGCCAAAGCGATCGAGCAAGATACCCACAGGAATTTGTGCCGCCGCAAAACCAAGAAAATATAGCGACGTGAGCAAACCGAGATTGGCGCCCGACAAACCCAGATCGTGCGTGATATAGGGCGCAAAGCCGAGATTCACCCCGCGGAATACGTACGAGACGAAATATCCTGCGGAAAACAGGAGAAACACGCGAAGACGAACGGAGGACGTCATGTGCGGCGCAGGGGCCTCTTTTGTATGAAGCGGCAGTTTAACGCGCACGCCCAAATGAAAACGCCGTCACCTTGGTGACGGCGTGGATTCTTGACCGCGCAGACAGATTATTGCTTCTTCTTTTTATCTGCCGACTTGGCTGATTTCGTGGTCTTGGAAACTGCTACGGGATTTACCGCCGCCGATTTGACCGCTTTGGATGAACCGCTGAAAGTTTCAGTCACCCGCGTGGCCTTGGCCGGGGCGCTCGCCTTGCCGCCGCGCGCCGCGCTCTTCGATTCCGGCACATGCGTGCCGATCTTCGTCACGCCGCCCTTGTTCCGGCTCGACGCAGCCACCGTTTCGACGCGCACTGGACCGGGTTCGGCCGGGACAGCGCGCCCGACCGGCACGTGCAGCACGATCAACTGACCGGGCATGACCGAATCACGGTGAGTGCGGTTCCAGCTTTTGACCTGCGAAATCGACACGTTGTAGCGATCGGCGAAGGTCGACATGGATTGCGCACGGCGAACGCGGATCAGCATCTTGCGGGTATCCGGAACGTCGGGTTCAACGGCCAGCATTGCGCTTTCGGCGACGTCGGCGCTGATGTCCTCGTCGTCATCATCACCGCGCGGCACCACGATGGTCGAGCCCGCTTTCAGCCGCATGCCGGCAGGAATGCGGTTCACCGACATCAGCGTATCCGCGTCCACACCAATTTTCTGGGCGATAACCGCGGGTGTTGCCCGCTCGCTCACCGTATACGTGGTCCACGACGACAACTGCCCCGAATACGACTTCAGGTTCTTCTGGAATGCGCTGGCGTTATCGAAGGGCAGCAAAATCTGTGGACTCGTTGCGCCGAGGATCACCGGCTTCGCAAACGATGGATTGAGCGAGCGGAACTCCTCGACCGTCATGCCCGCGAGCTTGGCGGCCATGGTTACGTCCATGTCGCGCGACGTAGTGACCGTCACAAAATACGGATGATTTGGGATATCAGGAAGCGCGAGTCCATACATTTGCGGATTGGCGACAATGTTCTTCACCGCCTGCAGCTTCGGGACGTAATTGCGCGTCTCGTTCGGCATCCGCAGGCTTTGGTAGTCCGTCGGCAGGCCCATCGCCTCGTTCTTCGCGATCGCCCGCTGCACATTGCCCTCGCCCCAGTTGTACGCGGCGAGCGCCAGATCCCAGTCACCGAACATATCGTGGAGACGCGACAGATAGTCAAGCGCCGCACTGGTCGACGCGAGCACGTCGCGCCGCTCATCCTGAAACATGTTCTGCTTCAGGTTGTAGTCGCGGCCTGTGCCAGGCACGAACTGCCACATGCCCGCGGCCTTCGCCACCGATAACGCCTGCGGGTTATAGGCCGATTCGATAAACGGCAGCAACGCGAGTTCGGTCGGCATGTGCCGTTGCTCGAGTTCCTCGACGATGTGATACAGGTATTTTTGCGAGCGGCCCGTCATGCGCTCGACATAATCCGGGCGTTGCGCGTACCAGTTCACCTGCATGTCGACGAGGTCGCTTTGCAGATCAGGAATCTGGAAACCACGGCGGATACGGCCCCATAAATCGCTGTCGGGTCCGCTAAGCGAATCGAGCGACGTCTTGTCGACGTTGATCGTTTCCTTGGCGGCAGCAGTCTTGCGGATAGTGTCTGCTACGGTTTGCTGATTCTGAGCGGAAGGGAGTGAAGAAAGGGAGTTGGTCGCTGTCGGTCCCTGGCTGGCACATGCAGCCAATGTCAGGACGAGGAGCGCGCTTAAAATCAATCGCATGAACGTCTCGGATTCCAAAAAATGTGCTTGGAAATTTGGACCCGATAGTACGGAACCGTACTCATCACGTCAATATAAATGCAAAAAACTCAGCAAAATCCGGGGCCTGCAATGGTTTTCAACGTTTCAGATGAAGATAACCGCAGGCCGCAACGGGTTAGCGAAATTTATCTTTCCAGCCGCGCATCAGTGTGAAGGCGTCGAGCCGGTCGCGCACCGGGCGCTCGAACTGCGCAGCAAGCGCCGCCTGTACGCTTTTTTCGCCGACGCGCAGGAACGGATTCGCGTTTCGTTCGTGCAGGAGCGTGGTCGGAATGGTCGGCTGGTTGCGCGCGCGCAGGCTCTCCGCTTCCTGCTGCCATTGCGCCAGCGCCGCGTTGCCGGGCTCGGCCGCGAGGGCGAAACGGATATTCGACAGCGTATATTCGTGGGCGCAGTGAACGAGTGTGGCGTCGGGGAGCGCGGCGAGTGCGTCGAGCGAATTCAGCATTTGTTGCGGCGTGCCTTCGAAAAGACGGCCGCAGCCGCTGGCGAACAGGGTGTCGCCGCAAAATAGATGCGGTGTCCCTTGCGGATCGCCCGGCTGGAAGTACGCTATATGTCCGGCGGTGTGTCCCGGTACGTCGATAACCGAACATTCCAGCGCCGGACTCGCGATACTGACGTGATCGCCCTGCTTCACGCGCCGCGTCAGATGCTCGATAGCCTCGCCAGCCGGGCCGATCACGGGGATTTCTCCATCCGCTGATTGGCTGACTAGCAGTTTTGCGACGCCGCCGACGTGGTCGTGATGGTGGTGCGTGAGTAAAATAGCGGTCAGCCGCCAACCGCGTTCCGTCAGATAGGCTTCGACGGGCGCGGCGTCGCCAGGATCGACCACGACGGCATTGTGACCGTCCGACACCAGCCAGATGTAGTTGTCTTCGAACGCCGGAACCGGCACGTACTCAAGCGTTTTCATAAGGCGACTCACCCGAACATGTCAGAGCGAACAATTATAGACTGGCCCGCCTGGACACTTTCCGCGCCCGGCCGCTATGTGCTCGAGTGGGAGCAGTCACAGCTCGACCGCGTGGTGTCGGATATTTTCGGCTATCACGCGCTGCAACTCGGCCTGCCCGGGCTTGACGCCTTGCGCGAGAATCGCATGCCGTATCGAGGCCTCGTGCTTGATACCGCCAGCGCCGCCAGCGCGCCTTTCATCTTGCCGCCGCCGGTTTCGGCCGACGTGCGGCCGGGCGTGACGTCGCTCCCGTCGGCAAGCCGCGGCCTGCACGCGCCGGAAGGACGCAGCGCCGTGTGGTGCGACCTGCTCGATTTGCCGTTCGAGGCGCAGAGCGTCGACTTGCTGGTCATGCCGCATACGCTGGAATTTACGAGCGATCCGCACCGTTTATTGAGAGAAGCCGAACGCGTGCTGATGCCCGAAGGACAATTGATCATCCTGGGCTTTAATTCCCTGAGCCTGTGGGGCGCGCGGCAATCGCTCGGCAAGGTTGCCGGCAAGCCGTTTGTCCCGTCCGCACACGAAATGATCGCGTTCACGCGGATCAAGGACTGGATCAAGCTGCTCGGATTCGACCTTGAACGCGGGCGCTTCGGCTGCTATCGTCCGCCTCTTCTGACCGAACAGTGGCTGGCACGCTATCAGTTCATGGAAGCTGCCGGTGACCGCTGGTGGCCGATTTTTGGCGCCGCCTACATGATCACGGCCATCAAGCGCGTGCGCGGCATGCGCCTGATCGGGCCGCGCAAGCTGAAAAAACCTGCGCTCGCGCCGGGGCTCACCCCGGTCGCCGCACCGCATACTCGCAACGAGCATTGATGACCTTAGACACCACAGACAAAGTAATCGACATTTATACCGACGGCGCCTGCAAAGGCAATCCCGGCCCCGGCGGATGGGGCGCACTACTGCGTTTCGGCGATCAGGAAAAGGAATTGTTCGGCGGCGAAACGCCGACGACCAACAACCGCATGGAACTGATGGGTGTGATCTCCGCGCTCGAAGCGCTCAAGCGGCCGTGTCGCGTGGTCATTCACACCGACTCGCAATATGTGCAGAAGGGCATCAGCGAGTGGATTCACGGCTGGAAAAAGAAAAACTGGATGACAGCGGCGAAAACGCCGGTCAAGAACGCGGATCTCTGGAAGCGGCTCGATGCGCTGGTGGTCCAGCATCAGATTGAATGGCGCTGGGTCAAAGGCCATTCGGGCCATCCGGAAAACGAACGCGCCGACGCGCTTGCGAATCGCGGCGTCACTTCACTCGCCGAAGGTTAATTTTTATTTCTATGCGCCAACTCGTACTCGATACAGAAACCACCGGCCTCAACGCCCGCACGGGCGACCGCATTATTGAAATTGGCTGCGTCGAGCTTGTTAATCGACGGCTCACTGGCAATAACCTGCACTTCTATGTGAATCCGGGACGCGACAGCGATCCGGGTGCGCTCGCGGTGCACGGCCTCACCACCGAATTTCTCAGCGATAAACCCAAGTTCGCCGATATCGCCGCCGAGTTGCGCGACTTCGTGGCGGGCGCGGAGTTGATCATCCACAACGCGCCGTTCGACGTCGGTTTCATGGACGTGGAGTTTGGCCTGATCGGCATGCCTGGCGTGAAGGAGGTGTGCGGCGGCGTGATCGACACGCTCGTGCAAGCGAAGCAGATGTTCCCCGGCAAGCGCAATTCACTCGATGCGTTGTGCGACCGGTTTGGTATCAGCAACGCGCATAGGACGTTGCATGGCGCCCTGCTCGACTCGGAATTGCTGGCAGAAGTTTATCTGGCGATGACGCGTGGCCAGGAAAGCCTGGTGATCGATATGCTTGGCGAAATGCCTGCAATGGGCGAAGGTCACGCGCCGCGTATTGCGCTCGATGATTTGCAGTTGCCGGTGTTGGTGGCATCGGAGGAAGAATTGAGCGCGCATCTCGCGGTTCTCGACGATCTCGACAAGGCGGTCAAGGGAACAAGCGTGTGGCGGATCGAAACGGTAATCGCGGTCGAGGTAGCGGCGGGCTCCTGATCCAGGCAACGTGATTATTGAAGTGCTCAAAGATTCACTTTACGAAATCGAGATGCTCTGACATAATCCAAAGCTCTTCGGGTGGTTAGCTCAGCGGTAGAGCACTGCCTTCACACGGCAGGGGTCACAGGTTCAATCCCTGTACCACCCACCA
>DASYLW010000529.1:0-4013 GCA_036009385.1 Caballeronia sp.
ACAAAAAGCCGCGCGACCTTGAGCTGATCGTTC
The DNA here is from genome assembly GCA_036009385.1 of Caballeronia sp. Lineage (GTDB taxonomy): Bacteria > Pseudomonadota > Gammaproteobacteria > Burkholderiales > Burkholderiaceae > Caballeronia. The sequence continues at coordinate 34 of DASYLW010000529.1, forward strand.
GCGCTGATTGAAAGGCCGCCACCCCAGTGTGTTCCGCCCGGCACCGACTGCATGCGCCGCCCGTTGAGTTCGACCCACGCGTTGTCATACCCCACCCATTGCCAGTCCTCACCGGCGCCAAGCGGCTGCATGATCGCCTCGCGAAACACCTCGGGCAACGGCCGGCCAAACAAATGCAGCAGTGCCAATGAAAACTGGTTGATGCGGACGTCGTTGTATTCCCAGTACGTTCCTGGTGCCTGCACCCGCCGCAGGTCGCCCTTCTTGCCGTCGGGCGCACGGCCAAACGTCACTGCACGAAAATGGTCCGCCTGGTCCGACAGCCCGAAACACTCGCCTCGCCATTCACTGGTTTGTTGAAGCAGATGCGCCCACGTAATGCGGGCATTGTGCTCATCGTCGAAACCGATACCCGGTACGCGTATATGCACCGGCTCGCTCACATTCGGCAGCAAGCCGCGATCAAACGCCACGCCCGCCAGCAGCCCGAGGTAGGTCTTGGCAATACTGAACGTCAGGTCGGCGCGATCTGGTTCTCCCCACGTCGTCAGCACCCGGCCATCGACGGAAATCGCACCGGAAACCGGACCGCGGTCATGCACGGGGCCCAACAGCCGGTTCCACGGCGGCGGATCATTCACATGCACGCCCCAGGCGCCATCCACATGGCGGTCCCAGAGCGATTCATGATCTATCGAAAACTGTATGGCTTGCTGCAAATCCTTCATATCGGTCATGTCCAGAAATTTCATCCAACGGTTAATGCACTTTCAGGCGCGTTCGCGCCCACAGAAGCGTGAAGAGACTGATGATGGCCGCGAGCATCAAATAAAGGCCGGGCGCCAGGTTATTGCCGGTGACCGCGATCAGCGAAGCGACCGCGAGCGGCGTGAAACCGCCGAAGACGGTCGTGCCCACGTTGTAGCCCACCGCCATGCCGGTGGTCCGCGTACGCACCGGAAACAGGTCCGACATCAACGCGGGAATGGGCGCGAAATAGATGGCCTTAAGGACTGCGACCCAGATAATCGCGGCCAGCAATGTGAGTAGCGAGGGATGCGCATTCATGTACATGAACGCGGGATAGATGGTCAGGAAAAACACCGATCCCGCACCGAGCATGATGCGCGTGCGGCCCACTTTGTCGGACCAATGGCCAACCATCGGCGTCAGCACCATCACGATAAAACCCGCTGCCAGCGTCGCGATAAATCCATACGACGGCGCAAGCCCAAGCTGCCTGCTTGCATACGTCGGCATATAGAGCAGCATGTAGTTAGCCGTAGTCGTCAGCACCAGCGAACCGATGCACACCAGGAGCCGTTCCTTCTGCGCAGCCATCACTTCGCGAATGGGCGACGCGGAGCGTTCCGTGCGTTCGAATTCCGGCGTTTCATCGACATGCCTGCGGATATACCAACCCACAGGGCCGATCAACATGCCGAACAGGAACGGGATGCGCCAACCCCAACCTTCGAGTTGCGCAGGCGTCAGCGTGCTCATCAGCACCGCGCCGAATGCCGATGCAACCAGCACGCTCGCCCCCTGGCTCGCGAACTGCCAGCTCGCCATGAAACCGCTGCGCGCAGGCGCATGCTCGGTGAGAAAAGCCGTCGAACTGCCGAACTCGCCACCCGCCGAAAATCCCTGCAACAGCCGCGACGCGAAGATTCCAATGGGCGCAAGCACCCCAATGGTCGCGTAGCCGGGCATCAGCGCGACCATGCCGGTTCCCAGCGTCATCATGGCTATGGAGAGTGTCAACGACGCCTTGCGGCCCTTGCGGTCGCTGTATGACCCGAGCACGAACGCACCCACTGGCCGTGCAAGATACGACAGAGCAAAAGTACCGAGCGTCAGCAGCAGCGATACGGTTTTATCGGTGGTCGGAAAGAACAGTTTCGATAACGTCGACGCAAAGTAGCCATAGACCACGAGGTCGTAGAATTCGAGCGCATTACCTATGGATGTCGCGACGATCAGCTTGTAGATGCTGGCATGTCGTCGCGCTGCGGGCAAAACGCTGGCGGCGGTGTCGGTGCTCATCGGGCACTCCTGCGCTCGACGGCCGGACGCTCAGGTTGGCCGGGTTGGCCGAGATCCCAGAACAACCCGGCCATGATGCACAAGCCCTCGCGCACGACCGTTCCAAGCAGATGCTCGTCGGGTGCATGCTGCGAGCAACCGGGATACGAATGCGGCACCCATAACGTGGGCATGCCGAGTATCTCCGCGAAGACATCGTTGGGCAGCGTGCCGCCCAGGTTCGGCAGGAGCACGGGCGCACGGCCGGTGGTCTGCGTGAGCGAACGCACGGCCCATTGCACCCAGGCGTTATCCGGGTCCACGCGCGTAGCGGGCGTGCCCCGGTCCACCTCGACGGTGACCCTCTCAAAGCCGCGTTCATCCAGGTGGCGACGCACGATCTGCTCGAAATTCTTCCAGTCCGTACCAACCACGAAGCGGATCTGCATGTAGGCGAATGCGTGTGGCGGGATTGCATTGACCGGCTTCTCTGGATTGCCGGTCCGGAACGCGAGCACCTCCATGTTGTTCCAGCCGAACACGCGTTCAGCCGGCGTGAGCCCGGGTTCGCCATAATCCGGGTCGACATCCGGCTCGCCCGGATTGCCGCCGACGCTAATACCCTCCAGCGCGCGCCGCACCGCTTGCGGCACCTCGGGCGGTCTGAGGCCTTCAACGAGAATGCGCCCGTTGGCATCGACCATCGACGCAATCGCGCTAGCCAGCACCACGCCGGGATTGCGCAACAAGCCGCCCCAGTTGCCCGAATGATGGCCGCCTTCGCGCAGGTTGATATCGAGCTTGAAGTTAAGCACACCGCGTGAGCCGAGGAAGATTGTCGGGTGCGCCGCGCCCAGACGCGGGCCGTCGGAGGCAATCAATACGTCGGCGCTTAATTCGTCGCGAAGCATCTCGCACACAGCATGCAAGCCGGGCGAGCCCACCTCTTCACCGGTTTCGACCAGCAGCTTCAGGTTGAAGCCGAGCCGTCCGCCCCGTGCATCGAGCACGGCCTTGAGCGCGGCAAGGTTGATGCTGTGCTGGCCTTTGTTATCGGCGGTGCCGCGTCCGTACCAGCGATCGCCCGCAACGGTGACTTGCCACGGCGACAACCCATCGCGCCACTGCGCGTCGTAGCCCCGTACAACGTCGCCATGCCCGTAGGTCAGGACTGTCGGCAGGTCATCGCCTTCGTGGCGATGAGCGACCAGGAATGGTCCTCCACCCTTCGCGGGGTTGTCGATCAGCCTGGAGGTAAAGCCGAGTTCGGCCAGCGCCGGCGCCATCTCTTCGTTGAGATACGCGCTTAGCAGGGGACCGCTTTCAGGCTCCTGACTTTCAGTTCGCATGGCCACGCGGCGACGCAGGTCTTCGAGAAAAATGCCGGAATCGTACAGATCGGCCGCAGCTTGAATAGCAGACTCGCGTGTCACTTATTAATCTCCGATGAAGCACGTCAAAGGCGTGGGTTTTCTAAGTCTTCTGGATCTTCAGATCAGGGAAATCGATGACGCGATCTTGATACCGCCGATATTTATGGACAATGACAATATTTGGCAGTTTCCGTTGCCGAAACGGCAAAGCTCCTACAAGGCATGCGTCATGCAAACCACCGCGCTGCGTTATTTCCTCGAAGTCGCCCGAAGCGGGTCGCTAAGCAAAGCGTCCGAGCGGCTGTTCGTCGCGGTCTCCGCACTAAGCCGGCAGATTGCGAAGCTGGAGGACGAGATGGGCGTGCCGCTATTCGAGCGGCGGCCGCGAGGCATGGTGCTGAGCGAGGCGGGCCGCCTCCTGGCCGCGCACGCGCATCGCAGCCTGATGGAGCAGGATCGGGTGACCGAGGAGATTCGCGGCCTGACAATGGATCGTCGTGCCATGATCCGTGTATCGAGCTCCGAAGGCGTAGCCCGGGATTTCTTGCCGCAGGTGTTCGTGCATTTCCTGAAGACCTGGCC
>DASYLW010000530.1:0-8703 GCA_036009385.1 Caballeronia sp.
GGTCTAGGCAAAACACGTTGGCCTGTCGAGCGTACGATCGCTTGGCTGCACTCCTATCGCCGCCTAAAGATGCGCTACGAGAAATATGCGCACATCCACGAAGCCTTCCTCACGCTCGCGTGTGCTTTAACTTGCTGGACATGGCTAAAAAATATGCAAACCTAATTCTGCAACAGTCTCTTAGGGTAGAGCGGTGAAAGCGTTTTCTTTGCTTCGTTTCTTTGTCGCTTTGGACAAAGAAATGACGCGCCGCCACGCGCAGTGGCTAACAGCGGTAAAGAGAATAGCCAACTCAAGCAGACCGCTAAGGCCGAAAGCAGCGACCCGGCATAGACCCCGACCGCTAACGCCAGACCCTGGCCCCCAAGAACCCCAAGCACAAACAAAAACTAAGCAGCGTTTTGAGCAATAGCCATCGCAGGAGCGACAACAGCAAGTGGCGGCAACTGGCGCCGCCGTTCCCTTGTGGGCGCAGTGCCGAATGAATCGCGATAGCTCTTGCTGAAGTGACAGGCTGACTGAAAGCCGCAAGCCATCGTGATGTGCATGATCGACATGTCAGTCTGCAACAGCAATTCGCGCGCGCGCCGCAACCGCAGCGTTAAATAGTAATGCGTAGGCGTCATGCCAAGATGCTCGCGAAACAGCCGCTGCAATTGCCGCTGCGACATCCCCGCCAGCCGCGCCAATTCCTCCCGCGACAACGGCTCTTCTATATTGTTCTCCATCAGCGAAATCACTTCGAACAGTGACTTGTTCGCCGAGCCCAACCGTGCGACCAACGGCATGCGTTGCTGCGCATTGGGATCGCGAACGTGCTCCACGATGAACTGTTCCGCGATCTGCGTGACCTTCGCCGATCCCACGCGCGTAGCAATCAGGTTCAACATCATGTCGAGTGGCGCGACACCGCCCGTGCATGTCACGCGGTCCCGGTCGATCACGAATAGCTCTTTGAGAAAGCGCGTTTCCGGAAATTCCTCTTTCAGCGCCGACATGTTTTCCCAATGAATCGCGCATGCATATCCAGCGAGCAAACCGGCGCGGGCGAGGGCATAGGTTCCTGTGCACAGGCTGCCGAGCACGCTGCCGAGCCGGGCGAAACGGCGTAGCGCGGCAAGGTGCGCGGGTGTGGTTTCACGCTGGACGTCAATGCCGCCGACCACGAACACAATATCTGGAAGCCCGACGCATTCAACCGGTCCGGTATCCACGCAGAGGCCATTGCTTGCTGCCACCGGACCACCGTCCGGGCTCACGATCGACCACGTGTACAGCTTCTGCCCGGTCAGGTAGTTCGCCATGCGCAGCACTTCGATGGCGTTGGTGAACGCGATCATCGTGAAATTAGGCAGCGGCATGAACGCGAAATGCGCGAGCGACGCGGTTCGGTCGGGGGACATTGAAGAGTGATTCCTTCGAATCTAGGATGTGGCTGTGTCGTGGGGCACGACTATGGACATTTTGTAGATGTTTGCAACATGCATGCCATCAGGCTAAACCCTATCGGCGTAAAGCTTACGGCGGCGTAAGCGCTCCGCAACGCACCGTGAAGGGGATCGTGGCGTCTTTGAGCACCGCGCGCGAGCGGAATTTATCCGCTGCGGTGCAGCATCAAACCGGCGCAGGCCGTGCGCGCAACGACTTGTATAAAACGGACGTCGATGTCGGAAAAGGCCAAGAACACGTCTAAATTCATAAATTGGCGCGTGGGGTGAAAGTCAAGAATAGACGCATCGGAAAGCCGTTCTCAGCGTGGTTTCAAGTGCCTTTACATACCGGCCCACCCAGCAAACCGCCTTTCCAAAAACGACTTGTCCCCGAACCCACGGATGCTTCAATGTCAAATTCCCCGACTCGCCCCGCCTCCCCGTTCTTCGAAGAACCGCTTGCCACCCGCGACGCGCCCGTGCGCAGCGCCATCCTGAAAGAGCTTGAACGCCAGCAGTCGCAGATCGAACTGATCGCCTCGGAGAACATTGTCTCGCGCGCCGTTCTTGAAGCACAGGGTTCGGTGTTGACGAACAAATACGCGGAAGGTTATCCGGGCAAGCGGTATTACGGCGGCTGCGAATTCGTCGATGAAATCGAAACCCTTGCGATTGATCGCGTGAAGCAGATCTTCAAAGCGCAGTTCGCCAACGTGCAGCCGCATTCCGGCGCGCAAGCGAACGGCGCCGTGATGCTCGCGCTGACCAAACCCGGCGACACCGTGCTCGGCATGTCGCTCGATGCAGGCGGTCACCTGACACACGGCGCCAAGCCGGCGATGTCCGGCAAGTGGTTCAACGCAGTCCAGTACGGCGTGAACCGCGAGACCATGCTGATCGATTACGCGCAGATCGAAGAACTCGCGATGCAGCACAAGCCGACGCTGTTGATCGCCGGTTTCTCGGCGTATCCCCGTGAGCTCGACTTCGCGCGGTTGCGTGCCATTGCGGATAAAGCCGGTTCGAAGCTCATGGTCGACATGGCGCACATTGCCGGCGTGATCGCCGCAGGCCGGCATCAAAACCCGGTCGAGCATGCACATGTGGTCACGTCCACCACGCACAAGACGCTTCGCGGCCCTCGCGGTGGTTTTGTACTGACCAACGACGAAGACATCGCCAAGAAGATCAATTCAGCGGTGTTCCCGGGCCTCCAGGGCGGCCCGCTGATGCATGTGATCGCTGGTAAGGCCGTCGCCTTCGGCGAGGCGCTGCAGCCCGGTTTCAAGACTTACATCGATAACGTGCTGGCGAATGCGAAGGCGCTGGGCGAAGTGCTTAAGGCCGGCGGCGTGGATCTCGTCACCGGCGGCACCGACAACCACTTGCTGCTCGTCGATCTCCGTCCGAAGGGCTTGAAGGGCAACCAGGTGGAACACGCGCTCGAACGCGCCGGCATCACCTGCAACAAGAATGGCATTCCGTTTGATCCGGAAAAGCCCACCGTCACCTCGGGCGTGCGCCTCGGCACGCCGGCGGGCACCACGCGAGGTTTTGGCGTGGCAGAGTTTAGTGACATAGGTCGCTTGATCGTGGAAGTGTTCGACGCTTTGCGCGACCACCCCGAAGGTCACGCTGAGACCGAACACCGCGTGCGCCGCGAAATCTTCGCGCTGTGCGAACGGTTCCCTATTTATTGATCACGTCCTCCTTTTCCGGAGCAAGAGATGAGCACACTTCACGACAGCAGCATCATCATTGATGGCCTGAACATTTCGAAGTTCGAGCCGTCGGTATTCGAGGACATGAGAAAGGGCGGCGTAACCGCGGTGAACTGTACGGTGTCGGTCTGGGAAAGCTTCCAGAAGACCGTAGATAACATTGCTGAAATGCGTCAAATGATCCGCGAGCACAGCGACATCCTCACGCTCGTGCGCACGACGGACGACATCCGCCGAGCAAAAAAAGAGAACAAGACGGGCATCATTTTTGGTTTCCAGAACGCGCATGCGTTCGAAGACAACCTGGGTTACATCGAAACATTCAAGCAGCTCGGCGTGAACGTGGTGCAGCTTTGCTACAACACGCAGAACCTCGTGGGCACCGGTTGTTATGAACGCGATGGCGGCCTCTCGGGTTTCGGCCGCGAAGTGATCCAGGAAATGAATCGCGTGGGCATCATGGTCGACCTGTCACACGTGGGTGGCACGACGTCTTCGGAAGCCATTGCTTTTTCGAAGAAGCCGGTGTGTTATTCGCATTGCTGCCCGTCGGGCCTGAAAGAACATCCGCGTAACAAGTCCGACGAGCAACTCAAGGAAATTGTCGACGCAGGCGGTTTCGTCGGTGTGACGATGTTCGCGCCATTCCTCAAGCGCGGCCCGGATGCGACGGTCGAAGATTATCTCGAAGCGATCGAGTATGTGGTCGATCTGATCGGCGAAGACAACGTGGGTATTGGTACGGACTTCACGCAGGGCTACAGCACGGAATTCTTTGACTGGATCACGCATGACAAGGGTCGTTATCGTCAACTGACGAACTTCGGCAAGGTCGTGAATCCCGAAGGTATCCGAACCATCGGAGAATTCCCGAACCTGACCGCCGCGATGGAACGCGCCGGCTGGGGCGAGTCGCGCATCAAGAAAATCATGGGCGAGAACTGGGTCCGCGTGTTCGACAGCGTCTGGAACGTCTGACCTGGCTCACTTATTAAAAAGGAATTCACACGATGCAACCGCAACTGCCAATTGACGTCGATCCGGAAACCGGCGTCTGGACGACTGACTCGCTGCCCATGCTTTACGTGCCGCGTCATTTCTTTACGAACAATCACCTGGCGGTTGAAGACGCGCTGGGTCGTGACGTGTACGCGAAGAGTCTTTATACGGCGGGCCACAAGTCGGCGTATCACTGGTGCGATAAAGAAGCCAAACAACACGGCATCCGCGGCATGGCGGTGTTCGAACATTATCTGAAGCGCTTGTCGCAACGCGGCTGGGGCTTGTTCTCGATCGAGAAAAGCGATCCGGCCGCCTCAACTGCAACCGTGCATCTGCGTAACTCGTCCTTTGTGCTGGCGCAGCCGGGCAAGGAAGGCAAGCTTTGCTACATGTTCGCCGGCTGGTTCGCGGGCGCGATGGACTGGGTCAACGACACCGCACCCGAAGGCACGAAGAAAGGTCCGAAGTCGTTTTCGGTCGAGACGCAATGCGCGGCTGAAGGCCATTCGCATTGCGTGTTCGAAGTGACGCCGCTGGCAGCGTGATCGAGTAGAACGCAGCATAGAAAATAGATAATTCCGAGGTCGACCGCGATGCGTTACCCCAACCTTTTCAAGCCTCTTACGCTAAATAAACTGACCTTGCGCAACCGCATTGTCAGCACCGCGCACGCGGAGGTGTATGCGGAGCCGGGTGGTTTGCCCGGAGACCGGTATATCCGTTATTACGAAGAAAAGGCGAAGGGCGGTGTGGGCCTTGCTGTGTGCGGGGGCTCCAGCCCGGTATCCATCGATAGTCCGCAAGGATGGTGGAAGTCGGTGAATCTTTCAACCGACAAGATCATTGATCCGCTCGCGCGGCTGGCCGAAGCCATGCACAAGCACGGCGCGAAGATCATGATCCAGGCGACCCACATGGGACGTCGTACCGCTTATCACGGCGAGCACTGGCCGCACCTGATGTCGCCATCTGGCGTGCGTGAACCGGTGCATCGCGGCAACGCGAAGATCATTGAAGTGGAAGAGATCAAGCGCATCATTACCGACTTCGCCGCGGCTGCGAAGCGCGTAAAAGATGCGGGCATGGATGGCGTCGAAATCTCGGCGGCGCATCAACACTTGATCGACCAGTTCTGGAGTCCGCGTACGAATTTTCGTACGGATGAGTGGGGTGGTTCGCTCGAAAACCGGCTTCGTTTTGGTAACGAAGTACTCCTCGCCGTACGTGAAGCGGTGGGTCCGGATTTCTGCGTCGGCCTGCGCATGTGCGGCGACGAATTCCACGAAGACGGTCTGGATCACACGCAGTTGAAAGAGATCGCGCAGTCGATGTCGGAGTCGGGTCTGATCGACTACATCGGCGTGATTGGTTCCGGTGCGGACACGCACAACACGCTGGCGAACTGCATGCCGCCCATGGCGTTGCCGCCTGAGCCGTTCGTGCATCTTGCCGCGGGCATCAAGTCGGTGGTGAAGCTGCCGGTGATGCATGCGCAAAGTATTCGCGACGCAGGGCAAGCGGAGCGCTTGCTGGAGTCCGGCATGATCGATCTGGTCGGCATGACGCGTGCGCAGATCGCCGATCCGCACATGGTCATCAAGATCCGCGACGGCCGCGAAGACGAGATCAAGCAGTGCGTGGGCGCGAACTATTGTATCGACCGGCAGTACAACGGCCTCGATGTGCTGTGCGTGCAGAACGCAGCCACGTCACGGGAAGAGACCATGCCGCACGTGATCGAAAAATCACGTGGGCCGAAGCGCAAGGTCGTGGTTGTTGGTGCCGGTCCTGCGGGTCTCGAAGCGGCGCGTGTCGCGAAATCGCGGGGACATGACGTCGTATTGTTCGAAAAGAACGAATACGTGGGCGGCCAGATCATGCTGGCGGCCAAGGCGCCGCAGCGCGAGCAGATGGCGGGCATTGTGCGTTGGTTCGACATGGAAACGAAACGCCTCGGCGTGGATCGCCGCCTGGGGGTGGCCGCCGATGAAAAGATGATCATGGCGGAGAAGCCGGACATTATCGTGCTGGCTACGGGCGGTTCGTCGTTCACGCAGCAGGTGGCGGCGTGGGGCGTAGAACAAGGTCTCGCGGTTAGTTCGTGGGACATCCTCTCGGGCAAGGTCGAGCCGGGCAGGAACGTACTAGTCTATGACGGTGTCAGCATGCAGGCAGGCGCGGGCGTGGCGGATTTCATGGCGAGCCGCGGCTCCAATGTCGAGATCGTGACGCCGGACGTCAAGGTCTCCGACGATGTGGGCGGCACAACCTTCCCGATTTTCTATCGACGTCTGTATGCACAAGGCGTGATCTCCACACCGAACTACTGGCTCGACAAAGTGTATGAGGAAGACGGCAAGAAGATCGCCGTGATCCGCAACGAGTACACGGAGGAGCAGGAAGAGCGCGCGGTCGATCAGGTGGTGATCGAGAACGGCATCGTACCCAATGACGAGCTCTACTGGAAGCTCAAGCCGGAGTCGTTGAATCGTGGGCAGGTCGATGTGCACAAGCTCTTCGCTTCCGAACCGCAACCGTCCCTGAGTGAAGAACTGGGCAACGGCCGCTTCCTGCTGTTCCGTGTAGGCGACTGTATCTCCATGCACAACATTCACGGCGCGATCTACGACGCGCTGCGCCTCGTCAAGGACTTCTGATAATGAGCCCGGTGTTTGTCATTACCGCATTGTTGTGGCTGTCGGTGGCGGGTCTGGCATTTGCACTGTTCAAGCGTGCTGCGTATTGGCGTGAAGGCCGCGCGACGGCTGCAGGTGCGTATGGCTGGGGCAATTTGCTGTCGATTCCAAAGCGCTATTTCGTGGATCTGCATCATGTGGTGGCACGCGATCCGTATATTGCGAAAACGCACGTGGCGACAGCGGGCGGCGCGATTGCAGCGATGACGCTTGTGTTCCTCAATTACGGGCTCGCTATCTATTCGCCGTGGCTCGACAAACTGATTTTTCTCGCGGCGCTCGTGATGCTGGTCGGCGCGGTTTTCGTATGGCGCCGCCGGCATGGAGCCAAGGCTGTGCCGGCGCGTTTGTCGCGTGGTCCGTGGGATAGCCTGCCGCTGCTGCTGGGTTCGTTTGCCCTCGGACTCGTGTTGTTCATTGTGTTGCCCGCTGCGGCAATGTCCGGTGCATTGGCGATCATCGTTGCGTTGCTGATTGCCGCAGGTGCGTTCACGATGACCTTCGGCGCAGCCCGCGGTGGTCCGATGAAACACGCGCTCGCCGGGTTGCTGCATCTCGCGTTTCATCCCCGGCAAGAGCGCTTCACCGGGCGCAGCCACGAGCATGATGTCGTTCCGCCGACCGCACTCAAGATGCCCGTGCTCGATGCTAAGGAATATGGCGTTGGCAAGCCGGTGGAGTTTCGCTGGAATCAATTACTGAGCTTCGATGCTTGCGTGCAATGCGGGAAGTGCGAATCAGCATGTCCGGCGTTCGCAGCGGGTCAGCCGCTGAACCCGAAGAAGCTGATCCAGGATCTGGTGACCGGTATGGTCGGCGGAACTGACGCTGCGTACGCAGGCAGCCCGACACCTGGCATCCCGCTCGGCAAGCACTCAGGCGCACCGTCGAAGCCGCTGATTTCCACGATGATCGAAGCGGATACCATCTGGTCCTGCACCACATGCCGCGCGTGCGTTCAGGAGTGCCCGATGCTGATCGAGCATGTGGACGCCATCGTGGATATGCGGCGAAATCAGACGCTGGTCGAAGGCATTGTGCCGGGCAAGGGCCCTGAAACGCTCGCGAACTTACGCGAGACGGGTAGCGCGAATGGCTTCGATATCGGCGCGCGTTATGACTGGGCCGTGGATCTGCAAGTGCAGGTCGCACAGCCGGGACGTCCGGTCGACGTGCTGCTCATTGCAGGTGAAGGTGCGTTCGACATGCGCTATCAGCGGTCCCTGCGCGCGCTCGTCAAAGTAATGAACAAGGCGGGTGTGGACTACGCAGTGCTCGGCGGCGTGGAGACGGATACTGGCGACACCGCCCGTCGTCTCGGCGATGAAGCTACGTTCCAGCAACTGGCGACGCAACTTATCGCGACGTTGTCGAAGTATTCGTTCAAAAAGATCGTTACCGCCGATCCGCACGTGATGCATAGCCTGCGCAACGAGTATCGCGCGCTGGGCGGCCTGTATGAAGTGCAGCACCACACGTCGCTGATTGCGGAGCTCGTCGCAAGTGGCAAGCTCACGCCGGCAGCCGAAAGCGCACTCGCTGCGGGCAAGACGGTCACGTATCACGACCCGTGCTATCTCGGCCGATACAACGGCGAGACAGAAGCGCCGCGCAAGTTGCTTAAGTCGATCGGCATCAAGGTCGTCGAGATGGAACGCAACGGCATGCGTGGCCGATGCTGTGGCGGTGGCGGCGGCGCGCCGCTAACCGACATCCCCGGCAAGCAGCGTATTCCCGACATTCGTATCAACGATGCCCGCACGATCAACGCGGAGATTGTGGCGGTCGGATGCCCGAACTGCACGGCGATGCTGGAAGGCGTAGTAGGTACTCGGCCGGAAGTGCTGGACGTGG
>DASYLW010000531.1:0-9734 GCA_036009385.1 Caballeronia sp.
TCCTGCCCCTTCGTTTCCGGCGCGAATGGAATCACCGCCAGCCCGATTACAAAAGCAATTGCGGTCAGCGCAATAGGCACTCCTAGCGTCTTCATGTGCAGCACCATCGCGCCGATCCCGAAGTTCACGATCGCCCCGAAGAAGCGTCCTATCGATGTGCAGAACGCAAACGCCGTTGCTCGCACGCGGGTCTCGAACTGCTCCGGCAGCCACAAGCTGAACAACGCGAAGTTACCGCCGAAGAAGCCCAGCACCACCAGCAGTGCAATGAACGGCACAAGTCCATTCTCCAGATAAAACGCCCAACCAAACGCCAGTGCGATCGACACTGCCATACCCACGAAGTACACCGCGAGCGTGAGTTTGCGCCCGATACGTTCAGCCATTGGCGGCAACGCGAGACAGCCGATGATCGTGCCGATGGACAACAACCCCGTCGCAATCGACGCCATCCTGGAAGCGTCCGCCTTCGTCATGCCGGCCTTCGTCGCAAGTTGAATGACCGCCGACGGTTCGTACACCGCGCCCGCCCACAGCCCGATAATCGCAACAGTCAGCAACACGGTCGCAACGATCGTGCGCTGCCGGTATTGCGCCGAGAAGATTGATCGCAGCGAACTCGCCTGCTTCACCACGGTCGCTTCAACCTTCTGCCACTTCTCGGTTTCCTTCACGCGCAGCAACACGACGATAGATACGACCACCGGCACGATGCCGACCAGGAACATCGCGCGCCAGCCAAAGGTTGCGCCGATCGTGTAATTAAGTGCCGCGGCAATAAAGAAGCCCGCGTAATACCCCGTCTGGAGATACCCCGCGCCCATTTTGCGGCGATCCTCCGGCCACGCTTCCGCCACATAGGTCCCGGCCAGCGCCCATTCTCCGCCGATCCCCACGCCCGCAAGAAAACGATAGATACCCAGCTCCCACACAGTATGGGAAGTCGCAGCGAGTCCGGTAAAGATCGCGAAAGTGAAGATGGTCGCAGCGAGCACCTTGGTGCGACCGAAGCGATCGGCAAGCGGACCCCAGATGAACGACAGCCCCCAACCCACCAGGAACAGCGCAAACAGGATCGACCCTGCCAGCCCCACGTTCGCGGGCGTGGCCGCATAGCCGGACTTCGGCAGAAGTTCAGTCAGCGCGGGCGCCAGCACCAGTGCATAGATGAACGAATCCATGCCGTCGAGCGTCCAGCCCGCCCAGGCACCCCAGAAGCCGACGATCTGTGTCCGGTTAAGTGGCGTACGGGTGCGCCGGGTGGCGCCTGTCGAACGTTCGAGCGTGCTTGGCATAACTGTCTTCCTGGTAGGTGTAAACGTGTATGAGCCTGGGATTAATCTGCTGTGAGCGTGAAGCGAGCCCGATATAAACGACGCGCTCCGTTCGCCAATCCGGACATTCCGCGCTAAAGGACCGGATTTGCTTCCCATCGCCCAAAAGTGCATTTTCATATATAATATTTGAAAATGAGCGGTTGACCACTCCGCACTTGTACCTAGCATCGGTAGAAAAAAGCATGAAAAACGACCTGAATCCCCTGTTTCGCGAGGCGCATTTCGAGCCGCGTCAGAGCACGTCGCGTTATATAGCGGACGCGTTGCGATCGGCGATCGTCGAAGGAACGCTGTTGCCGGGCGAGCCGCTGCGCCAGGACGCTATCGCCAGGCAGTTCTCCGTCAGCGCCATTCCGGTCCGTGAGGCGTTCCGGCAACTGGACAGCGAAGGCTGGGTCACCATTGAGCAGAATCGTGGCGCGTCGGTCAGCCTGCAATCGCCCGATGAGGCCCGCGAGATCTATGAGATCCGTGCTTCGCTGGAAAGTCTGGCGATCGGCATTGCGATCGAGCGTCATACAGATGCAACGCTGGCGGAGGCCCGCGAACTGCTGGTGGCCGCGGCCAACGAACAGGACCAGGCGCTCTACGTAGTACGAAATGAACAGTTCCACATGAGCCTGTATGCGCCCGCTGAGCGCCCTCACCTGATGGAACTGATTGGTACGATGCATCGGCGGGGCGAGCGTTATCTGCGGCTCAAATTCGGCATGCCCACGTTCAAGGGGCAGTCCGACGCCGAGCACGAAGCCATTCTCGACGCACTGCACGCCCGCGATACCGAAGCGGCGCAAACGCTGGTCGCGCGTCATCTGCTTGCGACCGGTGAACTGGTTTATCGTTTTCTCCACGACGCGCAAATGCAGGCTCAAGCCACGCAGCCCAAGAAGCGCCGCCGTCGTTCCACCTCGCGCTCAGACTGAACGCTGATTTCGTTTCGCTGATCCTGCCCAACATCGAGGCCACCGCATGAATCCCCCCGCACAAGCCGGCACCAACCCAGCACCGCGCCAGTGGAACACGCGTGCGCTTGAAAAGGCGCGGCGCCTGAAGGCTATCGAAGGCTGGCTCGACAATGGCGTGCTCAAGGCAGAACGCATTGTCGACGCCCTCGAAACACTGATCCAATCCGGCGATCGTGTGGCGCTGGAAGGCAACAACCAGAAGCAAGCCGACTTCCTCTCGCGTGCGTTCGCGAAGCTCGATCCGGCGCGCGTGCATGACGTTCATTTGTTGATATCCAGCATCAGCCGGCCCGAACATCTGACACTGTTCGAGCGCGGCATCGCGCGCAAGGTGGACTTCTCGTTTGCGGGACCGCAGAGTCTGCGCGTCGCACAGTTGCTCGAGGACGGGCAACTCGAGATCGGCGCGATCTATACGTATATAGAACTGTATGCGCGCATGTTTATCGACCTGACGCCGCAAGTCGCGCTGGTCTGCGCGGTGCAGGCCGATCGCCACGGTAATTTGTATACGGGCCCGAACACCGAGGACACGCCGACCATTGTTGAGGCGACCGCGTTCCGTCATGGCATCGTGGTGGCGCAGGTGAACGAGATCGTCGACGAACTGCCCCGTGTCGATATCCCCGGCTCATGGGTCGATGTCGTCGTGCAGGCCGACCGGCCATTTGCCGTCGAACCGCTGTTCACGCGCGATCCGCGTCATATCGGCGAGTTGCAGATCCTCATGGCGATGATGACCATTCGCGGCATCTACGAGCGTTATGGCGTGGCGGCGTTGAACCACGGCATTGGCTTCGACACCGCCGCGATCGAATTGCTGCTGCCCACCTATGGCGCAGCGCATGGGCTGAAGGGCAAGATCTGCACGCACTGGGCGCTCAATCCGCACCCCACGCTGATCCCGGCCATCGAGAGCGGCTGGGTGGAAAGCGTCCATTGCTTCGGCAGCGAAGTGGGCATGGAGGATTACATCGAAGCACGCCCGGATGTGTTCTTCACGGGCCGCGACGGCAGCCTTCGATCAAATCGCGTGTTGTGCCAGCTCGCCGGCCAATATGGCGTGGATCTGTTTATCGGCTCGACGTTGCAGATGGACGCCGACGCAAATTCATCGACTGTCACGCTCGGCCGCCTTGCCGGATTCGGCGGTGCGCCGAACATGGGACACGATCCCCGCGGGCGCCGTCATTCGAGCGAAGCCTGGTTGAAGTTAATGAAAAACGATGGACCGAACAACGCGATCGGACGCGGGCACAAGCTGGTTGTTCAAACTGCCGAGACCTTCAAGAAGGGCGGTGAGCCGACTATTGTCGATGCCCTCGATGCCATCGCCGTCGGCAAGCAAAGCAACATGCCGATTGCACCGGTGATGATCTATGGCGACGATGTGAGTCACGTCGTGACGGAAGAAGGGATCGCGTACCTGCACGCCGCCGAAGGCGTGGAGGAGCGCCGTGCGGCGTTGCGCGCAGTGGCGGGAGTTACACCCGTCGGCATGCGCGCCGACCCTGCCAAGACAGCGGAATTGCGGCGGCGCGGCATTGTTGCGTACCCGGAAGACCTCGGTATCCGGCGCGGAGAAGCGAAGCGCTCGTTGCTGGCCGCACGGAGTATCGACGACCTGGTTGCGTGGTCGGGCGGGCTGTATCAGCCGCCAGCACAATTGCGCAGCTGGTGAACCGCGATGGACTGTACTCAACCCGTATCTATCGACGTCACCTGTGACCAGTCGGCCCTCGCGGATCTTGCTGTGGCCGCGTTGATCGATGAAGCGAGTCTCACGCCGAAACCCGCGCTGGTGGACCGGCGCGGAAGCGGTGCGCATCGGGATCTCGACTTCGATACCATGCTGCGTTCGGCACATTCGTTGCGGCCAACGTTTCTCGCACTAGCGCGTGCAGCGGTTAATCAAAAGCCTTCGCAACGGCTACGTGAACAGCTGGCGCGTATCGGCCGCGATGGTGAGGCGGCAATGCTGCGCGCAACGAACGGCAGCAATGCACATCGCGGGGCGATCTGGATTGTTGGCTTGTTATGCGCCGCTGCCGCAATGATCCCTTCGGCTGGGCCCTTGGAACTCTGTACGCAAGCAGCCGCCGTCGCGCGCTTCGAGGACCGTTTCGCGCCGGCGCCCGCTGCGATGAGCAACGGTACGCGTGTCGCCCAGCGCTTCGGCGTAGCCGGCGCACGCGGTCAGGCGGCAGAAGGCTTCCCGCACGTACTTGAAGCTGGCTTGCCTGCGTTGCGTCGTTCGCGCGCGAAGGGCGCAACCGAAGATGAAGCGAGGCTCGATGCATTGCTTGCCATCATCGCGACGCTCGACGATACCTGCGTCTTGCATCGCGGCGGCCTGGTCGCGCTTGAAGCCGCCCAAACCGGCGCCCGCGACGCGCTGCAAGCGGGCGGCGCAGCACGGCCGCAAGGCCGCGCCGCGCTCGCCCGCCTCGATCAACGGCTGACTGAATTGAACGCATCTCCCGGAGGCGCGGCGGACTTGCTGGCCGCCACCCTCTTCCTCGATACCCTGCCGCACGCCGGCTGACGCGGAGAGCACGTCATGGAAAACTTGCGCTACGAATATCCTGCCACCCGCCCCGTGCCGCAGCGCGCGCATGTGGGCGTGGTCGGCTCGGGCGACCTCGAAGTCCTCCTGTCACCATCGAAGAGTCAACATGCGGAAGTCGTGATCCGCACGAGCGTGGACGGTTACGAACACGTATGGAAAAGCGTGCTCGACCGTTTCTTTTCGCGCTACGACGGCGCCGCGCGCCTCGAACTCAATGACTTCGGCGCAACGCCCGGCGTGGTCATGCTGCGGCTCGCCGAAGCAGTGGAAGCAAGTGAAGGAGACGCGTCATGAACGCTCACGAGAACTTCATCGCGCAGCATAGTTTTATCGAACTCACCGCACGTGAACGTGCACGCGCATTGCTCGATGCCGGCACCTTCCGCGAGTTGATCGGGCCGTTCGACCGGCTCGAATCGCCGTGGCTCGCCATGCAGAATGTGGTCTGTCAAGCCGACGACGGCGCGGTCGTTGCACGCGGTACGCTTGGCGGCGAAGCGGCGGTCATCGCGGCGATCGAACCTGCGTTCCAAGGCGGCAGCATCGGTGAAGTGTCGGGTGCGAAGATCGCGGCGGCGCTTGAAATGGCCGTGCGCGAGTTCGAAGCAGGCCGCAAGATCCTGCCCGTGATCCTGTTCGAAACGGGAGGCGTCAGGCTGCAGGAAGCGAATCTCGGCCTCGCGGTAATCGCCGAAATTCAGGCGGGAATCGTCGCATTGCGCCGGTATGTGCCCGTGGTCGGCGTGATCGGTGGCATGGTCGGCTGCTTCGGCGGGATGTCGCTCGCAGCAGCGTTGTGCACGCGCTTGATCATGACGCGGCAGGCGCGGCTCGGGATGAACGGGCCTGAAGTCATCGAACAGGAAGCAGGCGTGGAAGAACTCGACTCACGCGACCGGCGCCTCATCTGGTCGATGATCGGCGGCGAGCAACGCGCAGCCGTAGGCCTGGTCGATGCCCTCGTGGAAGACGATACCAACGCGGTTCGCGACGCCGTGTTCAGCGCGTTCAAAAGTGGCGTGCCGGCGAGCCATCGGACCGAACAGGTCGATGCACAACTTGAACGGCTTGCACGCGTGGATCCATCGGCAATCGATCCCGCTGTGTTGCGGACGCTTTGGCAAGGAGAGGTTTGATGAACGCATCACGTGGACAAATCTGGTTCGACGCGTTGACCTCGAACGCACAACCGGCCTCGGGAGATGAAGGCCCGATCCGCAGCGCCGATGCGCCGCTTGGCGACACCCAAGCACGTTTCATCAGCATCGTTCCCGATCCGCATAACCGCTTTCCGCGTGCGACCGATAACGTGGTCGGCCTCGAGCAAGGCTGGTTGCTTGCACGCGCCGTGCGTGACGCAATGGATGCGGATCGCGACGCTTCGGTCAAGCGTCCCATCGTGGCTATTGTCGATGTGAAGAGCCAGGCGTACGGTCGTCGCGAGGAACTGCTCGGCGTTCATCTCGCGTGCGCGGCTGGCGTCGATGCCTATGCAAGCGCGCGGCTCGCCGGGCATCCGGTGATCGCGCTGATTGTCGGCCCGGCGATGTCCGGTGCTTTTCTCGCGCATGGTTATCAGGCGAACCGGATCATCGCGCTCGACGCGGACGGCATCAGCGTGCACGCGATGGGCAAGGAAGCCGCCGCGCGGGTCACGCGCCGTAGCGTTGAAGGGCTCGACGAACTCGGCGATCGCGTCCTGCCCATGTCGTACAAAATGAGTGCTTACGCGAAGCTTGGGCTGCTGCATGAGCTGATCGCCGGCGTCAATGCGGACGCGCCCGGGAATGAAGATATCGACCGCGTGCGCGGTTCGCTGACCGCTGCTATTGACGATGCACGGAAGGGTCCACGCGATCTTTCATCGCGGTTGCAGTCGGCCGATGCCAAGCGGATTCGCGCGGCGTCGATAGAAGTCCGCAAGCGCATGGCGGAGCAGTGGGACGCGTCGTGAATCCCCACGACCTGTTGCGGCTCGCGCCGGGAACGCCGGATTTTCCCGATGCCCCGGCGTGGGTTGCAGCATCACTAAAACGCGCACCGTTCGTGGTGGTTCGACGCGCGGTGTCGGTGTCCGTGTCCGTGAACGGTTTGATCGCGGTTGGCGTTCGTGGCGCAGTGCGCAGCGAGCGTTTCGGCTCATGGCTTGATCCGCGTTATGTTGAGCAGGTTTTAGAACCCGAAACGCTTCTTGCAAATTTGAAGCCCTCAATAACGCGCGCAAAGTTGCCCGCGTTTGCGTTGCTGCAAACAATCGCGCCACTCTGCGGTTCGAGCGGCTATGTTTGGGGGCCTACTGGCAGCGCTGGCTTCGAACTCGCCAGCGGCAGTCCGACGGTCACGCAAACAAGCGATCTCGACCTGCTGCTGCGCGTGCCTGAGACTCTGGACCGCGTCACGGCTAAAACGTTATTCGATGCCCTCTCCCAAGCCGCGCTCGACCACGGCACGCGCATCGACATCCAGATCCAGACGCGGGAAGGCGCATTCTCGCTGGCCGAATACGCGCATCCCGGCGCACGCGTAATGCTGCGCTGCGCCGATGGCCCGAAGCTCGTCGCCGATCCATGGCAGACGAGTCGGGCGGCATGATCGCGTTCCTCTTCCCCGGCCAGGGCTCGCAATTCGCGGGCTTTTTACACACGCTTGGTGGCGCGACGGCGCACGCGCGTTTTGCTGAAACTATCGAAGAAGCGTCCGATGTACTGCATATAGACGTGCTCTCGCTCGATCACGCCGATGCTTTGCGTTCAACCGTCGCCGTGCAGATCAGCTTGCTTGTTGCCGGAGTCGCCACCGTGCGAGCATTGCAGGATGAAGGCATCGAGCCGGATGCTGCGGCGGGTTTATCGGTGGGAGCATATGGCGCTGCGGTTGCATGCAATGCCCTATCTTTCAGCGACGCGTTGAGGCTTGTTCATATCCGTGCGCAGTTGATGGAGCGGGCTTATCCGCAGGGCTACGGCATGCTCGCGGTCTCCGGTCTTAGCGAGCCTGAGCTTGAGGCGGTGATTGCAAAAGCCCCTGCGCAGGCCGCTTACATTGCAAATTTGAATGCGCCGCGACAAATCGTGGTGGCAGGCGCCGATGCGGACCTGCACCACGTCCGCGAACGCGCGCTTGACGCAGGCGCGCGTAAAGCCGAGCGGTTGGCGGTCAGCGTGCCGTCCCATTGCGTATTACTCGACGATGCCGCTCGCGAACTCACCGAAGCCGCAAGCAAGATCACGTTCCATACGCCGACAATTCCCTACATCAGCAATCGCGGCGCACGGCCTTTGCGCCAGGCCGATGCTATCCGTACCGACCTCGCGACGAACCTGCGATATCCCGTTCGCTGGCACGACACCACTATCGTATTGGGCGAACTCGGCACACAGGTGTTCGTTGAGATGCCTCCGGGGCGAACGCTGACGCAACTCGCGGAAGACGCATTGCCGAATGTCGCCAAGGCCGCGATCGAGCAGACATCGATTCCCTCGGCCGCTGCGCTGATCCGGGCACGCGCCACCGCGTAATCCCAATTTGCATTTCATCAAACGCGAAATCGCAAAGCGTTATCCCCGATCACTTTTCGCGGGTTCGCTTGTTATAATCATTTCATCTGGCGAACAAAATCTAACAACCACATTCACGACGTGCAGCTTGCGTCCACTGTCCTCTGCGAATGACCAAAAGCGATCGTTTGCGTGTTCTTGCCGATGCTTTGCGTGAGCAAAGTGTGATGCGTCTTCGCGATGCGGCGACCTTGCTCGATGTATCGGAAATGACGGTTCGCCGCGACATAGCCGCGAGTCCGGGGACGTTCACTTACCTTGGTGGTTACATCGTTCGCGCCTCGGATGTCCCGAACAGCGCGGGTTATACCATCGACGAAGAGAAGGATCATTTTGCGCAAGCCAAGTCGGAGGCATCGGCGGTGGCTGCACGGCTGCTTGCTGACAACGAGACCATTTTCATCGATTGCGGGACGACGCTGACCACCTTGGCGCGGCTTATTCCGGCTGACATGCATTTAACCGTGCTGTGTTATTCGCTGAATGTGGCCGAGATTTTGCGGCGCAAGGCCAATGTGCGGATGATTTTATTGGGCGGCGTTTACGCGCCCTCGTCGGATTCGTTTTCGAGCAATGAGAGCATTGAGACGTTGCGGCGAATGGGCATTAACAAGGCGTTTATTTCAGCCGGCGGGGTGGATGAGGCGCGCGGCGTGACGTGCTGGAATTTTCACGAAGTAGCAATCAAACAGGCTGCAATGGAGAGTGCGGTTGAGAGGCATCTTGTAGTCGATGCCAGCAAGTTGGGGAAGGTCAAGGCAGTGCGATTTTCCCAACTGGATCAGTTTGATTCGTTGATCACGGAGAAGGGGATGGAGGTGAGGAAGTGAGCGGGATGTTGTACCACGCCGCCTCCGGCGTCAAACAGCCACTTCTGCCACTTAAGCTCATGGTCGTGTTAGCACGATGCAACGCCCGCCATATTGCGCTCAAACGTAACCTCCTTTCTTTACGCTCAATGCCCAAAATGGGTTACCAGTGCACTTATTGGCGGAGCACACCCGTGTAATCACAAAGTTATCTGCATTCCGACCCCTTGCCCCGTTCACGTAGTTTTTTGGTCAAACCCGTCACTGTTGTCCGACCAAAGCTCCGGCATATCCTGCTGCCGACTTTTATTCCGGATTATCCCCTTTAAAAAAACTCCCACTAATGTTAAACCATGAGGAATTTTATAATTGATCGAAATTATTCACTCGTACAAACAGATATCTTCGAAAATTCCAGACGACATGTTTCGGGGAAAATATTTATTATTCTGATACGACGTTCTTTTTTAATGAAAGCTTTGTTTTTTCATAACAAA
>DASYLW010000532.1:0-7744 GCA_036009385.1 Caballeronia sp.
TTTCACGGACGCCGCGCATCAACTCAAGACACCGCTCGCCATCATCCAGGCCGAGTCGGAGCTCGCGCTGCGCGAAACGCTGAACGAGCCCGCGCGCGTGCATCTGACGCGTCTGAACGGCGCCGTCAGGCAAGCGGCAAAGGGCGTGCAGCAGCTACTGTCGCTATCACGCCTCGACAACGACAGCAGCGACGCCGGTTTGCTCATGCCGCTGCGCCTCGACAAGCTCGCGCGCAGCGTGACGCTCGACTGGTCGCCCGTGGCGCGGGCACGCAGTATCGATCTCGGTTTCGAGCATGAGGCGGATGTCGGGGTCATGGGGAATCGGGAATTGTTGGCGGAGCTGTGCGGCAACCTGATCGATAACGCTGTTCGTTATGCCGGCGACGATTCCATCATCACGGTCCGCGTAACGCGCTTGGAAGAAGACGCGTTGCTGCAGGTTATCGACAATGGTCCCGGCATTGCACCGCACGAACGCGATGCGGTGTTCGAGCGTTTCTACCGGAGCCAGACGGAACACTACGTGGAAGGAAGTGGACTGGGACTCGCCATCGTACGCGAGATCGCGCGGGTACATCATGCGCAGATTGCCCTTGGCGATGCACCCGGCGGCGGACTGGTGGTCAGCGTCCGGTTTCCATCGAACGTGCTTTGACACAAGGCACCTCTGCCCGCCATAAAACTATTTCAGCGAACCCAGCATTTGCCGGCACGTCTCGACAAATTGTTCGACGCGCCGATCTTTCGCCATTGATCGCAACGCTGGCTGCGACCGGAATCGAGATCAACGGCGCTAGCGGCACGACCCGCAACCCCTGCGCGCGAGCCGAAAGCGCGGCGATTTCAGCATCGCCCGCAATTGCCTCATCGGCTAGCATGTCTGGTCTCCATCTAGTTGAATGCGGTGCTTCACCTGATGTGAAACGACCGGCATTGACTGGATGGTCGGTAGCCGGATCAGCCCGGTCCAATTAACCAAAATGGGTTGGGTATAAGTAAACTTAAGCGGTTTTCCGCGCGGACAAGGAGCGAATGGCCTCGCCGTGAAGATCAGGAGGCCGTTACAATGCCGTTGACAGGCTCATTGGATCGCAGTTCAGCAACGTTTAGTAAGGCTGAGTAGCGGGGCTTGCTAGCGGGGCTGAATAACAAGATCGGGGAAATGACCGGTACCGCGCGAGCCCGGATCATCTTCAGGACAAAGAGGCTGGTCGGCGCTGAGGGGTTCTATGTTCAACAACATGTTCAGCGTAGTGAATGGACCGGATGGACGTCATTTCTATGTCCACACCGACAGCATGCCCGTGGCGATCGTTCTCGTCATCATGTTGTTCCTGGCGATTCTGTTGTCCAGCATGCTCTGCTACTACATCACCCGCTTTATCTTGTTGAAGATCGTCGGACATCTCGCGCGCGGGGAACGCCGCAAGTGGCTGCGTGCCGCCGAGCGTCGCAAGGTGTTTCACCGGCTGGCGCCGCTGGTGCCTGCGATCATCATTTACCTCTCAGCCCCGTTGCTCACCGGCGTGACTTTCCCGGTTATTTCCGCGCTGGGTGATCCCGTGGAAACGCTGTCCGCATGCTTCATGGTCGTGACCGTCCTGCGGGCTGCATTCGCGTTCCTGGAAAGCATTGAAGATCGCTATAGTCATTTTCCCTTTGCAAGCCAGAGACCGATCAAAAGCTTTCTTCAGATAGCTGCCATTGTCCTGTATGTGCTGGCGCTGATTACCGCGGTCTCCCTGCTGCTGCATCGCTCGCCGGCCAATTTCCTCACCGGCGTGAGCGCAATGACTGCGCTCCTGATCATTATCTTTCGCGATTCGCTGCTAGGTTTTGTCGCCAGCATTCAACTGGCCGCGTATGACATGCTGCGCGTGGGCGACTGGATCGAAGTACCCGGATTCGTGGCTGACGGAACGGTCATCGACATTGCGCTGAACACGATCAAGGTTCAGAACTTCGATAATTCCATTGTCATGCTGCCAAGCTATGTGTTGCTGACCAATAGCGTCAAGAACTGGCGCGGCATGGTTGAATCCGGTGGGCGGCGGGTCAAGCATGCCATTAACCTGGACATTGAGAGCATCCGGTTTTGCGACGACGAACTGCTCGCCAAACTGACGGCGAGCGCCGCCTTTCGCGTGGCGTTCACCGTGCCCGACGATGGGCAACGCCTGACCAATCTCGGCATGTTTCGCCGGTATCTGTCCGACTACTTTCGCCACTACCCTGCGATCCGAAAAGACATGCCGCTGGTGGTGCGCCAGTTGCAATCCACGGAACGCGGCCTGCCGCTGGAAGTGTTCCTGTTTGTCGACGAAACGAGCTGGGAATCGTACGAACAAATCCAGTCGGATATGTTCGACCACGTCTATGGCATCTTGCCGTTATTCAACTTGCGCGTCTGGCAAATGCGCTAGCGGCGCCGGGTTAGAGCCCGGCCGCGCTCCGTTATCCGGCCAGCCCTTCGACGATACATACGACGACGGTAAAAGCGCCAATGCAGGCGGCCAGAGTGGCGACTGCCTTCGCAAAAGGATTCATGCGGTCTCCAAAATCGATAAAGAGAAGCGCATCTTATATTGGAATGAAAGCATAAAGAAATAATTGTATTAAATGAAAGCTTAGACAAAATCCGTGCGCTGCCATAAGGATTTTCAGCCGCGCTGCGGGCGGTGCCAAGTGGCTTCTGCGCTGGCAGATCAAAAGCCAGGCTAGGCCTTTGCGAGAAGCGGCGTTTCCCATCACCCCCTTGCCTGTCCCATTTTTAGACGGTATCTTGGCGGGGTTCTAATCGCTAGCGCGGGAGAGACTGTCACGGCAACACGGTGACGGCGCCGACGGAGCAACCGCCCCGGAAACTCTCAGGCCAAAGGACCGCGCAGCAGGAACATCTGGAGAGCGACGCTTTAATGCGTCCACCGACGGGGATGTCGTGCGTGCAACGCCACGACTGAAACTCTCAGGTACACGGACAGATGGGGCATAGACGCCGGCAACACCGGCGATGCCCAACTTTCATCTGGACCTTGTCATGTCACGAATCGCCATCATTGGCGCCGGTATTACCGGCGTCACGACTGCTTACGCCCTTTCCGAACGCGGCCACGACGTCACCGTTTTCGACCGTCATCGATACGCGGCGATGGAAACATCGTTCGCCAACGGCGGCCAGCTTTCCGCCAGCAACGCCGAGGTCTGGAATAGCGTGGCCACTGTGCTGAAGGGCCTGCGATGGATGTTCACGCGCGACGCACCGCTGCTGCTGAACCCCGCGCCGAGTTGGCATAAGTATTCGTGGATGGGCGAATTCCTGCGCCAGATCCCGAATTACCGGGCCAATACCGTTGAGACGGTGCGCCTTGCAATTGCCGCACGGGAGCATCTGTTTGGGATTGCTGAACGTGAAGGGATCGACTTCGACCTCGAGCAGCGCGGCATCCTGCATATGTACCAGCAGAAGAAGGACTTCGATACCGCCGCGAAAGTGAATCTGCTTTTGCAGACTGGCGGCCTTGACCGGCGCGCGGTCACAAACGACGAAATGCGCGCGATCGAACCCACTTTGCAAGGCGATTTCCACGGCGGATTTTTCACGCCGTCCGACTCGACCGGCGACATCCACAAGTTCACGCGCGGTCTGGCCGAAGCCTGCGAGCGCCGCGGCGTATGCTTTCAATACGACACGCAGATCGCGGATATCGTGCAGCGTGGCGACGGCCCGTTCGCATTGCGTGTGCTGCAGGGAGGCATCGCGGGTAACGAGCAACGATATGAATTCGACCGCATCGTGGTGTGCGCTGGCGTGGCAAGCCGGCAGATTGCATCGATGCTTGGCGACCATGTGAATATCTATCCGGTCAAGGGTTATTCGATCACCGTGTGCCTGGATGACGCCGCGAGTCGCGAGGGTGCTCCGCGGGTCAGCCTGCTCGACGAGAGCGCGAAGATTGTCACTAGCCGGCTTGGCGCTGACCGTTTTCGCGTAGCGGGTACGGCTGAAATCAACGGCTTTAATCGCGACATTCGCTCGGACCGGATTGCACCGCTGGTTGACTGGACGCGCCGCCATTTCCCGGGCGTGGCGACATCGCGCGTGATTCCGTGGGCGGGTTTGCGGCCGATGCTGCCAAGCATGTTGCCGAAGGTCGGGAGTGGCAAGCGTAGAGGGGTGTTCTACAACACGGGACATGGGCACTTGGGGTGGACACTGTCGGCGGCGACTGCGCACAGCATTGCCGAGCAGATGTAGGTATTGGTTTGTCGCTCGCGCCGGGATTTGGCAGGTTTGGAGGCAGCGTTCGGGATTGGTGCCGGGTTGCTGCTTTCGGTGCCAGTGGTTTGCTTAGGTTCGCTAATTGCTTTAACACCGTTAGCCATTGCGCGTGGGCGGCACATGGCGGCAAAACCCTTGATGCAAACTCCGTGTAAGTCATCGACCGCGCGTCCATCTGTTTATCGAGATGGACGCGCGGAAAAGTGCGTTAGCGTTGGGTCTGTTGCAAGCAAAGGAGACTCCACCGCATGACAACGGAATTAACGCGCTATAACGGCTATCGGTACGTGCTGCACAAGAGGCGAAGCTTCATCGAAGACGCCGAGAAAATGAAGGCCGGGCGCGCTATGTTGATGCACGCCGACATGGTTGTCTGGGAATCGAACGCGGCGCTTGTGGCGCGCGTCGAATTGTTCTTGCGGAAGGGTTTTTCGTGGTACTCGAAAAATCCGAAACCCGCACGGGAAACACTTCAAACATTGCTCGCTTACGTGCGTGATGGCGCGGTAATTGTCTTGCAGGAAAACGGAGCGACAACTAACGTTTTCGAGAATGGCGGCTTTACGCTCGACCCGCCAGCGCGAAAGGATGGACCAGACCCGCCGCCATTTGACTACTACGCGCGGGGGGCGGCAAATCGCGCTTCGCTGCTTGAATACAATGCCGTTATTGACGCGAGGGAAGAGCGCGAACGAGTGGCAAATACACCGTCGTTCGAAACCGTGAAGCCGTCGGAAATGCCGTATCTTCTGTCACTTGTACGCATGGTCGCGCGGCGCGAGAACGTGCGGCGCGAAGCAATGCAAAAAGCGGCGTCCGGGTTTAGCGAGAGTGCGGACAAGGCGGCAACAAAGCTTGGCGAGGCCGCGCCGTTTGAGCTTGGCGACACGCCCGGCTTTGGCGATGGTTTTGACATTGCGAAAACGCCGAATTACGGCGAGCCGGGAACGTGGTACACGAACCCCGGTAGCAAACAAATGCGGCTATACGGAGATACCGGTGCGCCCGTAGTCGATTTCGACTTCGATCACGACCACGGCCAAGGAATTCCACACGCGCACAACTATGGGCCGCTTGGCGCGGACGGTGCATTCAACCGGGAAGGCGGGCGAAGCTTTTCGCTTTTGCCGTGGTAATAGTAGCAACGGGAGCTAAAAATGAATCAGAAGAACTATCACGACGCTGAACTAGTTGGGCTGTCCTACACCCGAGACACGCAACATCTAGTGCTGAATTTTCAGCTTGTGAACGGCGGTCTAGCGGTCATCCGGTGCGATGGAGTAACGCATTTCAAGCTTGGCGAAATGAGTTTACAGAACGTCACTTCGCGGTTGTTGCTTTCTTCCGAGCGGGAGTTTCACCCGGATGAAATTCGCAGTCACATCAATTGGGCGTGTAGTCGAGACGGGCACGAACACGCGATGACCGACGCAAGAGCCACACACTTCGTAACTGAGATACGGGAGCGGAGATTAACCGTGCTTGTTTTAGAGCCGTCTATCGGGGCCGAGTTGGTTGTGGTCTGCAAGGCGGTCGCACACGTCGAGTAAAGCGGCTTCAGGATCGTCGCCGCTGCACATTGCGGGCATGGCGTGCTTATGCGACGTTGCTAGCGCTATTGTCGTTGGCGGGTTTCTCGATCCGCCGTTCCCAAGCTTCAGCCCTGCGTCGCGTATCAACACCCACGCAGCCCGGCGCGTAGTTCGCATCCCCCGCGACCACCCCCGTCAAGCAAACTGGGTCGCACTCGCCCGCAGCGGCCGCTCGACCGGCGCATCGAGCACAAGCCTGCCGAACTCCTGCGCGGCGAGCGTGGGCTCACCCTTGCCCCATAGCAGCCTGAATTCCGCTTCCGGCAAGGGTGGCAACCCATATTGCCCATCGACCACCACAATCCCCGGCTCGAGGTCATCGCGAGTCAACGGCGTAATCCCAAGCCCCGCCATCACGGCAGCACGTATTCCCGACTGACTCGACGATGTAAACGCAACATGCCAGTCCACCGGCAGGCCATCGAGCGCCTCAAGCGCCACTCGCCGATTCACACACGGCGCCGGAAAAAACGCGAGCGGCAGCGAGGCCCCCGCACGCGCTTCGAACGACTCGGCCGCTGCCCAGACGAACCGCGTGCGCCGCAACACGATACCGTCGGTGCCCGGATCCGCGTCCCCGTGCACGCACAGCACCACGGCCAGATCGAGTTCGTGCGCAGCGACCATCGCCTGCGAGTCGAGACTCATGCCCACGCTCACGTCCAGCCGCACATTCGGAAATGCCCGGGAAAATTGCGTCAGCAAAACAGGCAGCCGTTCTCCCATGAAAATATCCGGCGCTCCAAAACGCACGACACCTGAAGCCGGGGACGATTGAAAACGCTGCGTGACCGCGTCCATCGCGTTGAGGATCTGCATCGCGTAACGCAGGAAATCCTCGCCGTCTTCGGTCAGGGTCAGACTGCGCGTGGTTCGATATAAAAGCGGCCGCCCCACTTCTTCTTCAAGCCGCCGTATTTGGTGACTGATCGCGGATTGCGTCAGGTTCAGCCGTCGCGCCGCCTTGGTAAAACCGCCAGCTTCCGTGACAGCAACAAACGCGCGCAGGAGCGAAAGATCAAGGTTCATGGTCGGAATCAATGATGACGAGGCTTAATCAATGTTAGTAAATTAAATCATTTCCATCATAAAGCAAGGCGGCCGAGAATAAATCCAACGACTTCTTCCGGTAGCCTGCCATGGATGTTTCGCCGCGCGTTTCGCCCGACCTCGCCAATCAACTGGCTGTCACGCTGCTGCTAACCGGCGTGATCGCCGCGACTTACGGATTCGGCGTTTATCTCTTTCCTGTCGTCCTGCCGCAGATGAAGCAGGACATCGGCTTCAACTATGCACAGGCCGGGTACATCACCGCCGCACGGCAAATGGCCAATGTCGCGATGGCGCTATTATCAGGCCTCGCCGCCGCCCGTTTTGGGGCGGCAAGGGTCGTGCTCGCGGCTACTGCATTGTCAGCCCTGGACCTCGCCGGCCTCGCATTCGCTAACAACGCATGGATGATGGGCACCGCTCTCGTCACGCTCAATGCCTGCGCTGCCGCGACCTGGGTCCCGATGATGGCGCTGATCGCACCGTTGATCGATGAGCAGCATCGGGCGAAAGCCATCGGGGTCATTGGCAGCGGCACAAACTTCGGGGTCTTGCTGAACGGGCTGATGGTGCCCGCGTTGCTGGCGTCATGGGGCTGGCGTTCTGTCTGGCTCGTGAGCGCGATGCTGACCGCCGCGTTGAGCGCCGTGATGGTCCTCATGTTTGCACGGTTTGGCCCTGCATCGGCAACACAGCCACGCGTCACGCCACCGCGCCAAACCAAACGGCAAGGCGTGCGCCTTGGGCTGCGGCCCATGCTCGCCAGAAAATTCCTGCTGGTGTATGCCATTGCAGTGCTATGCGGTTTTGCCGGTGTCCC
>DASYLW010000533.1:0-6519 GCA_036009385.1 Caballeronia sp.
CCGCAGATCCTGGTGGCCGATGAACCCGTATCCGCGCTCGATGTATCCATCCAGGCGCAGATTCTGAATCTGTTCATGGATCTGCAGCAGCAGTTCGGTACAAGCTATGTGTTCATCTCGCACAACTTGTCGGTGGTGGAACATATCGCCGATGACGTCATGGTGATGTATTTTGGCGGTGTGGCCGAACTTGGCGACAAGGCAACGATCTACGCACGGCCGCGTCATCCGTATACGCGCTCGCTGATGTCGGCGACGCCTGCCTTGTTCGAAGAAGATCGGCGCATCAAGATCCGGCTGCAGGGCGAAATGCCTTCGCCGCTTAACCCTCCATCAGGTTGCACATTTCATCAGCGCTGCCCGTATGCAATCGATAAATGCCGCGTGGAAGAACCGGCGCTGCGTTTCGTCGATGGGCGGCACGTCTCTTGTCATCGCGCCGAGGAAGTCGGGGAGATCGATGCCTGAACGCCAGACGGCGCGGCAGGTTGCGCGCCGGTTTCTTGCGGTTTTTGCTGTTGTTGTTGCGGCGCTCCTGGCCGTTTTTTGCCTGGCGCCGCGGTTAGCTTTTGCTGTGACCGGCGCGCGCTCGCCGCCGGGCGCCGCGGTGCCGCCCACGTCCGCTGGTTCGTTGCCTGGTCTAAGGGTGCCGCCCGCGCGTCCGGCGCCGCCCGATGTAGACCGTTCCGACGGGACTACCGCCAGTGGTCCGGTGCAGGCGCAGCCGGCGCATATGCCGTTCTACGTCGCGACCAAAGGCCAGGTCACTATCTACGTGCTTGGCACGCTGCACGTTGGTTATGCCGACGACTATCCCGCCAGCCAGCCGTTCCGCAAGCCGATCCTCGGCGCACTCGATGCATCGCCCACCCTCGCGCTGGAAATCTCCCCTGACGACCTGCTCGTGTCGGCGGATGAAGTCAGCAAATATGGCGCGTGCCGGGCGCCGTGCCTGTCTCGCTATCTGCCCGATGCGCTCTGGAAAAAGGTGGAAACACGCATGCGCGGCAACCCCGCCATGCTCGACGATATCAGCCGGTCGAGGCCATGGCTGGCATCGATGCTGGTTGAAACCGTCGATACCTTGAAGGCCGGATTCCAGACCGAGTTCGGTACGGAAACGCAACTGCAGAACGTGTATTTGCGGCCGCGCGGGCGGGTGGTGGGATTGGAGACGCTCAATGAGCAGATTGCCGCGTTCACGCGGCTCACGCAGGCGCAGCAGCGGGAAATGCTCGCGCAGGATCTGGTGCAGACGCCGGCCGAGAATGTCGCCGATGTGAAGGAGTTGCACCGGTTATGGCGGATTGGCGACGCCGATGCGCTGAAGGCGTGGGACGACGCCAAGACGGAGAAACTGGCGCGATCGAAGCAGCTTGCGAGGCAGATCGACAATCGGGTGGTGGTCGACCGCAACTATCGATTCGCGGCGCGGATGGTGGCGATGGCCGCGCCGAACAAGCCTGTGTTCATGGCTATCGGCGCGTTGCATCTTGGAGGGAGAAGAGGCGTGTTGGCGTTGCTTAGAAAGCGTGGGTTCGTGGTGGATCCGGCTTGACCCACGCCTTCGCATTACAGGAACATCATCCAGTTCAGCAAGAAGATATTCACCACCAGCAACGACAGCGCCGTCGGAATCTGGACTTTGATCACCGCGTTTTTATCGGGTAATTCGAGCAGCGCGGCGGGCACCATGTTGAAGTTCGCAGCCATCGGCGTCATGAGCGTGCCGCAGTAACCGCAGAACATGCCGATCGCGACCATCGTGGCCGGATTGCCGTGGAATACGCCGACCAGGATCGGCACGCCTACGCCGCCCGTCATCACCGGGAACGCCGCGAAGCCGTTGCCCATGACCATCGTGAAAAGCGCCATGCCGACGCAATACACGGCCACCGCGACCAGGCGGTAATCGAGGTTCACATAAGCCGTTGTCACGTGCGCGACCGCCTTGCCCACGCCCGCATCCGAGAACACCAGACCCAGCATGCCCAGCATTTGCGGAAGCACGGCGGCCCACGAAAGTGCGTCGACCAGACGGCGCGTTTCTTTCATCGATTGCCCGACCGTATCGCGCGTCATCACGCAGGCCACGGCGAGCGCAACGATACAGCCGATGCCAAAGCCCATCAGCGTGACGTTCTTCGGATCGAGCAGCGGCTTGCCGCCGAACACCAGGTAACTCGCTCCCAGCGTGAGGATCACCGTCACCACCGGGATGGTCAACGCCGGCACGAACAGCTTGTTGCCAAGACGCAGGGCGCTTTGGCGGCGCGCTTCATCGGAGAGCATCTTCGGCTTGCCTGCCGTAACGCCTCCGAAGCCGGCGATCAAGGCCATCGCCACGACCAGTACGCCGACCACATTGGCCGGCAGCCAGTCGCCGATCAGGAAAATCAGCGCGTACACGAGCCAGAAGGTGCCGGCGGTGAGACGGCGCGGATGTTTTTTGTCGACGTAGATCATGCCGGCAACAATCACCAGCACGATGCCCAGCAGGTAGAACAGATAGTTGAGCGTGAGTGTCATGCAGTTTCTCCGCGAACGTTTTTGGTCAACGCGCCGAGTTCGCGATTCAGCCGTCGATCGAGCAGCCACAGCCGGAAGCCGTGAATCAGGAATGCGCAGATCGCCGTGGGGATGCCCCAGACGGCGACGTGCAGCGGTTCGACCACGATCCCTGCTTCCTTGAGGAAGGTCGTCATCAATACGATCGCGCCGAACGCAACGAAGATGTCTTCGCCGAAGAACAGGCCGACGTTATCGGTCGCGGCGGACCACGCTCGCAGCTTGAAGCGGGTTTCATCGGAGAGTTTGCCGAAACGTGTTTGCGCGGCGCCTTCGGCCATGGGCGCGAGCAGCGGCCGGACCATTTGCGGATGTCCGCCAAGACCGGTCAGCCCGACGGCCGCCGTCAACTCGCGAATCAGCAAATAGACGATCAGCAAACGCCCCACCGTTGCCGCCTTGATGCCCGAAATCCAGATTTGCGCGCGTTCACGCAACCCGTGCCGTTCCAGCAAACCGATCACGGCCAGCGGCAGCAAAATGATGAGCGGAATGTTGCGCGTCTTGAGAAAACCCGTACCGATGGCAGTGAGGATGCGATCGATGGGAAAGTGCGCCGCCAGCCCGGTGACGACGGCGGCGGCGGCCACGATCAGCATCGGATTGAAGCGCAGGATAAACCCCACGATGATGACGGCCACGCCTATCAGTGGCCATAGATTGACAGCGGTACCCATAAGATCTCCAAGTGGTCGAGCTAATGCCCCGGTAAGGGCTTCTTCCGCCGCTGGACGAACCGCTTCTCTTCGAGCGGGCCGTTCCGTTGGCTTGATAAAACGGCTCTATGGCCGCTTACGAAAACGCCCCGCCAAATCGCGAGGCATTCAGGTTCATTGAGGCGTTATTTCTGAGGCGTAGGCTCGCTGCGCGACAGGGCGCCAAGCAGCGAGAAATGCTAAAGACAGCTCATCAAACCTCGGCCGCGTGCGCAGCACGAACGTCGATGCCCGCTGTTTCAAGCGCCCCGCGAATCCGCCGGGCGAATGCGAGCGCATGCGCGCCGTCGCCGTGAAGACAAACCGTCTGCGCATTGATCGGCACCCATTCCCCGCTGACCGCCTGGACGCGATGCTCCGTTGCCATTCTCAGCGTGCGGGTAAGCACGGCTTCCTCATCCTCGAGCAATGCGCCGGGGTCCTTGCGCGGCACGAGCGAGCCATCCGCCCGATACCCACGGTCCGCAAAAACTTCCTCGATCGCGACCATGTTCGCCTTGCGCGCGGCATCGACGAGATTGCCGTTCGCCAGCCCGAACACGAGCAACGACGAATCGAAATCGCGGATCGCCGCAACAATAGCCTCGGCAATGTCCGGATTCTTCGCGGCCTGGTTATACAGCGCACCGTGCGGCTTTACATGCGACATCCGGCCGCCTTCGGCCCTCACGATCGCGGCCAGCGCGCCCAGCTGATACAACACGCCCGCGTAAATTTCGTACACGGGAATGTCCATCTCTTTCCTGCCAAAATTCTCGGGATCGTTGAAACTCGGATGCGCGCCGATGGCAACACCCTTCGCAACAGCCCAGCGCACGCAATCGCGCATGGCAGTTGCCCCGCCCGCGTGCCAGCCGCAAGCAATATTCGCGGAGCTCACGAGATCGAGCAGTGCTTCGTCAGTGCCCATGCCTTCGCCGAGATCGGCGTTCAGATCGATTTCCATCTTCGTTCCTTGTTCACTTACCGGTCGAGGCGTTCCGCGTGCATCGCGATAGCCGATTCGACCTGTTTCACATACATGCGCTCTTCCGCCAGCGCGTGACGCGCGGCTTCCACCGTTGTTTCGATAAAGCGCACACCGCTGTTGAGCCGCGCTTGCGCGAGCTTCCACAAGTCGGCCTTGATGACCGAGCCTATTTTTGGATATCCGCCGGTGGTCTGGGCATCGCCCATCAGCACGATCGGCTGACCGTTCGGCGGGACTTGAATCGTCCCGGGCAATACGGCGTGGGAGAGCAAGTCGGCTTTGTCGCCGCGTTCAAGCACCGTGCCGGCGAGCCGGAATCCCATGCGGTTGCTGTTCGGGGTGATCGTCCACTCCTCGTTCCAGAAGTCGCGCTGGGCCGTTTGCGTGAAGGTCTCGTATTCGGGACCGCGCAACACGCGGATCGGCAGCGACCATGAATTGCCCGGCGTGTGTTTGCCGCGCCGCACCGGTTCCTCCACGTATACGAATTTGCACCACGCGGGCGCTTTCACCCCAAAAGCCGTTCCCGCCGATGAAAACGCCGCGCTCTTGTTCGGCTGCGGCACGCCGGTAGCCAAACGGTCGCCATCGCGCAACGCCCGGCCGCCGAGACCGCCGAAACAGGCGCCGAGGTCGGTGCTGCGGGAACCGAGCACGGGCAGGACATCGATACCGCCCGCCACGCACACATATCCGCGCATGCCGTGCTTGGCACCACGCAGCGTCAGTTCCTGGCCCGCCTGGACCGGCAGGCTCCACCATGAGTAGACGGGTTTGTCGTCCAGCGTGGCAGCGAAATCCGTACCGGTGATGGCCACGCGCGTAGCGCGCGTGAAGCGCAGCGTGGCGGGTCCGAGCGTCAGTTCGATGCCAGCCGCGCCCGGCATGTTCCCCACGATCCGGTTGCCGATTTCCAGCGACAGCGCGTCCAGTGCGCCGCCCGAACTGACACCGAGGTGCCGATACCCCGCGCGGCCAAGATCCTGCACGGAGCTGAGCATGCCGGCACGAATGATGTCGATCATGCGAGCACCTCCAGCGCGGTAAAACGGACGTGATCGCCGGGTTGCATCAGCGTGGGCGGGTTGCGGGCGGGATCGAAGAGCTTCAGATCCGTGCGTCCCAGCAGTTGCCAGCCACCCGGCGACACCGCTGGATAGATACCTGTCTGCTCCCCGCCGATACCCACCGACCCCGCCGGCACTTCCAGCCGCGGTTTGGGATGACGAGGCGCATGCAGCGTGGGATCGAGGCCGCCGAGGTAGGCGAAGCCGGGCTGGAAGCCGAGGAAAAATACGATGTAATCGGCTCGAGTGTGGCGCTTCACGAGTTCATCGATGCTTAAGTTCAGCGACTTCGCCAGCGATGCAAGATCGGGCCCGTCAGCGCCGCCGTAGCGCACCGGGATTTCGATTTCAGCGGTGCCCACATCGACTTCTGCCGCTTGCTCCCACGTGTTTTTCATTTGTTGCGCGAGGTCGGCGGAATCTGCCTGGAGGGGATCGAAGACGAGCGTGAGGTTGTTCATGCCCGGCACCACCTCCACGACATGCGGCCACAGGCGCGCCGCGTCGGCGAGCGCCCACATTCGGCGCTGGCATTCGAGCGTGGCGGGCGGGGGCGCTTCGCAAACAAGCGCGGTGTCGCCGAGTGGATGAATTTTGGGTGGTGTCATGCTGCGTTTTGCCGGTAATCGAGTGCGTGCTTGAACGAAAGGCGAAAGAGAAGCCGTCTCGACGCTAGCTCGGGAATGTACATTGTCAATAATTTATCGACAAATTATCAATAAGAATTTGGACGTAGCGGTAAATTTCGTTCCATACGCTACACTCGCCGACATATTCTTCCGTCTAGATATCCATGCCCCGTCATCCGACCAAGATCGTTTCGTCCGAGCATCTCGTCTCTGAAACGAGCGCCGAGTTGTCCGAGTTCGAATATGGCCTGATCATGGCCGGCAATGCGTTTAACCGCTGGATGGTTCGATGCATGTCGGCAGCGGGCGCGAAGGACATGACGGCGGTGGAAGTATCGCTGCTGCATCATGTGAGCCATCGTGACCGGAAGAAAAAGATTGCCGATATCTGCTTTGTTCTCAATATAGAGGACACGCACGTTGCCAGCTATGCCATTAAGAAGCTGATGGCGCGGGGATATGTGAAGAGCGAAAAAGTAGGCAAGGAGGTGTTCTTTTCCGCAACGCCGGCAGGGCGGGACTTGTGCGGAAAGTACCGGGAGGTACGGGAGAGCTGTTTGATCAGCACG
>DASYLW010000534.1:0-8242 GCA_036009385.1 Caballeronia sp.
GAACCTGATGAAAGCACGGTTCGGTCATTCGCATGGCGAAGGGATGGCACGGTCCTACCTCATCCAGAATATCCGGGTTGAGAACATGCATGCCAAGCACTGGCTGCAATGGGCAGGGGCAAGCGGCCTCGGACTTGATGACCTGCTGTCGCAAGAGGTGCCGAGCGAAATGCATGCGCTCGCGCATTGGTGCGGGCATGTCAGCCTCACCGACGAGTTGGCGGTAGCGGTGGCGGCAACGAACTATGCAGTTGAAGGCGCAACGGGTGACTTCTCGTGTTTTGTCTGCTCTGAAGAAACGTATGCGCTGACCTTTCCGGAACCGATTCGCAAGTCGGCAATGCGCTGGCTCAAAGTGCACGCGCATTACGACGACGAGCACCCGTGGATGGCGTTGGATATTGTGGCCACGTTGCTGGGTACCAATCCGCCGGCGGAGACGATCAACAAGGTGCGTGCTGCCATTCGCAAGAGCTACGACTATATGCGCATGACGCTCGACTACGCGTACGGAACGCCGCCCGAGCCGTTGACAGTACGCGCAGTGGAGGAAGAGGCGCTGGCGGCCTGAGCGAGCCCGGTTTGGGTTGCTGAATAGCGGTGCCCGTCATCTGATGACAGGCGCCGTTATTTTTGTTTGGACTGAAATTTGTCGCGATTGATGCGCGGGCAACCGGCGTGTTGCCGGCCTATGGATGGATGTGCGTTGGTTTGACGGCGAACGCCTGCCGTGCTCAAGCGCCTTTCTGCTCGCGTGATTCGGTGCCTGATGTAAGTGTCGCCGGTCCCTTGCTGAACAGCGCTACCAGCAGCGCTGCAAGCGGCACGCAAAAAACGAGTGCTGTTGTCGTGAGGCTGTTTGCCGAGCCCTGAGTGTAGAGCGGCAGAATGATTGCGACCGCTGGCCCCAGGGGCAGCATCACAAGCAGATAAGCACTCCAGCTCAGTCCCTTTTTGCCAGCAATCGCGGCAACTATTGCTGCGCAGATGCCATACAGCACGAAGCCCGTCATTGGTTGCATTGCCTTCCCCGGTTTTACGATCTGACCAAAGTGTATCGACGCCGATTACGGGGACCAACGAGAAAACCTTCAGATGTGTGCGCTACATCACAACCATAAGCATGCTTTTTAAACGGTGTGCGTCAGCACACATAAAAAGGGCACCGCAATGGGGCTCGACAGGCCCTTATGGTCATGCTTCTTTAACGGAGAGCGGTTGAGTTTTACTCGCCATGTTCGGTGCGTACACTCTTTCTTGCCGATCGCGCAGTTGTGTCTTGCTGGGTCAGGCTCATCGCGTTAATTCTGTAAAGGGACCGCAGAACCATGGCTGCAATCAGGAGCCGGTGCGGGCGTCGTTAGCATCCAGCTGCCACATGACCAGCGTATCGGACCCCGCATGCTTCTCGGTTGTACGTTGAGCAACCTGCAAGCCAATACCTTGGGCGAAGCGTGTCAGCAAGAACGCGTTGGCGTGTGTTGTCAGTCCCGCGATGGTGTTCCCAGGCGAACTGGCCAGCGGCATCAAACGCTTGAACCACAGCATGCCGATATCGTTTCCTAGCGGCACAATACGTGCGCCCATCATGCGCGATCTGACAGCAAAAGCGCGGCTGTCCGGCAGTTGTTCGTCGAAGACGATGGTAAGCGTGTCGCCAAGCGCCATTTGCTCGCTTGATAGCGTTGCAGACTGCAGCATGGTCTGCGCGGGCCATGACACGCGCAAGCATGCGGTTGCGAGCGAAGTGGTCACCACGAACTCGCGCCGGCCGGTTTTCATCAGTCGCGCTCCTTGATCTTCCTGGGCCAGATACCTTGTTTCCCCGGCGATAAAATGCCGTTCGGATCGAGCGCTTCCTTGATGCTCTCGCTCATGCGCATCAACGCATGATTGTTGAAATCATACTGGGAAGCTGCGAGATCCATGAAGGCGAGGTGGGTTCTGTATTGACCATAACCCGCCGCGCCGAAGTCGTTGATCAACGTCTTCAGCAGCTCGCCCGCATCGCGCGCTTGCGCCGGATCGTCACGATTAAAGATTGCCGCAAAAATATGATGCATGCTGCGCGGGCCGGCTGTAAAACCGCCGTAGTAATCGAAGCCATACTGCGCTGCGCGGTCCCTGATCATTCGATATTGCCTGACTGCATCGCGGCCAAGCGGCGCACATACGGGCGAGAAATCAACATGCGCGCCAGAGCCGCCGCGCCAGTTCAGCAAGTTGAATGCGTCGAGATTGGGAATGCCGACCTGGCTGCGATCGCCGCCGCCTTTGGGTTCAACATTGGCAAGCGTATAGGGTGACTCGAGCAACTCGGCGTCGGCGATGGATGAGAAGCGCTGGTGTATCACATCGCGACGCGCCTTTACCATCGCTTCGGGACCATACAGGCAGAAGCGAAGATTCCAGCGGCCTATGCCGAGCTTGCGCGTCATGGTCTCTATAGCCGCATCAGGTATTGGGCCGGGGCCGTCGTACCATTGCTTGCGTACCGATACGCCGGCAGCCCACCGCACCGCGCTTTCGATGATCGCGTTGCTTTGCAATGTGTCGTCGAATTTCAAAGGACGCAGCGTCTCGACAATGCGCTCAAGATCGGCGTCGTGCCGGAACTTGTAAGTGCACAGCATGGTGCCTTCAGGCTTGGGCATCAACCAGATGCCGAGCTTGGTCACAATGCCGAAATTCGACTGCATGAACATGGCGTCGTAGGAAGGACCGAAACCCGCCTTGAATACTTGCCAGTCCTGATTGCCGTTCATTGCGCCCATGCCGGTGCGTACCACCTCACCGTTCGCCAGCATCACTTCCATTCCGCACTGCATGGCTGCGTGATCCCCGTAGGGGGTCGTGCCAAAGCCGCGCTCCAGTGTATTGCCGACCACGCTGCCCCAGCCTGCAGCCGGTGGATCGAGCCACAGCGCGATGCCTCGCGTTTGAAGTGCCTGATAAAGATCGTAGTAGCTGACACCCGGTTCGACCAGCGCATAACCGAGCGTTTCATCGATCTCGATGATGCGGTTCATGCGCTGCAAGTCCAGCACGACACAGCCCTTAAGTCGTGGCGCTGCGCCGCCGTAAGCGAAGTTGCGTCCGGTCGATACGCTCCACAACGGCACGCCATACCGATTCGCGACGCCGAGCACGGCACGAAGCTGGTCGACATTCGATACCAGCACAATGGCCGACGCTTCGTAAGCGTGCGTGTCTCCGGGTGCGAACGGATCCAAATACGGCTGCGCCGCACCGTCTCCCGAGAGAACGGCGCTCTGGCCCGCAATCGCCCTGAATGCTGTCAGCGCCTCCTGGAAAGCAGATTCCGGCACCCCCGGGGGACGAGGCGGGCCGCTCACGGTCCCTGCGTCCAAAACACGTTCATCGACGCGATGCTTTCAGTAGGCTCAAGCAGGGTGAACTCGCGGGTGACTCAATACCCGTCAGCACCAATCAATACCCGCCGCTACTGGAGCTCCCGCCCGAGCTCGACCCTGAGGCGGCGCCGTCGGTCTGGCATCCGGCAAGGGAGACTGCGAGTGTGACGGTCAGGACAGCCAGCAACATCGATGCAATGCGTTTGAAGTTCATTTGTTTCCCCATGAATGTTGGACGAGCGCGTACCAACCGCCGGCGCGATGTACCGCGCTCATGAATTAAACGAACCAGCACGGCAAATTATTCCCTTATTTTTTGACGTCGTGCGTTTTGTAGCGCTGATGCACGCATGAGGAAGCTTCAGGGACTTGACCCGTCAGGACGGATTCATCGGGAGATCGAGCGAGCGCTTACCGCGGAGATCGGCGGGCGCGAAGGTTGATGCGCCTTGTCTTTGTCCCGTTAACAATTTGCTTAATCGAGCCACCGGCCGGATGACAGCCCGCACGGTTTTCTTGCTGCGATACGCAAGTACGCCCCAGCGCGAATTGGCGATCTGCGCGCTCCACGCCCCGGTAATGTTGTTGCGGCTCCAATAGGCTTTGAAGCGTTCGGCGCCTACGCCGAAGTCTACGTTCAGGCGCTGATCGAAGGCCCATTTGACGACGTGTTCAATGACGATTGAACCTGGACCGAACTTGGCAAACCGGGCGTCGAAGCTGGCAATCAGTCCGTCGACGCAAGTCGTGCCCACGCCCACCACCGTGGCCGCGATGGGTGCGCCGTCCAGCGTGACCACGAACAGACGGGCCATGGCGCGCCCGTTTGCCGGGCAGAGGAGGCTGACGAGAAAGTCACGGTAGTGCGACGAATCGAGCCACTCGCCTCTTTTGCCGACCCTGTCGCCCCACGCGCGTTTGCGCGCCAGAATCCAGTCGACCAGCGCCGCGTTCTCGCCGGCGTCGCCGGGCTCCGTCAGGCGCACGGCAAGCTCACCTTCCTTCGACAAGCGGCGTTCGAGCGCACCGGGTTTTTTCCCGCTCATCGTGCCCAGTGTCTTGCAAAAGGTGTCCCATCCGGTCTCGTCGCGGAGCTTCGCAAACGCGGCGACGGTGCGCGCAGCGATCATCACATGGCGTTCGCGCGAGGCTAGCGCATGCAGCTCGGAGCCTTCATCTACATACGGCAGCTTGATGAAATCGGCGCCGCAACGCTTCAGAGCTGTTTGCCACGCGCCGGCGATCAGAGCCGGAACGGCGGGGCTATCGGTGACGAGCACTCTTGTGTAATCGCCGGCTTCGGGGCTCAGGGGACAGAGATAAGTCCATAGGAGCCGCCGGTACGTCACCAGCGGCCAGACCATTGCAAGTTTCCCGTTGTTCCGATGCACGATGCAGCAAAGGCGTCTGCCACGCGGCTTCGCGACATGTTGCCAGGCCAGCCAGCACACGCTGAACGACTGGCCATGCTGACCGTGCGCGGTCGACCAGAGATCGTCCCATTCATGCTGTAAAGCCCGAAATCCATCTTCGTCGCTCACGATTTCAAACTGACAATCTGCCTGGCTCATAGTCTCTCGAGTAATAAACGCCGCTGTCCGGCGGTCGCCTTGCGGGCTCGCGCGGCCAGTCTGACAAGTAACAAGGTCGGAAGTGAAACGAAGGACAGCGCATGCACTGATACGGTCGATGGTGCCTGTTACGGGCGCCGCGCGATGTTCGGCAGCACACAATCATATGAGGAAATATAGCGGCAGAGCAGTGGCGCAACCGCGCCCAAAGATGTTTCAGCACGATACGTTGGTGATCGCGGATTGTGTTTAGGGGAACGGTGTCATCGAGCTCGATGCAGCACCCGATGCGATACGGCATCAGGGCGCTGAACGCGTGCGGCGGTTTATTGACGCCGCACGGGAAGGAGAAGGGACGCAAGTGGACCTGGGTGTTTCGGTTGCACCGGGGTCCTAAGGAAATACAACACCGCTAGCGTCCAAGATGCTCGTTCAACGTATCGCGAAACTTCTGAACCAGAGGTTCCTTCGAACGCCCCCGCCTGACGATCAACGCAAACGGCGCCTGATAGCCGAACCCTGCCGGTGCGAGCGCACGCAGCCGACCCTTGTCGACCCAGGCCTGCGCATAGTGCTCCGGCAGGAAACCAATAAACGCGCCTGACAAGATCAGGATCAGCTGCCCTTCCATACTGTCCACTGTCGCTTCGCTACGTTTGAACCCGTGTCGCGCCAGCTCTGTCTGACTCCAGTACGCCCGCCCGACCATCCGCTGCTGGCTGATCGTTTCCTGCGGGATGTTGTGCTCGCTGAAAAGCGGATGGCTGTCGCTGCAATACAACCAGTGCTGCTCGCGATAAAGCGAATGGTAGATCAGCCCGTTCATGCGCAACTGAAACGCGCCGATCGCCAGGTCAAGGCGATTGCCCAGCACGCTAAGCTGCAATTCATAAGGGCTTTGCACATGCAAATGCAAATGCAGCGCCGGATGCTCGCGCGTAAACGCACCAATGATCTCGGAGAGCGGCAATGCCTTATCACTGACCGTCGAATCCAGTACGCCAAGCTTGATACTGCCGCGCAATTCTCCGCGCAGCCCGGCGGCGTAACGCTCGAAACCGTCGACCTCGCCAAGTAGCCGCAATGCTTCCTGATGGAACTCTTCGCCTTTTGGCGTCAGACTAAAACCGCCGCGCCCGCGATGACACAGCACCACCCCCACCAGCGACTCCAACTGGCTCATGTAGGTGCTGATCGCGGACGTGGAAAGGTTGAGCTCTTGCTGCGCCGCGGTAAAACCCTGGTGCCGGATCACGCAGGTAAAAATGCGCAGCAAACGTGCTTCAGGCAATACAGTGGCCACATCTCACTCCATCGCATACGGTAAACGCCGGCAAGCGGACAGCCAGCGCCAAGGGTGGCGAAGCAATGCCCTCGGGCCGGACACGCCAATACTTTAGAAATAACTGAACTAAATATTTCGCGCCAGCCCTTTGTCGGCGCGCCGGACAGCGCCAGAATTCAATCCAGACAGTTCGACGAATGAATGTGAGGACGTGCCATGGAAAAGATCTTTCATCAACCGCTCGGCGGTAATGAAATGCCGCGCTTTGGCGGCATTGCCACAATGATGCGCTTGCCGCATCTCGCTTCCGCCGCAGGCCTGGACGCTGCGTTTATTGGCGTGCCGCTCGACATTGGCGCGTCCTTGCGCGCCGGTACCCGATTTGGCCCGCGCGGGATTCGCGCCGAGTCCGTCATGATCCGGCCTTACAACATGGCGACCGGCGCCGCTCCATTCGACTCGCTTTCAGTGGCGGATATTGGCGACGTGGCCATCAATACGTTCAATCTGCTGGACGCGGTGCGAATCATTGAAGAGTCGTATGACCGCATTGTCGAGCAGGGTGTGGTGCCGCTGACGCTCGGCGGCGATCACACTATTACGCTGCCTATCCTGCGCGCGCTGCATCGCAAGCATGGCAAGATTGGCCTCGTGCATGTCGACGCTCACGCCGATGTCAACGACCACATGTTTGGCGAGAAGATCGCCCACGGCACGACCTTCCGGCGCGCGGTGGAGGAGGGCTTGCTTGATTGCGAGCGCGTGGTGCAAATCGGCTTGCGTGCCCAGGGTTATACGGCCGATGACTTCAACTGGAGCCGCCGGCAAGGCTTTCGCGTGGTGCAGGCGGAAGAGTGCTGGCACAAGTCGCTCGATCCGCTGATGGCTGAAGTCCGGGCCAAGGTGGCGGGCGGCCCGGTGTACCTGAGCTTCGACATAGACGGTATCGATCCGGCGTGGGCGCCGGGCACGGGTACGCCCGAGATTGGCGGGCTGACTACCATTCAAGGTATCGAAATCATCCGTGGTTGTCATGGGCTGGACTTGATCGGATGCGATCTGGTCGAGGTATCGCCACCCTACGATACAAGCGGGAACACGTCGTTGCTGGGAGCGAACTTGCTTTATGAAATGCTGTGCGTGCTACCGGGCGTGAAGCGCCGCTAAGGCGTTATCAAGTTTCCTTGTTAAGCTTCGTTGTTACGTCTAAGGCTAAGCATCGGGAGGAAGGAACAGATCATGGAAACGACTACTACGCCTATTCTGGCACCCGA
This sequence comes from Caballeronia sp., assembly GCA_036009385.1. Taxonomy (GTDB): domain Bacteria; phylum Pseudomonadota; class Gammaproteobacteria; order Burkholderiales; family Burkholderiaceae; genus Caballeronia. The sequence goes on from DASYLW010000534.1 coordinate 7,505, forward strand.
ACAAAAGGTCCGCGAGGATCTGGCGGCGTTGTATCGGCTAATGGCGCATTTCCGCATGACGGACATGATCGACACGCATATTACCGCGCGTTTGCCCGGCTCAAAACCCGCGTTCCTGATCAACCGATACGGCGTGTTGTTCCACGAAATGCGCGCCTCGGACCTTGTGAAGATCGACTACGACGGCAAGGTGATCGACGAGCGTGCTCGCGATACACCCGAGCTGTTTATCGTCAATGAAGCCGGCTTTACGATCCACTCGGCGGTTCATATGGCGCGCGAGGATATCGCCTTCGTCGTGCATACGCATACGGCGGCGGGGACCGCTGTGTCGGCGCAAGAGCAAGGGCTCTTGCCTATCAGCCAGCACGCGCTGAAATTCTACGGCAAGCTGGGTTACCACGACTATGAAGGCATCGCGCTTGATCTGGGCGAGCGCGCGCGCCTGGTTGCCGATCTCGGCGCGCACAAGGCGATGATCCTGCGCAACCACGGCCTGCTCGCCGGCGGTGCCACCGCCGCGCACGCGTTTCACGAGATCTATTTTCTGGAGCGCGCTTGCCAGGCGCAGGTGCACGCGCTGGCCGGAGGTGTGCCATTGCGGATACCGCCAGAGCATGTTCGCGAACTCACCGCGCGGCAGTTTGGCTCGGAAAATGCGGACGCCATCATCGAACTGGCATGGCAAGCGGCGCTGCGCCTGATAGCGAGCGACCTTCCCGACTACCGGTCCTGACC
>DASYLW010000535.1:0-2561 GCA_036009385.1 Caballeronia sp.
TTGCAGTTCGCGCAGCATCTTGCTCAGAGCCTGCTCTGCGAAACGCCGACCGGGACGCGTGAACCGTGCGGAAAGTGCGTTGCCTGCCTGTGGTTCAGCCAAGGCAATCATCCTGACTATCGCGCGGTGCTACCGGAAGCGCTCGCAGGGGAATTGATCAACGACGACAAGGCTGACAAGGCAGACGAGGACGGCAAGAAAACGAAGGTGCTGAGCAAGGAGATCAAGATCGATCAGGTGCTCGGACTGATGAATTTTTTCAGCCTCGGCTCACACCGGGGCGGTTTGCGTATCGTCCTGGTGTATCCGGCTGAATCGATCAACGTGTTCGCCGCAAACGCATTGCTCAAGACGCTGGAAGAGCCGCCCGCGGGCGTGGTGTTCATTCTCGTCACGGCGCGCAAAGACCGCTTGCTGCCAACGATCATCAGCCGATGCCGCCAGTGGCCAATGACCCTTCCGGCCACCGAGCCCGCCGTTGCATGGCTGGCGCAGCAGGGCGTGGAGCGTCCCGCAGCCGTGCTGGCGGAAGCGGGCGGAGCACCACTGAGCGCGCTGGCGCTCGCCTCCGATGAAAACCGCGCGCTGCGTGATTTCGCGCTGGCGCAACTGGCCGCCGGTCCTGCCTGCGACGCTTTCGCGTGCGGGGAGAGCCTGCAGAAGCTGCCGGTTTCCATGGTGCTCGGCTGGCTGCAGCGCTGGCTTTACGACCTGCTCGCACAGAAAGCGGCAGGGCGTCCGCGCTACTTTCCGGGGGCATCGAAGGCGCTCGAACGCTGCGCGGCGCAGATCGATACCGAGCGTTTCGCCCGCTTTCAAAAGACGGTGACACGGCAGCGCGCGGTGGAAAATCATCCGCTGAACGCGCGGCTGGTGTTCGAAGAACTGTTCCTGGGCTATCGCGACGTATTTAACGCTGCCTGATTATCGAACCACTCTGAAACACTCTTTTTGCATGCGACCGCACTATGAACCCCAATTTCCGCGACGCCACGCTCGACGATCTTCCCGGCATCGTGGCCATCTACAATTCCACCGTGCCCTCGCGCCTTGTCACCGCTGACCTGGACCCAGTCACAGTAGAAAGCCGGCTCCCGTGGTTTCATGCCCATGGCCCGAAGGCGCGTCCGCTCTGGGTGGTTGAAGAGAACGGCGAGGTCATCGCGTGGCTGAGCTTCTCGGATTTTTACGGCCGTCCGGCTTATCTGCGAACGGCTGAAGTCAGCATCTATCTCGCCGAAAGCGCGCGTGGGAACGGGCTGGGCAAGCAGTTGCTGCAAGTGGCGTTGGAGCGTGCGCCGGCGTTGGGTATCGACACGCTGCTGGGTTTCATCTTCGGTCACAACGAAGCAAGCCTGCGCCTGTTCCAGCGCTTCGAATTCGAGACGTGGGGCACGCTGCCGCGCGTCGCAGTGCTGGATGGCGTTGAGCGAGACCTCGTGATACTGGGACGACGGCTCGGCTGACCTGTTCCGCTGACCCGTATCGAATGATCCGTAGCTCGCCGCCCAACCCAACCCCGCTTTAACGGAATCTCCATGTTCGTCGATTCGCATTGCCACATCAATTTCGAAGGCCTGGCCGACCGTCTGCCCGAAGTCCTCGACAAAATGCGCGAGCTGAAGGTCACGCATGCGCTGTGCGTCTCCGTTGATCTGGAAACGCTGCCTTCGGTGTTGAAGATCGCCGAAGAAAACGAGCATATTTACGCATCGGTCGGTGTGCATCCCGACCACGAGGACGCACGTGAGCCGAGCGTGGCGGATCTGGTGGAGCTGGCGCGGCATCCGAAAGTGGTGGCTATCGGCGAGACAGGACTGGATTATTACCGTCTGGAAGGCCGCAGCATCGCCGATATGGAATGGCAGCGCGAACGCTTCCGCACGCATATCCGGGCAGCGCACGCGACCGCGAAACCGCTGATTATTCATACGCGCTCGTCGTGGGAAGACACGCTGCGGATCATGGCCGAGGAACGCGCAAGCGTGCCGGGCGGCGTGATGCATTGCTTCACCGAACCGTGGCATGTCGCCGAGGCGGCGCTCGCCCAGGATTTTTACATTTCGCTGTCGGGCATTGTCACGTTCAAGAGCGCGAAAGACGTGCAGGACGTTGCGGGGCGCGTGCCGCTCGAGCGTTTGTTGATCGAAACGGACTCGCCGTATCTCGCGCCGGTGCCGTATCGCGGGAAATCGAATGAACCTGCGTACGTAAGTTATGTCGGACGCTTCATCGCGCAATTACGCGCGATGCCCGAAGACGCGCTGGCGGCAGCCACCACGCGTAATTTTTTTACGCTGTTCAAGATCCCGCAGCCGCAGTCAGTTGAGCACTGAAGCCCGCCAGGGTCTTTTCACGGCGGCGCGTTCGATCACTCGCCTGACAGATTCATTATTTCGTTGTTAGAACGCCAAGTAATCAAGTAATCCCCAAGGAACACATGCTTACATCTTCGACGGTTTCCTCTTCGACCCATTCAGCCCCCTCCACCCGCCAACTCGCCCTGACGCGTAAAACATGGCGAACCCTGGTCACGGGGCTGGTACTGACGGCCGCCGCGA
>DASYLW010000536.1:0-5997 GCA_036009385.1 Caballeronia sp.
CTTGAACGCGGTCGTGTCCGAGCTGATCTTGCGATGCGATATGCACAGCGTAATCCGCTCGCCCTTCGCGTCGTGGTACATGAACTGCGCCACGGGGCCGTCGTCGCCGGGCAACAGGCGACCGCCCATCAACTCGAAGCCCGAGCGGGTCAGGATGGGAGGATGCACGTCCGTACCTAGACGGTTCGAGATCCACTTCACCAATTCCTGCTCGCGATCCGCGCCCACTTCCACGGGCCGCATCACTTCCGGTGCGTACATCACATGTGCGATAGCCGATTGCCGTGCGAACGACTCACCGACGGCATAGCTTGCACGTTGCACCGATGCCCCGCCGTTTCCGGCCATGAATGTGTCATGGCCCGTGATCCCGGTCATGCCCGCCACGCCGATGCCGACGCCCAGCACGAGCGCCGCTGCCATGCCCGCGAACTGCGGCCAGTTGGCGGCAGCACGCCAGCGCCTGGGTTCCGGCGGTAGCAGACGCTGCGGCACAGGTTCGCTTAGCACGCGGTCATAACGGTCATGAAACATGCTGTTAAGCGAGAAATAGTCGCTGACTTTCGTCGCCAGCGCTTCGTCGCGTTCCAGCAGGCGATCGATCTCCTCGCGGCGATGTTCAGCCAGCGATCCGTCGACATACGCGTGAATTTCTTCTTCACTGATGGGTGTTTGTTGGTCGCTCATCGCACCACCTGTAATTTAGCGCCCGGTTGCGCGCCGGCCATCAGCGCGCGCAGTCTTTCACGTCCGCGCGACAGGCGCGACATGACCGTCCCGATCGGGATTTCCAGCGCCTGCGCCACATCTGCGTAACTCATTTCTTCCAGCCCTACGAGCAGCACGACCTGGCGCTGGTCGAGCGGCAAGCGCTGCAACGCGAAGTCGAGATCACGCACTTCGAGCGATTGCGTTTGCGTGCCCGGCACGGCAAATTCGCGCTCGGATATGTTCTCGTCGTCGACTGAAATATGCACTGCCTTCACGCCTGCCCGGCGCGCCTGATTCGCGAAGACGTTGTGCATGATCGTGAACAGCCACGCGCGCAGGTCGGTGCCGGTCTGAAACTTCTCGGTATGCCGGAGCGCGCGTTCGAGCGTGTCCTGCACCAGATCGTCGGCGAGATCGCGATTGTTGATCAGCGCTCGCGCGTAGCGGCGCAATCGCGGCACATGTTCCATTAACTCGTCACGGACGCCCATCGGCCTTCCTTCATTTTGTAAGCTTACGCAAAGGTCCGATAAACCGTTGCTCTGATGATGGGCTAACACCGGGTCGTGGCGAATATTCCGAATATTCCCGCTATCAGCGTATGCCGACGGGGTGCGTGATTATGCCGTCGAGAGCTTTCCGGTAAGTTTCCTGGCGTTGCCTGGTAGTTGATTGCTCCCTAACTACCTGTCATCAAGTCGGCGGCCAACATCAATCCGCGAGTGTTCGCACGGCCCGCAAGCACATAACGCTTGCCGCCCGCAGTCCATGCAAGCAAGCGGCTAGCGCCCACGCGATGCGCTTTCCACTGAGGCTGGGACTGCGCAAACAGGCCCGGCGCCACGAGCAGCACGGCCGCTTCGCCACCTCGATTACGGTAAACAAATTCCGTTGCCGAAGCGAATGACCCCACCGACATTCTCCGGCGCGCAACGGGGCGGAAGCCGACGCGGGACAGATCCGGGGCGCTTTCCAAAGCCCCCACCGAGCTTTCATAACCCACCGCACCCAGTGCCGCCTGCTGGGCAGCCACCGCTTGTTCAAGTGCCATCATCGAGGCATTGTTGAGCGCTGAATCGGAAATGTCGAACGCAAAGATTGCCGTGGCGGCGACTGCCAGCGTCACAACCGCCGCGATCAGCAGCGTGCGAAGGCTGCGCCTCGACATGCGCCGGCCAGGCGCTGGACCTTGGGGCGCCGTTTCATTGTCGGGTTCATGAAAGGTGTTTTGCATCTGCCAGTTCAGGCGCCCGTAAAACGCTACCCGCTTCGCCTCGTCAGGGCGGCTTTTCAAGTACGTCTCTACACTCGCCGCGCGCTGAGGGTCCAGCATGCCGTCGGCGAATGCCTGGACGTCCGACTCCGAGAGCCGGGGTTCCGTTGGGGGTTTTGTTATGGGCATGATCTGGCTATGTTTGGCTGTTCGTTGGCTGCTTGTACAAGGGCGAACACAAAGCGCCGGAACTTATTCCACACGGATGTAAATATCCCCCAGGCGCGTAAACACCATCCCTAGCGGGTTATTCCAAGTGCTCCCGAATAAATCTGGATTCTTCCGACCATAAAAATAATCGAATTCACCGGGAATATCCCGGACCCATTGCGGGTTCTCTTCATTGCAAGCCGCACACGTTCACGCACTCATTCACGTACTCATTTAATACCGCAGGAGCGAAACATGAAAACCCTTAGCGTCGCACTGTTGTGTCTCGCCGCTATCGCCTCGGCACACGCATTCGCTCAAACCAAGACCCGCGCCCAGGTTTTCCAGGAACTGATTGCGGCACAGCAGGACGGCCGCGATTTCGTCACCGATACGTCATACCCCGACGTCAACCCGATCTTCGCGCACCAACTCGAACAACAACAAGAAGCACGCCTGGCTCAAAACCAGACGACCAACGTCAGCACAGTAGCCAATTCAACGGCCAGCAATTCGTCCAGCGCAACGAACTGATCCATCGCGCTAAATGAATCTTCGCAAGCCAGTTAAATAAATCGTAATCCTAACTTTACTCCTGAGGTCATCATGAACAAATTCCTTATCTCCGCTCTGGTTCTCTCGTCGGCACTGGCCGCCCCTGCCTTCGCTTTCGCACAAAGCAACGGCCCCGTCACCCGCGCCCAAGTCAGAGCCGAACTCGTTCAACTGGAAAAAGCCGGCTACAGCCCAGGCGGCGAAGACGTCAACTACCCGCAGGACATCCAGGCCGCCGAGCAACGCGTAGCCGAACAACAAGGCGTCGCGTCGTCGTCGTACGGAGCCGCAGCTAACGGCACGTCTGCATCCGGTATGCACCCACATACCGCTCCGGATAACGCCAGCCAATCGATCTTCTTCGGCCAGTGAGGTGTGTGCACGGCAAGGCGCCAGCGCGCGATGACCAGAGCCAGCACACCCTCGTCCGGTCCACGCGCTTGCCTTTTGCCAAAACCCGATCCTCGCTCAGTCGATAAACTTCACAGCACGCGCGACCGCTCCCCGTCGCGCTTCCCCTTCCGGAGACATCGACATGAAGCAGGCGCTCCTTCATCTGAGCGTGCAAACCCGCACGCGCGGACTGCACGAAATCACTCGCGACATTGAACGCTGGATCGCTCTCCAGGACATCCGGACCGGCCTGCTGACCGCGTTCCTGCGACACACCTCCGCTTCCTTGCTGATCCAGGAGAACGCCGACCCGGACGTCCGCACGGACCTTGAACAGTTCTTCGAGACCATCGCGCCCGAAGCACCCGGGCGCTACGTCCACGACGCGGAAGGCCCCGACGACATGCCTGCGCATCTGCGAACCGCGCTGACGCAGGTCCAGTTATCCATTCCCGTCGATGCCGGCCGGATGGTGCTCGGCACGTGGCAAGGCATTTACGTCTTCGAACACCGGCGCGCCCCGAGCAGGCGAGAAGTCGTATTGCACCTTGTCGGAGAGTGATTTAATATACGCATCGCGTACATAACCACCTTCGGAGCGCCCATCGTGCAAGCTCAACAGCAAACTCTCCTGCGCGATGCCATGCGCCGCCTGAACATGACCCGCGACGCCTTCGCGAACCGGATTGGCGTCTCGCGCCGAGCGCTAGATACATGGCTGCTTCCCGATGAATCGGCGGAGTCGAGGGCCATGCCGGAGATCGCGAGCCGCTACGTCATGGAGTTGGTGGAAAGAATTCCGTCCGGCGATGAATATACACAGCGCGTATATTCACCATCCATCCTTCACGAAGGCCGGCCGCATCTGCTGTCCGTCGATCAATTCTCGCGTGACTCGGTGGAAGCGCTGTTCCAGGTCGCCGACACGATGCAACCCATCGCGCGCCGTCAGAAGATCACGCGCGTGCTCGAAGGCGCGGTGCTTGCCAATCTGTTCTTCGAAGCCAGCACTCGCACGCGTGTCAGTTTCGGTGCGGCTTTTTGCCGGCTGGGCGGCTCGGTCTGCGACACGACCGGCTTCACGTTTTCGTCGATGGCAAAAGGCGAGTCGATCTACGACACCAGCCGCGTGATCAGCGGTTACGCCGACGCGCTCGTCGTGCGTCATCCGGAGAAAGGCTCCGTAGCAGAGTTTGTGCGTGCGACCAACGTGCCGGTCATCAATGCCGGCGACGGCCCCGGCGAACATCCCAGTCAGGCGCTGCTCGACCTCTACACCATCCAGCGCGAATTCTCGCGCGTGGGGAAGATTGTCGACGGGTCGCATATCGCCATGGTGGGCGACCTTAAATACGGCCGCACGGTCCATTCGCTCGCCAAGCTGCTGGCGTTGTATCGGGGACTGAAGTTCACGCTGATTTCGCCTGCTTCGCTCGAGATGCCCGCTTCCATTCTCGATCAGATCAATCGCAACGATCATGTGGTCGAGCAGACTAACGACTTGCAGACGGGGTTGAAGGGCGCGGATGTGGTGTACGCAACGCGGATTCAGAAGGAGCGTTTTGCCGATGAATCCATTGAAGGTTACACGCCGGACTTCCAGATCAATCAAGCGCTTGTGGACAGCGTGTGCGGGCCCGATACGTTGATCATGCACCCGCTGCCAAGAGATGGCCGGCCGGGTGCCAACGACCTTAGCACCGACCTCAACCACGATCCAAGACTGGCAATTTTTCGGCAGACAGACAACGGCATTCCGGTTCGCATGGCGATTTTTGCGGTCCTGTTGGGAGTAGAGCGCCAGGTCCAGCATTCCATGCGCGACGCGGCATGGAAGTCACCGGCTTACATTGGTCCTGACGATGCGGTATTTCACGGCATCGATTAAGCGATCTATACAGCGCCGCCAGCAATATTAACGCGGCGTTTACACACAAAAAGATACGCTGGAAGTGATCCGAATACAGGAGCTTGCAGCGTAATGAACCTTGTCCTTGAAAGAATCGCCGGCTCGGCTACATCGAAAAAATCTGCCGCGCAGGAAGCACTCTCAACCCCCTGCGTGTCCCGTGTCCACCTTTCGGCCGTCCTGCGCAGCAGGCAGGACGAGGCCGCCCGCGAGCGTATCAGGCGGCTGTTCCACTCGCCGCTGGGCGCGTATGTCAGTCAGGCGTCGCGCGACCACGACGACCTCCGGCTGGTCTTCGATGTGGCAATGGAAGACCTCGACTTCACAGTGCGCACGCTGCATCAGGTGCTGCCCGAAGCGGTCATCGAAGCCGTGCGGCCGCGTGTGTTCACGCATCGCCGCGAGCACTGAACCACCACGTCAACGCCCGGTCGCCTATCCTCGCGCCAACGAGAAATCGACGGCAGCGCGGGCGTGGAGCGCGGTGGTATCGAGTAACGGCACGGGGCTGTCGGCTTCATTCACCAGCAACATGATCTCGGTGCATCCCAGCACGATCGCTTCCGCCCCACGCGCCGCGAGTCCGTGAATCACATCGCGATACAGCTTGCGTGAATCGTCGTTGACAATCCCCAGACACAGCTCGCGATAGATGATGTCGTGAATCACCGCTTGCTCGGCAGGCTCGGGCAAGAGTGTGGAGATGCCATGCCGCTCTTGCAGGCGGTCGCGGAAAAAACTTTCGCGCATCGAAAACGCGGTGCCGATAAAACCGACTCTGCGTATGCCCCGCTTTTGCGCTTCGATCCCGGTTGGGTCGACAATATGCAGGAACGGGACAGATACCGCCGCCGCGATTTGCGGCGCAACGAGATGCATGGTGTTCGTGCAGAGCACGATGCAATGCGCACCGCCCGCTTCAAGATGACGGGCGGCGTCGGCCAGCCGGATGCCTGCGATGTTCCATTGTCCGTCGCGTTGAAGTTGTTCGATCGGCGCGAAATTC
>DASYLW010000537.1:0-3058 GCA_036009385.1 Caballeronia sp.
TGTCGATTCTGGCTGTAGGTATTGGCGGCGCGCTCGGTTCCCTGTTTCGATGGGTCCTCGGCCTGCGCCTGAACGCGTTGTTCCCCAATCTCCCGCTCGGGACGCTGGCCGCGAACGTCATCGCAGGCTATGTGATCGGCGTGGCGGTGGCGTGGTTCGCGCGTTTCCCCGGGGTATCGATGGAATGGCGCCTGTTCGTCATTACCGGCTTGATGGGCGGCTTGTCCACCTTCTCGACGTTCTCAGCCGAAGTCGTCGCGCATCTGCAGCAGGGGCGCTACGGCTGGGCAGCGGGCGAGATCGCGATCCACGTGACGGCGTCGGTTGTGATGACCATCCTGGGCATCGCGACGGTTTCCCTTACGCGCTGAAGACCGCGTGTCTTCGTCGATACCATCCGTCATCCGGCGTTATGAAGCCGCGGATCTGGACGCGGTCATCGGCGTGTTTCTGCGCCCGGTGCGCAACGTGGGCTCACGTGATTACGACGCCGCCCAGATCGCGGCGCGTGTGCAACGGCTCGCGGTCCTTCATATCGACGCCAGCATCACCGCGCGTCCGCTCTTCGAAAGCACCGTTTCCAGGTCGTTCGGTCGCAAGTGTTGGCATTGCGTGGCCAGCAATTGACGAACTTCCGGATGAAAAAACAGTTGCGCGCTGTATAGACAACCGAGTGAAAACACAGTTGATCGTTCCCTGAAAACGCCGATTAGGTATTTTCAGGCCTTGTTTTAGCGGATTTGTTTGTTTAGACTGGGCCGCAACTTGTATAGACAGGACTTGCGATGATCACATTGACCCCCGGCCACCTCACGCTGGCGTATCTGCGCCAGATCGCCCGCGGCTCCGCCGCACTGACCCTCGATCCGGCCAGCTTCGCGGCCATTGACGCTTCAGCGCAAACCGTTGCCGACATCGCCGCCAAGGGTGAGCCGGCCTACGGCATCAACACGGGTTTCGGCCGGCTGGCGAGCACCCACATTCCCGCCGACCAGCTCGAACTGTTGCAGCGCAACCTGGTGTTGTCGCATGCGGTGGGCGTGGGTGAGCCCATGTCGCGACCGGTCGTGCGTTTGCTGATCGCGTTGAAGGTATCGAGCCTGGGACGCGGGCATTCGGGCATCCGCCGCGAGGTCATCAACGCACTGATCACGCTTTTCAACGCCGATGTGCTTCCGGTAATCCCGGTAAAAGGTTCTGTCGGCGCCTCGGGCGATCTGGCGCCGCTGGCGCATATGTCGACGGCGTTGCTGGGTATCGGCGAAGTCACCATCCGCGGTGAGCGTGCGAGCGCGCTGGCCGGTCTGCGCGTTGCCGGCCTTGAACCGCTGACGCTGCAGGCCAAAGAAGGTCTTGCGCTGCTTAACGGTACGCAGGCTTCCACGGCGCTCGCTCTGTACAACATGTTCGCGATCGAAGACCTGTACCGCACGGGGCTGGTGTCGGGCGCGCTGTCGGTGGATGCCGCGATGGGTTCCGTCGTTCCCTTCGACGCCCGCATCCACGCGCTGCGCGGTCACGCCGGACAGATCGATGCCGCTGCGGCATATCGCACGTTGCTCGACGGTTCCGCGATCAATTTGTCGCATCAGGATTGCGACAAGGTGCAGGACCCGTACAGCCTGCGTTGCCAGCCTCAAGTCATGGGCGCGTGCCTCGACCAAATGCGTCATGCAGCCGAAGTCCTGCTGATCGAAGCGAATGCTGTATCCGACAACCCGCTGATTTTTCCGGACACCGGCGAAGTGCTGTCGGGTGGCAATTTCCACGCGGAACCCGTTGCGTTCGCCGCCGATAACCTCGCCATCGCTGCTGCGGAAATTGGTGCATTGGCCGAGCGCCGGATCGCGTTGCTGATCGATGCAACGCTCTCCGGTTTGCCACCGTTTCTCGTTCGCGATGGGGGCGTGAATTCGGGCTTCATGATCGCGCATGTGACAGCGGCCGCGCTCGCATCGGAGAACAAGACCTACGCACATCCCGCATCGGTTGATTCATTGCCGACATCGGCGAATCAGGAAGATCACGTCTCCATGGCGACGTTCGCGGCGCGCAAGCTGGGCTATATCGCGGAGAACGTAGCGCATATTCTGGCTATCGAATTGCTGGCGGCGGCGCAAGGTGTGGACCTGCGCGCGCCGCATCAAACCAGCCCGCGTCTCGCCGAAGTAATGAAGACGCTGCGCTCGGAAGTTGCGCATTACGATCTGGATCACTATTTCGCACCGGATATCGAGGCGATCGCGACGCAGGTGGTCAGCGGCGAGATCGCAAAACATTGCCCGCTTTCGTTTGCTTCGGAAACACTCACGCACGTTTAACCGGACATCACACGCCCAGCATGAGCACGCCCGCGTATCAGGAAATCAAGGATCACATTCTCACGCGCATTCATGCCGGGGAGTGGAAGGAAGGTGATCAAGTGCCTTCCGAAAACGAACTGGCGCGCGAGTTCAAAGTCGCGCGCATGACCGTTAATCGCGCGTTGCGGGAGCTGACCGCCGAGCAGATCCTGACACGCGTGCAGGGCGCCGGCACGTTCGTGGCGCAGCCGAAATATGCGTCCACACTCGTAGAAATTCGCAGCATCTCCGACGAAATCACGGGCCGTGGCCATGTGCATCGGGCAGAAGTGATGCACCTGGGCGCGTCCGTACTCGACGAACGTCTCGCGCTGGAGATGCAGCTCACCGAGGGCAGCCCGGTATTTCATTCGCGGGTGCTGCATTTTGAAAACGACTTGCCGATTCAGTTGGAAGAGCGCTGGGTTAATCCCGCGCTCGCGCCGGAATATGCGCGCCAGGATTTCACCAGGATCACGCCGAATCAATACCTGATGGTGGCCGCGCCTTTGCAGCGTGTTGAATATCGGATCGAAGCGGCGCTTCCCGATGAAAGCACCTGCCTCGCGCTCTCGATGAAAGCAGGCGAGCCGTGCCTCATGTTGCATCGACGGACGTGGTCGCGGGACGCGGTGGCATCAGTCGCGAACCTCTGGCATCCCGGCGATCGATATCAATTCACGGGTCATTTCTAGACCCGTCACTCATGCCGGGCC
>DASYLW010000538.1:0-24794 GCA_036009385.1 Caballeronia sp.
TCTCGAAAACCACGCATGCGACGCTCACGTTCACGCGTTGGTTGTGGCTCTTCTCAGCCCGGTTGTTCGCCCGGGCTGCCGCCTTGACGAACCCGTGCTTCACGCTCGCAAGTTCCGGAATTTCCACCTTTGCCGCTGAATAGCCGCGCAGCTGATCGATGACGATCTTGCGAGGCGTCGGGGATGAACGCATCACACGCCTGAAGAAGCGTCTGGCCGTGGCTTTGTCGCGCCGCTTTTGTAGCAGGATGTCGAGATCGGTGCCATGCTCGTCGACCGCACGCCACAGCAAGTACGGTTCGCCACGCAGCGTGACGAACAGGTAAGTAGGCCCGGGGGATTTCACCCGAGCCCTCTCGCAGATCCTCGATTCGGGCATTGGTACACGAGCCAGGTATGGGCCTGGCTTTGGTCGGCACCTACAAAAAAAGCCGTCCACGGCTCTTTACGCTCGCGGCGATCATCCGCAGCTGACGCTCACGTTTTTTTCGCTACGCGAAAAAATATGCGTCAGGGGAAATACTGATTGACGCGGTTAGGGGCCGTCTATAAATTTCGACTAGCGCATAAAAATGCACGTAGCGAATAAACGAGCCGCCTGCAACGTCCTTAGCCCGGAGTTACCGGCCACATATTCGCGCGCCGAATACTCGACCAAATCTATTAGCATGAGACGAATATTGAAGTCTGCTGAGCGCCCTACGACGGCCATTGCATGGGCCTTTCCCGATCGCGTCATCGTCCGTGATGAGGATCTTTGCTCCTCGCTGATCGGGCATCTCTCCCTCACCGAATATTTCCACTTCCTTCTTCTCGGATGCCAATTTCCATGAATGAGTTCTCGGATTTCGCTCCACTTCTCGTCGACTCGCCCACCGTCTCCGGTTTCGCCACCACTGCGTGGGGCGAGCACGCACGCGTGCGCCTCCGCGGCGCCCAGACCGATGGGCGCTTATCGATGCTCGTTTATGAATGTCCCGCAGGCTTCGGACCAGTGCGCCATCTGCATCGTGAGGACGATGAGATCATCCTGATGGAGCGAGGCACTATCGCGGTGTGGACGCCGGGCGAATGCCGCACAGCCAAGCCAGGCGATATGGTCATGCTGCCCAAGGGCGTGCCGCACGCCTGGCGCTCATACGGCGACGAGCGGGTCCGGTTCCAGGTGATCGTGACGCCCGGAGAGTTCGAGCCGTTCTTCGAACACATCGTTGAGCGGAACCTTACTCTCGCGGATCAGGCTGAGCTCATCACGGTCGCATCCGAGGCTGGGATGGATATCATTGGCCCACCGTTGAACGATGAAGAAGTCGCGGCGATCTGCGCCGGCGGCCGCGTCTGAAAGCAGCGCTCTTCCGCCTTGAGGTGCTCGAGAGCCGTGCCGTCGCCACGGCGCTGGCAAGCCCGACGGAGGCCGGCAATGGCCTCGTTCATGGCAGCATAGCTCGGCGCAGCGTGCGTTCCGGTGCAACCTCGGCGGCGTCATCGCCGGCTGCATCAAGCCTTTGACAATGTGTGAATTGGAGATGCATTAGTGACTGAGAGCCTCAAACAAGCCTGCGACGCCGTACTGTCCCGCGTCGTTGCGGGCCAGCCGCGTCTGCCGGGCGTGGTCGCAATGGTGACTGACCGCGCCGGCACGCTGTATGCCGGTGCCGCTGGAGAGCGGATGCTCGGCAGCGGCGTGCCGATGACGACCGACACGGTCTTCGCGATGTATTCGGCCACCAAGGCGATCGCCGCCACCGCAGTGCTTCAGCTCGCGGAGGCGGGCCGGCTCGATCTCGACGCACCGGCGAAAGCCTACGTGCCGGAGCTCGGCCAGCTTGAGGTGCTCGAGGGGTTTGACGCCGACGGCAAGCCGGTTCTGCGCGCGCCGAAGCGAGACATCACAACCCGCATGCTCCTTCTTCACACCGCCGGGTTTGCCAACGACGTTTTCAACGAGACCTATCTGCGATTGCGGCAGAGCCTCGGCCTGCCGTCAACGAGCACGGCCAGGAAGGCGTCCCTGATGATGCCGCTCCTCTTCGATCCCGGCGAGCGCTGGGAATACGGCAGTGGGGTCGACTGGGCGGGGCAGGTCGTCGAGGCGATTACCGGAAAACGTCTCGGCGAGGTGATGCAGGAGCGGATCTTCGCGCCGCTCGGTATGACGAGTACGGCATTTACTCTCACGCCATCAATGCGCGAGCGGCTGGCACGTGTGCACCAGCGCGGCGCCGACGCATCGCTGGAGCCGCTGATGAATTTCGGGCCTACGGCGAACCCCGAGGTGGATATGGGCGGCTCCGGGCTCTACGGGACCGTCGAAGACTACATCAGGTTCATCCGCATGTGGCTGAATCACGGGATGGGCGATCACGGCCGCGTGTTGAAGCCGGAAACCGTCGCCATGGCCATGCAGAACGGTCTCGGCGATAAGAAGATCAAAGCCTTGCCCGGCGTGATCCCGTCGCTTTCCAACAATGCTGAATTCTTTCCCGGCATGTCAAAATCCTGGGCTCTCAGCTTCATGCTCAACGACGAGCCCGCGCCGACCGGGCGCCCTGCGGGCACCCTCGCATGGGCGGGGCTCGCCAATTGCTATTTCTGGATCGACCACACGACGCAGGTCGGCGGCTTCTGGGCGACCCAGATCTTTCCCTTTGTCGACGCGACCGCTATCGGCGCATATCTCGATTTCGAAACGGTGGTCTACGAGGTTGTGTCTCGATAAGCCGGCAGGACGAGCAAGTCCCAATATGATTAGAACTACTTATATAGTAAGCGAATAGAACTGCGCGGCAACCGTTCGGTCAACGTCGCCGTCATTCATCTGCAGCAGCAGTTCGGTGCAGTACGCATGGCGAATCTGACCGTCGCGCCGCGAGAACACGTTGAGCGCCGTGCGCACCGTCGTAGCGCAGCCGGGCACTAGCCGTGTGCGCCAGGCTGGCAACTGGTGAATCGAACATCCGGCGGCATCCTGCCGCAGCCCGCGAGTCCTGGCGCGACATCATCGCCCCAGACAGGCACGCTCTCTGCTTTGTATCCTGATTCCACCCTCGACAAGCATCTTGCAGCTATCAGTGCAAATGGAGCAGTTTGTGAGCCATGCTCTTTTCTACGGCGAAGGGCCATTCCGCGATAGTCCTCAGGAGCATCGGACGATCGGGGCTGCTCCCTTATCGCTCGCGAAGATAGATTTCCCGGCTCATGAGACGTCTGAGCCTGCCACCGAAGATCTGGTGATCTGCCTCGCCCTGAAGGGGTCGGCGAACACCCGCTTTCGTTTCGGCGAGCGCTGGGGGCGCGGCCTGGTACGCCCGGGCATGTTCGCGCCCATCACCCCACCCCACACTGTAGGCGAATGGCAGATCGACGCACCGCATCAGCACTTGGTCGTCTGCCTGCCCGAGCGCGCCCTTTTATCGGCTGCAACCGGTGAAGAGCACGGCACATGCGGTGCGGACCTTGGGTGGCTGCACGAAAAAGTCTTCTGCGACGCGTTTCTGTACCAGCTGTGCCTGACCATCTGGGACGAGGCCCGGCACGGCAACCCGCTCGGGCCGATGTTCGGCGACTGCGCCCACCTTGCGCTGGCTGCCGGCCTGCTGCGCCGCGCCGGCCGTCACGGCAAGGCGGAACGCGAAACGCGCAAGCTCCACGACGCGGAACTCAAGCGCATCCAGGCGTATGTCGACGAGCGGCTCGACCAACCTCTTTCGCTGCGCGACGTGGCAGGCGTGGTGGGGCTGTCGCAGCAAAGTTTCGTGCGCGCCCTGAAGGAAGCGAGCGGACTGTCACCTCATCAATATCTGATCGCGCGGCGTCTCGACATAGCCAAGCGGCTGCTGCTGGACCCGGCTCGCAGCGTTGCGGAAATCGCAGCAACCGTGGGTTTCTCCGACCAGGCCCACATGACCACTACCTTCTCGCGCCTGCTCGGTTATACGCCAGGCCATTGGCGCAGGGAACGCTTGAGCTGAACCGGTGGCACACGGTCGAATCGCTACACGATATCTAAAAAACCGTTTTTATTCTACAAGCGTGTGCGCCGCCGCGTTCCTACTATTGTCCCGTCACTTCAATTGGGGAATAGCCATGCAACTCAAGCGCACGCTCAATCGCATAGAGACCGTCGCTCTATCAGTGGCAGTCATTGCCATGACGGTAGGTATGGCGCTCAATACGCCATTCGTGGCCGCGGCGTCGGGGGCTGCCGTGCCGCTCGTGTATATCATCTCGACCGTCGGCGTGCTGTGTATCGCCCTGTCCTTCGTGCGGCTCGCATCGAAGATCGGGCACGCCGGTTCGGTCTACGGATTGATTCGTTATGCGCAAGGCCGGAACCCGGGTTTCATTGCCGGTTGGGCGCTCCTTTTGACGTACACGCTGTTTATCGCCAGCGCCTTGTTCGGCTTCGGCCTGTTCGCCTCTATGCTGTTCGATCCAATCGTCAAGATCGCCTGGCCTGTCTATAGCGTAGCCTGCGGCATCCTGGTGTGGTGGGTCACCTATCGGGACATCAAGCTGTCAACGCGCTTGATGCTGTCAATCGAGTTCCTATCGATCTTGCTGCTGATCATTGTCGCCATGGTGATCCTCCACAAGCAGCCGGCGAGCGCGGTGCCCTTCCAGGTCGGCGGTGCCGGCATCGTCGGCATCAGCCAAGGCCTGGTGTTCGGCGTCATGACATTCATCGGCTTCGAGGCGGCCGCTTCGCTAGGCGAAGAATCGCGCAACGCCTTCCGCGACGTACCGTTTGCGATCGTCGCCACGGTGCTGATTGGCGGCGCATTCTTCACCTTCGTCTCGTATGCGCAGACAATCGGCTTCGGGCTCGACAATGTTAAAGCTTTCGCCGCCGCTGCAACGCCGATGAATGACTTGACTAGCCATTATCTCGGAGAGCCGTTCAACGTGGCCATCAAGTCCGGCGCGCTGATCAGCAACCTCGCGATGGCAGTGGGCTCCGCTAGTGCCGCTTCTCGACTGTTGCTCGCGCTAGCGCGCGACGGCTTCTTGCCGCGGCCGCTGGCCAGCATCAACAGCTTCGGTTCACCAAAACTCGCGACCCATCTTGTGATGGCACTGAACATGGGGCTCGTGACCATTCTGCCGTTTGTGGTCCCCAGTGCGTCCGACTTGTACGGCTATGTCAGCACGATTGCGACGCTAACCGTGCTGATTGCGTACGGCATGATGAACCTGGCGACGCTGACTCACTTTGCACGGCAGGACGTGCAAACCGGCAAGCCATACCGGTTGGTGCCGCCGATCATCGGTCTACTGCTGTCGGCGTATGTGCTGTTTGCCAATGTGTATCCGGTACCGGCCGCACCGTTCAGTATGTTCCCCTACGTTGCCGCAGCTTACATGCTGATTGGCGGAGCGATAATGTTTCTCTCGACCCGCAAGGACAGTTCGCGTGCGATGGATGCCTATCTGTTTCATCGCGTCACCCCGTCTATCGACGATGCTACTCAGGAAGTTGAAGGGCGTTCCCAAGCATGAACCACATCAGCAAGACCATACACAGCTGCCGCAACTGCGGCAGCCTGCATCCCCATTGGGACAAGTGCGTACCACCAGCCATGCATGTCGAGCCAGGCGAGATCTTCAGCCTGACCAGCCCCGACGCATCCAACGGCGCATTGAGCCGCCATTCGACCGCGGCGGACATTGCGACGATCGACTTTAATAAGCTCGATCCGCTGTGCGGGCCGATCTACGTCGAAGGCGCGAAGCCCGGCGATACCCTCAAGATCGACATTCTGGACCTCGATCTGGGCGACTGGGGCTGGACCGGGTTGATGCCCGGCTTCGGCTTGCTCGCCGAGGACTTCAAACAATCGTACTTCCGCAGCTTCGACTTGACGGGCGGGTCGGTAGACTTGTTTGGCATACCGTTCAAACTGCAACCGATGCTGGGCGTGCTTGGGGTCGCACCGGCAGCACCCGGGCCGCACTCGTCAATTGCCCCTACCCGTGCGGGCGGCAACCTGGACGTGCGCTACATGAATGCAGGTGCGACCTTGTATCTGCCCGTGTACAACGATGGCGCGTTGCTCTCGGGCGGCGACGGCCATGCGTTGCAGGGCGAGGGCGAGATATCGGGAACGGCCATCGAAGCGCCGATGACCGCGACGCTACGGGTCGACGTCATCAAGGGTGGCCCGCCACTACTCGCGCCGATGCTCGACATGTCCACAGCCAGCTATACCGAAACCGAGTATCGCAACTTCCTTGGGGTTCAGCCCGACCTGTTTCTCGCGGCCCAGGATGCGTGCCGCTTTGCGGTAGATGCCCTGTCCCGCAGTCTCAGCGTTGAACCGTACGAGGCGTATTCCATCATGGGTATGGTCGGGGAATTGCGGATCCACGAGATCGTCGACAAGCCGAACTGGGTCGTCGGCTGCATGCTGCCCCGTACCTTGTTCGCGCGTGGCTGAAGCGTTGCCGCAACCAATGGTCCGACGCACCTTGCAAAGCGCCTCGGCCCCCTGCTGAAGCGAACAGGAGAGGCTCGCCGAAGCCTGACGGCTTCGGTGCAAATAGCGATGGCGCATCGGTTGGAGTGTCAAGCTGACCGATCTAATGGCATTGTCACTTTGTTGAGGCGGTCCGATACCGGCAACACTTCGCGCTCAAGCGAGATCGACTGCGCGCCTCGCTTTATCGCAAACAGCTCGCCGATCGCCTTTCCGCGTAGCATCACTCCACTGAGCTCACCCAAGATCCGCCCGCTTTCTGAGCAAATGCGAGTCCTCCCCGCTATGGCGTCGCTAAGGCTTCAACGTGACAGCGCCCTCACCGTCACTACTGAGCTATGCGATCGGATCGAAGACGGGCGGCGAGAAATTAGGAGCGCTTTTGATGTGACTGACAAATCGATCGACAATTGGCATCTCGCAGCTCTTCCAGATCAAGCTCGTTTCGATTGAAACCGGCATATCTTCGACATGTCGATACACCACGCCCGGGCGGGCAAAACGCGCAAAGACCTGTGGCACCCACGCAATGCCCATCCCCGCTGCGACGAGGCTGACGATGGTCTGCATCTCAATGGCCTCTTGTGCGATATGGGGGGTGATCGACTTCCCGTGATAGTACGACAGCAGCGCATCAAAAAGCGACGGCACGATGTGGCGAGGAAAGATCACAACCGGATCCGAAGCGACGTCTGCGAAAAAGACCCGCTCCCGGTTCGCAAACGGGTGATTGACCGGAAGCGCGACGAGAAATGGCTCCACAAGCAAAGACAGCGCTGAAAGCCCGACCGGCACCGCTCCCAGAGCGTGCAGGATAAATCCGGCATCCACGTGGTCTGCGCTAAGCGCCGCGAGCAGCATATCGAGCGTTGCCTCGCGAAGTTCCACCAGGACGTCCGGGTTCGCGTGCCGAAAACCACTCACCCAACCGGGCATCCTGCCATAGGCCACCGTAGAGGCGAACGCAAGGCGCAGCCGGCCGGTCTGTCCATCCGCGGCCGCCTTGACCATCCTCGTCAAATCGTCTGAAGCGCGAAGCAGGCGCCGTGCATGCTCGAGTAGCGCTTCCCCTCCCGGCGTTAGCGTCACCCTTTTCTTGCTGCGATCAAACAGCACCACCTCAAGAGACGCCTCAAGGCTCTGCATTGCCTGCGTAAGTGGAGGTTGCGTCATGTGGAGCCGCTCGGCTGCACGTCGAAAATGCAATTCCTCCGCGACAGCGATGAACTGGCGCAACTGACGTATGTCGGTCACTGATATGTCCCGTGTATCAAATATGCCTGTGCAATATATTGGACCCTCCAATTTTGATTCTCAATACTTTCCTCACCCGGCGAGATTTCGGTTCGCAGCCAGGCCCCACCTGCGTGCCTCCTGCAGGAAATGAGTTCAAGTAGCAGTCCGTTTGTGCCCACGCCATTGCCTCGACTTTTGCCAACCCTTCAGGATCTTCAAGATGACCAAGCTTTCAATGGCCGTAGCTTCCCGGCGCCGAGCGCTCGCCGCGGCACTGCTTTCCCTGGTTGCATGGGCAACCTTCGGCTGCGCGCACGCGGCGTCGCTGGAGGAGATCAAAAAGCGTGGCTACATTGTGGTGGCCACTGAAGACGACTATCGACCTTTCGAGTTCGTGAAGGACGGCAAGCCCACCGGTTTCGACAACGAAATGGTCGATGCGCTGCAGAAGTACGCGCCCTTTCAGATCCGTCATGAAATCTTGCCTTTCACCGGCATCCTCGCCGGCGTCGCCACGGGTAAATACGACATCGCAATCACGGGTGCAACGATGACCAAGGACCGGATCGAATCACTCGATTTTGCCAGCCCGATCGCGGATGCCACCGACTATTACGTCAAGCGAAAGAACGACGACTCGATCAAGTCAATCAAGGACCTGAGCGGGAAACCGGTGGGCGTTCAGGCTGGTAGCGCACAACTCGCGCACCTGTCTCAGCTGCAGGCACAGATCGAGAAGAGCGGCGGAAAAATAGGCAAGGTCGTGCAGTACACCTCATATCCCGAGGCATACCAGGATCTGGCACTCGGCCGGACCGATTACGTCGTGAATACAATTATCAATCTCACCACTTTGGTCAATCAAAAGCCCGGCGTCTTCGCGCTTGGACAGCCCGTAGCCGCCCCGTCGATGGCAGCCTGGTCGGTTCAGAAGGGCAATGCCGACCTGCTGGCGTATATCAATCAGTTCATCGCAAAGCAAAAGGCGAACGGTACCGTCGCGGAACTGCAGAAGAAGTGGTTTGGCCAGTCTTTCAACCTGCCTGTTGCCTTCACGCCCGAGTACTGAACGCGAATGAGTTATTCCGACGTACTCTCGATCTTCAGCGGGGCGTTGACCACGCTCCTGCTGTCGGTCGCCGGTATTGCACTAGGCCTGCCGATCGGACTTGGGATGGCATTACTGCGTTGGGGGCGCCTGCCTGCCGTTGCGCCTTTCATTGCCGTCTACGTGAGCTTGCTGCGGGCATCCCCGCTCGTCACCCTGCTCCTGCTGCTGTTCTACGGATTGCCTAACATGGGCATTGAGATCGGCCCGATCGCCGCTGGCCTGCTCGCGCTCACCATGAATACCTCGGCGTTCTACTGCGAGATCTGGCGGTCAGCACTCCTCGCCTTTCCGAGGGAACAACTGGAGGCCGCACGAGCAGTCGGCATGCGGCGAGGCATGTGTCTTCGCCGCATCGTGCTCCCGCAGATCGCACGCACGAGCCTTCCCGCACTGGTCAATGAAATGTCGCAACTGATCAAGGTAACCCCGGTACTCGCCATCGTCGGTGTGGTCGATATCACCCGGGCCGCGGTTCGCGTCGGCGCGGACACCTATGATCCGTTACCGCCATTCTGCGTCGCCCTGGCGATCTACATACCGATTATCTTCGCGCTGGTCAGCGTTCAGCGCTGGGTCGAGCGAAGAAAGGCTCGCCTGGAGACATCCAAATGATCCACTCGTTCGGCATTGTCTGGTTGCACCGTGATCTGCTTCTGTCGGGCCTCGCGAACACCATCGTTTTATCGGTGTTGGCCGCATTGAGTGCCCTGATATTCGGCGCCCTGATTTCAACGGTCCTCGTTCGCCGCGCGCGTACGACTGCCCATATCGTCCGGTTGCTGATCGACGTGGCACGCTGCACGCCATTCCTGCTGTTTGCCTACATCATCTACTACGGCCTGCCATCGCTCGGACTACGTTTTGACAATTGGGGCGCAGGGCTTTGGGCATTGATCGCCTACCACTCCGCTTATATGGCTGAAATCCTGGGCTCGGCCTGGCGATCCCTGCCGCAGGATCCGATTGAAGCTGGCCATGCGTTCGGATATAACGGCCTGCGCCTGTTTCGCCGCATCGTACTTCCGCCGCTTGCACTGAACGCCGCGCCGGTGATAGGCAACCAGATCATTCAGATCGTCAAGGACAGTGCGTTCCTCACGATAATTGCGCTCCCTGAGCTCACGCATGCGGCGAGCGCCATTCAGTCGCAGTATTTCGTCCCTTTTGCGGCCTTCATCATTGCCATGTTGCTGTATTGGGCACTCTGCCTGGTCGTCGAAGCCTGCGTATCGACGCTCGGTCGAATGGCGGATGCCCGACGGTGAATACCATGCACTCCCCTATGAAAATGGATGATTCCCGTGCCGTTCTGAACATCGTTGGACTCTCGAAGAGCTTCGGGTCCTTGCAGGTGCTCGATAACGTCAGTTTTAGCGTTGCTGCGGGAGAAACCGTCTGCCTACTCGGGCCGTCCGGTTCAGGAAAATCGACGCTGCTCCGGTGCGTTAACTGGCTTGAGCGTCCCGACCAGGGACGCATTCTGCTGAATGGAACACAGATTGGCATCTCGAACGCCGGGGTCGTGATGAGCGACAGGAATCTCGCCACCATGCGCATGCGAATCGGCATGGTGTTCCAGCATTTCGCCCTGTGGCCTCATCTGACCGTTTTGCAAAATGTGATGGAGGCGCCGGTGCATGTGCAGCGCCGCCCCAAAGAAGCGGTGCGTGCAGAAGCCGAAGCGCTCTTGCGCCGCGTTGGAATGTATGAAAAGCGAGACGCGTTCCCCGCACGTCTCTCGGGTGGTCAGAAGCAACGGGTCGGTATCGCACGGGCGCTGGCGATGAAACCCGAACTGCTGCTCTTCGATGAGCCAACCAGTGCGCTCGACCCCGAACTCGTTGGCGAGGTGCTTGCAGTGATGCGGGATCTCGCGCTCGAGGGCATGACCATGGTAGTGGTTACCCACGAGATGGCTTTTGCAAGGGACGCGGCAAGCCGCATCGCCTTCATGGATCGAGGCACGATCGTCGAGAGCGCATCACCTGACGTTTTCTTCTCTGCTCCGGTCACGGAGCGCGCACGCCAATTTCTGCAGCGCTATTCCGCTGCGTCGGACCGCTCGCTGGCAACCAGTTGACCACGAGCATAGCTAACCCACTACACCAGGAATCCCGAGCGATGACATCCACAGAGCTGCCGGTATGAGTAATCATTCCTCCACCCCGATGAACGAGCGTGAAGCGCATCGCGCACGCTACGAGGCACTTCGCGCAGAAGGCCAGGGCGCGTCAGCGCAAGCGCTTGCGCCCCCTACCGCGCGCAACCATAAAATTCCGCAGGATGTCGTTCTGCATCGCGAACACCTGCCGGGGGGCTGGTATTGGACCACCCGTCTGGCGCGTGGCGAAGCGCTGCGCATTGTCAACACGTCGGGCACCTCTGCTGTTTCGATGGTTGCCTGGTGTGAATCGGATCCGTCCGAGCGCCTGAACACCGCCGACACAATGAAAGTGCAGTGGAGTACCGGGCTGCGCAAGGGCCGCGTGATTTATACGGAAATGGGACGGGTGGCATTCTCTATAGTCGAAGACACCTCCGGCGCGCACGACCCGCTCGTTGGCCCAACCACAAAAGAATTGATGGAGACTGCGCTCGGATCAGGCGCAGCGAGGAACTCCCGCGATAATTTCTTCGCGGCCGCGGCAAAACTTGGATTAACGCGCCGCGACGTTCCGGCCTGTATCAACTTTTTCGCTCCGGTGGGCATCGCCGCCGACGGCCGGTTCGTCTGGCAACCCGAGCGGCGAGAACCCGGTGACTTCATCGACCTTCGGGCCGAAATGGATCTCCTCGTCGTGTTGTCCAATGCCGGTCACCCGCTAGATCCGGCTCTGCAGGCAATGCCCGCGGCGGTGGACGTGATCCAGTTTGCGGCCCCCCTACCCGGCTCCGATGACCTTTGCCGTCATGCCTGCAGCGAAGTCCGGCGTGCATTCGAGCAAACTGAGCGGCACATTCGCCGCGGGAGCAATTCATGATGGATTCGTCCGGTTTCACTGACCTCTTGCTTGATGTGGTCATCCCTGCCCGCACACCGTGGTCTCACGTTTTACGACAGGGACAGAAGCTGCGTCTCATCGACGTTGAAGGGCAGCAGGCAGTAGACGCCCTTTTCTACAGCGCCGCTGATACTGCGCAACGCTACAGCGCACAGGACACCGTGCGCGAGCAGGGATCGGCTTACATAGGACTCGGTACACGGCTTGTATCCAACCAGGGGCTCGTGATGGCGCGCGTTGTCGAAGACAGTTCAGGTCGACATGACACGCTGGCCGGTTGCTGTTCATGCGAGAGCAACGTCGTCCGGTTTGGTGAAGCAACACGCTACCAGCACGCATGCAGAGAGAACTTTGTGCTGGAGCTCGGCCGCTATGGAATGGGAAAGCGTGATGTCGCACCCAACGTGAATTTCTTCATGAACGTGCCGATCGACGACGCCGGCAATTTCGCTGTCCTCGACGGCATATCTCCTCCAGGGAGCCACATTGATCTCGTCGCGGAGATGGATCTGCTTTGCGTATTTTCCAATTGTCCGCAGATCAACAATCCCAGCAATGATTTCAACCCGACGCCCGTACGGGTGCTGATATGGGACGCGGTGCCGCAGCCCGCTTAAGGGCTGACGGAATTTTCCTGCCATGCAGGACGTTTACTGCAACCGGGCAGCCTGCCGACCTGCCCGGTCTCAGTTCTGGAAATGAATCGCGAAACGATGAAACTTAAATGATCGATCGGTACTGCTTGCCAGTAAACAAACAATGGAGGGGCTACCGCACCCTCCCTCTCTATTGCCAATCTGCCACCGCAGACAAGCTGGGAACTTGAAGCATGAACTCTCCGAAGCTCAATGACCTCGACGCATGGCAAGCTGCACGCCTCATCGCACGACGCGAGCTTCTCGCGGTGGATCTCCTGCGAGCGTGTCTTGACCGGGTTGCGGAACGCGACAGCGAGGTGCACGCCTTTGCATACCTCGACCGCGATCTTGCGCTGGCGCAGGCTCGCGCGCTCGACAGTGGTCCCGTGCGCGGGCTCTTGCACGGGCTGCCAATCGGCGTGAAGGATCTGTTCGACACCTTTGATCTACCTACCAGCTATGGCTCGCCGGTCTACAGTGCGCACCGTCCGGTCGCAGACGCGGCTGCAGTCGCCCTGTGCCGCGAGGCCGGCGCCATAGTGATGGGTAAGACCGTAACGACGGAATTCGCCTATTTCCATCGGGGTCCCACCCGTAACCCCTGCGACCTGGCGCACACACCGGGTGGATCGTCGAGCGGATCTGCAGCGGCCGTTGCCGACCGCATGTTGCCACTGGCGCTGGGCACTCAAACGGCGGGCTCGGTCATCCGGCCCGCGGCCTATTGCGGCGTCGTTGGCTATAAGGCGAGTTCGGGACGAGTACCTCGCGCCGGAGTCAAGAGCCTGTCGGAGACGCTCGATACGCTGGGAGGGTTTGGACGAAATGTGCGTGACGTGGCGCTACTTGGCGCTGTGCTCACCGGCGACACGCGACTCAACACCGACTTTGACGCTTCTGCCGCTCCACGCATTGGCCTGTGCCGAACGCCTGAATGGGCATCCGCTGAAGCCGACACACAGCGTGCCTGGGACACAGCGACTGACGCACTGATACGTCTCGCACCGAGTCTCTCAGACGTCGCGCTACCGGACAATCTGACGGGTCTGGTCGCCTTGCAAAAAGAAATAATGGCATTCGAAATGTATCGGGCACTGAGCGTCGAGCGGTTGTGTTACCGGAACCAGCTCAGCCCTCAATTGCAAGCGCTACTGGACAGTGGGACCGACATTTCCGGCGCCACACACGCCGCCAATCTCGTACGTACTGAGAGGGCAAAGCATTGCGTTGACACCCTGTTCGATCGGTTCGACGTGCTACTCGCGCCCAGTGCTGCCGGCGAGGCTCCGGTCGGTACGGACGCCACCGGCGACCCACTGTTTTGCCGCGGCTGGACCTTGCTGGGACTTCCCTGCGTGCATCTCCCGTTCACACGCGGGAGCAAAGGTCTTCCGGTAGGGCTGCAGCTGGTCGGACGCTGGGGCGAGGACCATCGCTTGCTCTCGAGCGCGCAATGGGTTTATGACAGGCTGACGAAATAGGCATGGCTCGCTGCCGTCGAACGTCCCTCATCGCGTACTCGCCTGCTATCGCAGCCGCCGGATCACTCTATACATAAAAGATAACAGATGCACGTCCACCTCGAAAATTCCACCTCCAAGCCCCGCCCTTTTTGGCTGACCCCCGAACTCATCGACGCCGCGTGCGCGAGTAATCCTGAGTTGCCAGGCGACGTGAAATTCACCGTCAATAGCGATCTTCAAGACATCGCGAGCAGCTTATCGACCGCGACTACACTCGTTACATCTTCCGGGGTCATCTGCGATACGCGGTTCCCGCGCGATGATCTGGCCAGCGTTGCGCCTGACCTGCAGTTCATTCATCTCATCGATGCAGGCGTGGAAGATGTCATGCCGTTGAACTGGCTGCCGTCAAACGTTCAGCTAGTCAACAATAGTGGGGTTCACGTCGAGAAGGCGCGCGAGTTTGCGATCATGTCTTTGCTTGCACTCAACGCACGCCTGCCGGAAATAGTGTGGAACCAGCGGCAGGCAAACTGGGAGCAGGTTTTCACGCCACTCATTCGAGGCAAATCCCTGCTGGTTGTAGGGCTTGGTGACATGGGGCAGGCGGCAGTAGCGGCTGGCCGCACGTTGGGCATGAGAGTCCTTGGAGTCCGGCGTTCGGGCATGAATGTACCCGGGGTCGAGCGCGTTTATTTACCAAGCCAATTACACGATGCGGTCAAATTCTCCGACTTCATCGTAATCGCTACTCCCCTGACTTCCAGTACGCGGAACCTCATTGACCGCTCGGTATTGGAAGCCGCTAAGCCAATGGCAGGATTGTTGAATATAGGCCGAGCGGACGTTCTGGATCACGACGCACTCGTCGAATTGCTAAATAATGGTCATCTAAGCGGCGCGATACTGGACGTACTGCCCCGCGAGCCCTTACCCTCATCGTCAGAGCTTTGGTCCTGCCCGAACCTGATGATCAATCCGCACGTCGGTGCGGATGATCCCACCACTTATATGACGGAAACGATGCGCCTGCTTTTCGCCAATTTGCAGTGCCACCTTACCGGTCGGCCACTTCAAAATGTCGTGGATCGGGCAAACGAATATTAAGACCCAGAGATGCTCTGAAAGGTGCAGAAGTGGTGCCTTTAACATTCCACCTTGAGCACCTTGCCAATGTCAGCAGGCAGCGTCTTGCGCGGTGCATCCTTCAGGTGATGGCCGAAATGGACGCGATCATCGTCGCGGTCGAAGAGCGTCTTCGCGCGAAGCAAGCGTGACGCTGCCGGTTGTCTGGACACTGCGCGCGCGGGATTGGCTCACCGAGAGGTTGTGTCGCAGTAAGACCAGCGGGATGATCAAAGACAATATGCTAAGGACTTTTTTTGAAACTAGCGAGTAGGATTGGTGCGCCACGGCTTCATGGAAATTCCGGGCGTCCCGCCCCTCTTGTCGCTGATGCAAAACAGATACCCGGGGTGGACTTATGACGTCGGCGATACGTCGTTCTTCTTGGCTCGCGACACCATTCGCGCAACCGGCGAAAGCAAGGTCATGGCGCTTTGGCGCGAAAAGCTGTTCGCATTTCTCGGCCGCAATGCGGCGCAAGTCGCCGAGTACTACAGCCTGTCGCCAAACCGTGTTTTAGAGAGGGGTGGCCAGATAAATATTTAACGATGTCGTGCGCGGCAGTCTCGACCTGCATCACCGAAAATGGATAGAACGTCGGAGCGTGGTCACTCGAAATCATGGACGTGACCCGAGGAGGTGACCCTCGCAGAAGAACAGTGCCAAGCGGGGCGTCCGTGCACGACAATGCCCTTTCAGCGGATCTGAAGCGGAAGCGTGAATAGCTGCGCCGCGTTCAGCAAACCCTGCGCCTGTTCCTTCAGCGTCTGCGCCGCAGTAGCGGACTGCTGCACAAGCGTCACATTCTGCTGCGTGTTCTGTTCCAGACTCCCGATCACGTCACGTACTTCGCCGATCTGCTGTGCTTGCGCACGACACGCCTGATGAATGGTTTCCATGATGTGCGTTACACGACGCGATGCTTCCACGACGTTGGAGATTGTCGCGCCGGCCGCATCGACCTGGCTCTTCCCTTCGCCGATCCGCGCGCTGCTCGTGGCGATAAGTTGCTTGATTTCCTTCGCGGCGGTGGCACAGCGCTGCGCGAGCATGCGCACTTCGCTCGCGACGACCGCGAAACCGCGGCCCTGGGCACCGGCCCGCGCGGCTTCCACCGCGGCATTCAACGATAGCAAATTAGTTTGGAAGGCGATCGAATCGATGACCGAGATGATGTCCTCAATGCGATTCGACGATTCGCTAATCGCGCGCATGGTATTGACGACCTGACCGACCGCAGCGCCGCCGTGCCCGGAGGTGGCCGAAGCGCGCTTGGCGAGTTCGTCGGCGTTGCCCGCGCTTTGCGTATTGGCCGCGACGCTGGAGTCGAACTCCTCGAGCGCGCCGCTTGCCTGTTCGAGCTCCAAGGCCTGCCGCTCGGTGCGGGTACTCAAGTCGGCGTTGCCCAGCGCGATTTGCTCGGTCGCAGCCGCCACGCCCTGCGCGGCGTCGCGCACCTGCGTGACGATTTCGGCCAGCCTTTGCTGCATGCGTGCCATCGCGGCCATCACGCTCGACGTATCGCCGCGCCGCAACTCTATTTGGCGCGCGAGGTTGCCCGCGCGGATCGACTCCGCCAGTTCCACCACGTCGCCCGGCTCGGCCCCGAGGGCCTGCGTAATGCTACCCACTAGCGCATAAACGATGGCAACACCCACCCCGCACGCGACCAACGTCAGCACGATCATTAATAAGCGAAAATCGGTGCTTATCTGACGCGCCTCGGCTGCTTCCTGCTGGTTGAGGCGTTCCTGAAAGTCGATCAGCGCGTTGATCCCGGCGAGCCACTCGACGAGCGCAGGACGCGCATTATCAAGCAAAGTTTTGCGCGCACCCGCGACATCGCCAGCTTGTTGCAAGCTGATTAGCTGCTGTATCAGAGGCATGCTTTGCTGCTGCGCGGCGTTGACCCGCGCATAGATTTCTCGTTCCTGCGATGTGATGTCCGTACGCTCGACATAGATTTTCGCAAGCGGTCGAGCTGATTCGTCGTATTGGGTCGCGAGCGCATGAATGTGATCGATGACCGACGGCAACTCAGCCGAGGAAACGAGCGTCACGTCGCGCACGGCGATGGAGCGATCGTGGACGCTGCCACGAAAATTGATCGCGTAACGTTCCTTTACGCCGTTCACGTCGATGATGTCATCGAGCCGCGCACGGACCATCTCGACCCTGCTGATCGCGATTACCGTCAATGCGACGAGTGCGACGAGAACCACGCCGAACCCTATGATCAACCGCGCCCGAATACTTAATGTTGTCTTGCCCGTGTTCATGAAGTTCCTTATGTGCTGACGTAGACTCGACCCGCGTGTCGTTGCGGGCCGCGCAACGCGGCAGCGGGCTGTATATGTAATGCAGCGCACTTTTCGTACATATATCGGCTCAGGCTATCCCGACTTTAGCCGCAAAAAACGCAATTGAGAATTGACAGAGTTGAGATGGACCTATCTTGATCCGCCTCGTCGCCAATCACCGCCACGCTGTTGTTCTTGGAACCTGGCTCCGTACTGCGTACGGACGGCGCAGCCATCTATCGTGAGCTACGGGAGGAATATCAACAGGAGTTGCCAGTCGTCAGTGCCATTCGACGGACATTCAATCGGCCGCTCGGGCCAGAAAACGGACCTCCATCATGCAGCAGAGATCGATCGGAAGCAGCTGCCATTTATCGGTGCATCACACCGCCTTTGAGCCGGCCCTGACCTTTATGGTGATTCATTCAACGCTTTGTCGTGGCGTGGCGTGGCGTGTCGTGGCGTGGAGTTATCAGGCGATCCGCGACGGGAGGGGGCGACCGAAATAGCCCTTGAAACAGGTATCGAAAGCATCGTTCGATACCTGCCGATGGTCATGCATCCACCGACGCGCGGATATGCGCGATAAGCGGATAGTGATCCGATGCGACTCGCGAAAGCGGCGTGCGATGCACATCGACACGCACCAGCCGTTCGCCGGGATGCACCCAGATGCGGTCCAGCGCGAACAACGGATAGCGCGTGGGAAACGTACGCAGCGCGGCCGCGCGATGGAAATGCGTCACGAGCCGCCTGAGCGTGCGTCCGTAGACGAACCACTCGTTCAGATCGCCGAGCAGGATGACGGGCAGCGCGGGCGTGTCGAACCTCTGCAACACCAGCTCCACTTGCGCGCGCCGTTCGCCGGATGCAAGGCCCAGATGCGTCGCTACGACGCGCCACAGTTCACCATTGCAATCGATGTCGGCATCCAGCGCGCCGCGCGGCTCGCGGCTCTTGAAAGACAGATCGAGCGTACGCACCGCACGCACCGGATAGCGCGTGAGCACGGCGTTGCCATAGCGTCGCGCGGGCGTGTCGAGCGTGGGGCCCGCGACGGCGTCCAGGCCCGTCATGCGTTGCAGCACCGCAAGCACATCGGGCGAACCCGTGCCGCCCAACGGCACTTCCTGCAGCGCGAAAATATCCGCGTCTATTTCAGCGAGCACTTCGCCAATGCGCTCCGGCGCGAACCTGCCATCGATGCCCACGGCGCCATGCAGGTTGTAAGTCGCAATGCGCAGTTCGCGTTCGCGCGTGAGCGTCATCCACGGTTGATCGATGCCAGGGTCGTGCATCAGTGTCATGAGCTGACCTTGTCCGGACGTCGTGATGATGTCTGGCCCGATGCATCGCGCGGCATCCCGCTGCGTTCGCGCAAACGCTGCGCGCGTTCGGCTTCGTCGCTGGCGCGCGGCTTGTCGGTATCGCTCGGCGCGCCTTCGTGCACGTCGCCGTTGTGCGATTCGCCGAGAAAGCGCTGCAAAAGCAGCGACAATCCTATCAGCACCGCGCCGATGCCGATCAGCACGGCGAACGAGCCGGCGGTCGGACGCCGCAACGACGCAACCAATTGATGCGCGAATGCAACCGTCAGGAAGATGCCCGGACCCATGCCGAGCATCGTGCCGATCATGAAGTCGCGGATGCGTATGTGTGATGCGCCTGCAACGAGATTGACGATGGCGAACGGCGCGACGGGCAGCAGCCGCAACACGACGACGGCGACGATTCCGCGCTTCGCCACACGCTCCGACAGCCGGTTCACGCGTGCGCCCGCGAGCCTGCGCACCGTATCGCGCCCGAGCCGGTTGCCTATCCAGAACGACGCCGCCGCGGCCACCGTCGTGCCGATGAACGCATACAGCCCGCCCCACGCCGCGCCAAAGACGATTCCCATCGTCGCGATCAGCAACGTTACGGGCGCGGAGACGACGGCCGCCGCGGCATAGCAGAGCACGATCCACAGCGGCGCAAGCGGCAGCGTCTCGATCTGCCTCGTCACACTTGTCAGCGATTTCAGGTTGAGGTAGTTGGCGAGAGGCGTCCAGTGCCATACCGCCGCGAGCCCGACGACGAGCAACGCGAGCACGCCGAGCAACGCATATCGTCCGATCAGCGGCCGCGCCCCCTCTGCGGGCACGAACTGATCGACGAGTTCGTCGGCGGCTATGGGCGTTTCGGGATCGATAAGGGCATCCGGCGGAATGAGCTGATCGAGTTCAGGCGAGACCTGCGGATCGAGATCGACGAGCGTTCGATGCTTCTCGCGATCGTGCTGCAGGGCCTGAATCGCCGCATTCAGGCTGCCGCGCGCATCGCGCTCGCGGACGATGTCCGCGGCTTCGCAGCCTAGATGCTCGGCGAGCAAGGTATCGCGCATCTTCGCGATCGCGCCGCGGATGCGTGCATCGGCGCTCGCATCGATCGACACGTTGCACTCGCTGTCGAGCACCATCGAGCGATTGTTCAGATTCGCGGAACCGACGATCAGCAGTTCGTCGTCGACGATCATCAGCTTGCTGTGCACGTTGACGATGGCTTCGCCGAGGCCGGGCACGTCGGGACTCAGCAGGCGATAGCGGCCGTGTTTGTCCGCATCCTTGAGAATGTTGTGCAGGCGCGCACGCAGCACGCCCATCGTCACTTCCTGCAGCCAGCCGCTCTGATTGCGCGGCACGACGATCGTCAATTCCGGACCATCCTCATGCGCGAGCGATTCGCTCAGCGCCGCGCCAATCGGTCCCGACGTGAAGTACTGGTTCTCGATATAGATGCTGCGGCGCGCACGCGCGATGGCATCGAGATACTGCGTGCGGATCTGCTGCGTGCTCTCGCGGCCCAAATATGCGGGCTCGGTGAGCGAGATGGCGATGTCGATATTTTCCAGATCGACGCTGCGCGACGGCGGCCACGCGTCCTGGGTCAGCGGCACGCGATGCGCGCGGATCGCGAGCTTCCTGTTGCACGCACGTGCCCACCGTTCGCGCGCCAGCACGCCGATTTCGCGAGCGGCCTCGCCGTCGAACATCGAATGGACGTCGTGAAACGGCTGATACCGTGTGCCGTTTGCATCGCGTCGCAGGGCATCATCGGCCTGATGCTTTTGCGTGTCCCAGCGCGAACGCGTGAGATCGAGACCGCCGACGAATGCGAGACGATCATCGATCACGACGATCTTCTGATGCTGCGAGCCGCCCAACGGATGCTTGCCGTCCATCTCAAACGCGATGCGCCGATGCATGCGCCAGCCCATCTTGAACACGGGCAGCCATTCGCGCTCGAACGCGTAGAGCATCGCGAAGTCCCACGCGAGAATGTAGATCCGCAGACGGCGCTTTTTGGCGGCGACAGCGTGCAGAAAGTCCCCGAGCGCTTCGGGAAAGCCATCGTCCGAACCTTCGGGCGTGAGCTTCATGCGGCTGTCGATATCCCAGCCGAGGATGAACACCGTGCGCTCGGCGCGCGTGATCGCCCCGCGCAGCACGCGGAAATAGTCGGATCCGTCGATCAGCAGGCTGAAGCGATCCGCATGACGCACGCTCGCGCAGTTGCGTCCCAGCTCGAAGAACGATTCATTCATGGGAACGATGCGCCTGGCATCGCTTGGTGCATGGGTGTCTCGCATTGCATGTTCGCTCACATTGCGTCAGCAGTGCGCAAGGCGCATGCCTGCCGCATTCTCCGTCGAGTGCGGCGCATATCGGCTGGGCGATGCTAGCGACGAGTTGTATTTGCCGACGCCGGCACGTTGCCGTATCCCGGTTGGACGTCGGTTGTGACCCGATACCGGCCCTTGCCCAAATGAGTGCCTGAATATGTCAGCTTCGGCGACGCGCACCTGGTCGCGTTTGCACAGCGCGAATCAACTGTAGACAGTCTGCTGGCTACATCGAGCCCGGACGGAAACCATCGGCCGCGTCGCGAGCGCTTGCGCGCCCGACTACCGACTCATACGAGGGCTCCTGATACCGGCCAGCACCACGTTGGCCCCAGTGAGCCGTGCTGCCTCACCCGCTGCAAGGGAGGTACTGAACGACCCAATCTTCGCAGCGCCGTCGAACGAAAAAAGGAGTGCGCGGTCCGCCAGCCTCACCGCCTTGAGCACGCCAAAATAGTCGCGAGACGGCGTTCGTTGGTAATCGGGACAGATGCGATAGTCCGAGACGGTCGCGGCTTTTGCAAATCCGGTGCCTGTCGCGATGGTAGGTCTGGTCGAGGAAGGTGAAGGAGTGATCGATGAAAGCCGAAAGGGTCCGGTGCTCGGCGTTGCGAGCTTCTGCGAAGCGAAGTAATGCGCCAAGAATTCTATGCGTCGCTCACATTCGGGCGCAGCATCGAAGTCGGGCGATATATGCAAGGATGCGATGATCTTGCGCTGCCTTAGCGAGTCACGGGGCATATCGCAGTCCATATCATCGACTTCGCTTCAATGCGTGCGGATTGTGCGTCGGTCCGACGCTGCAACGGCATGATTGAAGTAATGGGAAACGTGGCTAAGTGCGTACACCACCGCGTGCGGTATCGTGTTGCGATCACTGTTAAACAACTTCGTTTCGCTAAATGTGTATCGTTGCCCTCGCAGCGGTACAACCATGCAACGCACTGGGTGCCAGCGGGGACGTCGTCGTCTGTCGGCGGTGGCCCTGCAAGACCCGTGTTTGCGACCGCCAGATCTGCTTAACTCGCTTCCTGCGCGAGAACACCTTTGGCCATTTCACGCGCCACCTCTTCGCTCGTCAAGCCGTACGTCTCGATCGTCTCCGGCAAAACGCGAGGAAGCCCGACTCTCCGAAAGGCGAGCACGCGACGAAGCCGACGTCGAGGGAGCTACAGGGGGAGGCCACCAGGAAAAGAGAAAACCGACAACCTGCCCGGCGACATTCGTTTTTACACGCCGCTTGTAATCGCGCCTGATTTGGCAACGGTCTGCCGGAGGGGTTGAGTTGACGACTAGTCGAACGTGGACTCAACTGCAATAACAGCGCCGAGCGGTCGCGCTCCGATTGAAGCTCGTCGGCTCACAGTTCCGGGTTCTCAAGATCAGCTTCGACAAGCTTTGCGCCGAGCATAGCGGCGGCAAGGATCGCCGCCTCTTTCGTGTCATAGGGTCCAATAGTTGGCGCGCCGTCGTAGGGGAAAAGCAACCGGCTATCCGTCCTTCTTACCACTTTGAGCGTCCCTATAAAGCGGCCGTGCGCCATGCGATACGTGGCATATACCGCAAAGTCGTCGGTGCTCGCCCCCGCGCAGGCGGCCGTAAATGCCCGGTGAGGAAAAAAAACCAGCTTTGGTTTCTTCCCGGTTTGTTGCATGGGACGCTCCTGGCGAATCAACTGAGAGGTTGCGCGAGACAACCGCCCTTGTAATGCGCAATGTGGACCTGACATCTGACACCTTGCCGCCAACAGCGGTGCAAACGAACGCGACTCGTTGACCGCGCTACGAGGCAACGAGTTTGGTAGTACGTCACTCACTCGTTGGACGGATTATCTGGATCGTCCGCGCCCTTCCTGACGTTGTCCTGCCAGTCGGCCTGATCCTTTTTATTCGATCCATTCGTGATCTCTACTTGCCCTTGTAGTTCGCGGTCTTTGTTGCCAGTCAGTTTGCCTACTGCGAAATTCATAATCCCTTTGAGTTGTTGCTTCACGCCGTCCGCTTTTACTCTGTTCATTTTTGCCTCCAATAACTGTCAGTCGCCGCCTTCGTTCGAAGGTCCGCGCAGGTCCGTTTGCGGTGACATGTCGTGGTAGACGCTGCTGGGAACTCTGGGACTCTCGAGGGCTTGCCGTGCGGAAAATGTGGCCGGGTCCGGTGCAGCGCTTGTCGAACGACTTTTGTTGCGCGAGCGCGGGTCATCAGCGAATCGAGGGACTCCTTGATTCCCGGGACCGCGGTCATATTGATGAATGAGCCGCTCGTGAACAAAGGTATGCCATTGAGTTCGTCAAGATCAGTCCACCGCCGTGGAGCAGCGCTGTCGTGTGCGGAATCATTGCTTCCGCTGAGCGATCGGTACAACTCCGCCTCCGACTCGACCGCTTCAGCTGATTGACCTCTCCCTCCCTTGCTCTGCACGGCTACGATGGGGCCGATGATTTCGAAATGGCCAAGTTCCTCTGTGGCGATATCGGACAACATATCTTTACGGCTGGGATCGTCTTTGACAGCCTGAGCGAAATATCCGCAAGCTGCGGCGAACTCGCCCCGAGGACCACTGACCTGTTCAAGCAGCAGGTACGCCAAACCCGGATCGGGAACGGCGACTCGAACGGTGTCCTGCAGGGGTTTGTTGTGGACACACATGGCTTTTTCTCTCCAAGAGTGGGACGCGCTCGGCATTTGCCGCCGCCATTGCCACTACCCAATAACCGACCGCCCTAACACCCACCAACGTCGGCGGTTCGCGACCAATATACCTACGCGTAGCAGGAATACCTGCGACGTGGGACGCCGCCTGCTACATCTCTTTGCATACGGCGTGCCACCCCTGACTGTTTCGACTCGCCGCTCAGGATTTTGGGGCGGGTTAATACGTTTCGATAACTTTAGTCAGTTAGGAGCGCTGCGCTACCTGTCCGAATTGATTGTCCGTGGCATGGTCAGAAATGGGGTTTTCATTGGATCGACTTTGGATTCAGGTCGCCGATTTATATTCCGGCGAGAAATTTAGCGATTGGCAGCACAGGTGCCGCGCCGAACGAGGCACAGACCGACATCATGAACTCAGAGTTATATTCAGACCCGGGCGCAGGCCGGTTTTCAACGTCGTTCAGTCCCGAGGTAAGGTCTGTTTGCACCCGCGTGGCCGCTACCGACCCGGCCGATGGTATCCGTTCCACAGTCGATCTAGCCGGAGTGTACGTTGACTCGCCCTGAGCGAACGCGTCCCGGCGCGCATCGCCGAAGCCGAAGCGCAGCGTGGAACGCAGCTTGCGTGCGCTCATGCAGCAGCGGCCAATCGGTCTAGCATCTGGCCAGGTCGATGCCGTTGCTTGATGAACGGCAGTCAAAGTTCATGCGCAAAGCCGGGAGGCACCATGCGGATATTGATGACGGTGCGCGGACGGGTGAAAGAGCCGGGCCGGATTGTCCGCAGGATCGGCGGTGAGCCCGGGCTGTTTGTTGTAGGCGTCATGGAGGTGTCCATGGTACAGATCTCATTGCACCTGCTCACCGCAGGTCCGCGTTCGACCGCTGAACTCCCAGCGGAGCTGCTCTCGGAGGGGCTGGGCAGCAAAGTGTTCCTCGAGCACCGGCCGCCCGACGCCGGCATAAACAAATTGTTTCCGCTGAGCCATGAAGGTCGTAAGGGGCAATGAAATGGATCGCCTACCACTGTCGGCTTTGAGACCGACGCAAATTAGCGTAGGAATGGATTACGTCGAAGCCAAGGCGTTGATCACCGCCCGTTACCGGGATGCCGAACTAGAGCGGTTC
>DASYLW010000539.1:0-3571 GCA_036009385.1 Caballeronia sp.
ATCGAAGTCGAGCGCGCGTTCGGTCGGGGTCATGCGAGTCTCCGTCGTTTTGTCGGCAGCTATCATAGCGGCGTGGTGCGTGGATCCGCCATCGGTCGGGACCATTACAATGGCGGGTCTCGCGCTACTTGTTTCTCTCTAATTTCCACGCTTTTTTCTCGCTTGCCGCCCGTCATGAACCTTGTCATCCAAAGCCTCGATCCGATCGCCGATACGCATCTGAAACCGCTCACCGCCCTCGCCCGCGCTCATGACAAGCAGACCGAACGCGCGGACGCCGGCCGGGTGTTGCGGCTGAGCGGTGCTGATCCGCTGCAGCGTCCGGATATTGATGCTTATTGCGGCACGCATCGGCTGGATTACGCGTTCATCGACCCGGCATTGCGCCTGAGCGATTTCGGCCTGGTCGCCATGGATATGGATTCGACGCTGATCACGATCGAGTGTATTGACGAGATCGCCGATTTTTGCGGGTTGAAGGCGGAGGTTGCAGCGATCACCGAAGCGTCGATGCGTGGCGAGATCAAGGACTTCAACGAGAGCCTGACGCGGCGTGTCGCGCTCCTGAAGGGCCTCGACGCGAGCGCGTTGGAACGGGTTTATGAGGAACGGCTGCGTTTGTCGCCGGGCGCGGAAATCATGCTCGCGGGGGCGAAGGCGGCGGGATTGAGCACCCTGCTGGTATCCGGCGGTTTCACGTTCTTCACCGAGAAGCTGAAGGCGCGGCTCGGACTTGATTTCACGCACGCGAATACGCTCGAAATAGTCGATGGCAAGCTGACCGGGAAGGTCATCGGCGAGATCGTCAATGCCGATGTCAAAGCGCGTACGCTGCGCGAAACTTGCGCGCAACTGGGGATTGATCCGCAGCGCTCAATTGCCATGGGCGACGGGTCGAACGACCTGAAGATGATGGCGCAAGCGGGCTTGTCGGTGGCGTTCCGGGCGAAGCCGGTGGTGCGCGAAGCGGCAGGACTGGCGTTGAACTTCGTGGGGCTGGACGGGCTGCTGCGGCTGTTTTGAACGCGCTCGTATCGCGAGACAAGGGCTGGGCCGAACGTTTTAGCCCTTGTTTCGATCAACATTGTCAGGCGTCCAACCCTGCCAGCGCCCGCTCCAGATCCGCTCGCAGATCGGCCTCATCTTCCAGTCCGATATAAAACCGCACCAGCACGCCCTCGTGCGGCCAGTCTCCGGCGGTACGCATTGATTTGATGTCGTACGGCATCGCGAGACTGTTCGCGCCGCCCCAGCTCCAGCCGATCGCGAAGTTTTCCAGCGCTTCGACAAAGGTATCGATTTGCGCCGGGCTGTAGCGTTTATCGAAGATCACGGAGAACAGTCCACCTGCCCCCGTGAAATCGCGTTTGAAGAATTCATGGCCCGGGCAATCCGCCAGCGCCGGATGCAGCACCGCCGAAATCTCCGGCCGCGTCTTGAGCCAGTGAGCCAGCGACAGCGCTGTCCGGTCATGAGCGTCGAAACGAATTTGCATGCTCGGCAAACTGCGCAGCACGAGCGAACAATCATCCGACGACACGCCAATTCCCATGCGCATCCGCGCGCTCTTCAATCGCATGTGGACGGCCTTGTCGGCGGAGATGGTCGCGCCCATCAGGATGTCGCTCGCGCCGGACTGGTACTTCGTCAGCGCCTGCACCGAGATATCGACGCCATGGTCGAAGGGCTTGAATGCGAGACCGGCCGAATACGTGTTGTCGATAGCGGTCAGTATCTTGCGCGCCCGCGCGACCTTCGTGATCGCGGGTACGTCCTGCACTTCCATGGTCACCGAACCCGGCGCTTCGAGCCAGATCAGCTTGGTATTCGGCCGGATCAGCACATCGATCCCCGCGCCAATCAACGGATCGTAATACGTCACTTCAAGGCCGAAATCGGCCACGAGCCAATCCGCGTGATCGCGATTCGGCGAGTACGCGTTGTCGGGAATCATCACGTGATCGCCGGCCTTCACCAAGCCGAAGTACACGTTCGATATAGCCGATAAGCCCGAAGGCTGCAGCAGCGCATGCTTGCCGCCCTCGATCACAGCCAGCCGCTGCGCCAGCGCAAGCGACGTGGGTGTGGCATGCAGGCCGTATCGCCACTGACTGTCGTCGCTCCAGACGAGGGCGCGCATGGCGGCGAGATTCGGAAATACCACGGTCGACGCCCGTGTAACCGGCATCGAGAACGAATCAAAACCGGGGGTGAGCTGATCCTCCGGATGAACAATGCGGGTCTGCAAGCTGCGCGCGCCGGACGAGTTGCTGGAATCGGTCATGAGTGTCCTGCTTGTTCGAGGCTATAAGAAAAAAGCGTCATCGCGTGAAGCCGATGACGCCGTGTTACATCGAACGGCGAGTTCGTGTTTCACTCGCCGATGATCACATTGCTGGTCCCGCCCAGCGCGTGGCCTGCGGCCGGAGGCGCTGGCGGGGGCGCGGGCTCCAGCGAAGGCGCGGCCGATTGCGGCGCCTTCAGTGCACGCGCGCCGGCGGCTGCGGCAGGTACAAGACCTGACCCGGCCGGCTTGAGGTCGAAGGGCAGCGGATTGGAGTCGTCGGCGTTCATGCGTTCGCCCGACACGCTGCCATCGGCTGCAAACTTGCCGACCCAGTTCCCCGTAATATGCGTGCCGTCGTTCGACTCTTCGATCTCGAGCGTATCGCCATCGCGGTCCCCCGCAACCAGAATCACCGTCGATGCTCCCGCGAACCGGTATTCGCCGTGCACACCCGTGCGCTCATCCGTTTTTGCGCCAAGCTTCATTTCGATCTGCTTGTCGCCGAGCGCGCCGACATAGGTTGGGAACCGCGCGTAAGCGGGATTGGGGGTCAGCGGTTTGGCGGGCGGAAGCGCCAGCGTTTCAATCGCTTCGGCCGTACCCGGTGCCCGCAGGCCCAGATCGCCCGGCGTAGCCGCTGCGCGTGCCGCCGATACCGCTCGGGAGCCGTCCGGCGGCATGGCCGAATTGCAGCCGGCGAGCAATAGCACTGCCGCCACCGCCGCCACTTTCATTTGCGCCATCGAATAGTTTCCTGTCCTTACCGTGCTCATACGCGTTCGAAAATTGCCGCTATGCCCTGCCCGCCGCCAATGCACATTGTCACCAGCGCATAACGACCGCCCACGCGCTGCAGTTCGTACAACGCCTTCACTGTGATCAACGCGCCGGTTGCTCCAATCGGGTGGCCGAGCGAAATGCCCGAACCGTTCGGATTGACCTTCGCGGGGTCCAGCTCCAGTTCCTTCGATACCGCGCACGCCTGCGCCGCGAACGCTTCATTGGCTTCGATCACATCGAGGTCGCCAACGCTCAGGCCTGCGCGCTCCAACGCCTTTCGCGTGGCCGGAATCGGACCAATGCCCATGTACTTCGGATCGACGCCCGCGTGCGCATACGAGACCAGCCGCGCGAGCGGCTTCAGGCCGCGTGATTCGGCCATACCGCGTTCCATCAGCACGACGGCCGCGGCCGCGTCGTTGATGCCCGACGCATTGCCCGCCGTCACCGTGCCGTTTTCCTTGGCAAACACAGGCTTGAGCTTCGTGAAATCCTGTAGGGTGG
>DASYLW010000540.1:0-9833 GCA_036009385.1 Caballeronia sp.
CGGCGGGAACCGTGGGTCCCGGCCGCTCATAGTCCATGTCAAGCGTCTTGCGCCACGTCGCGCAGGAACACAGGAAGGTCGGTGGCAGATGGCGTGACTCCCGCCTGATACATCATGTCGCCGACAAACCCGCGGTGATAAGTGCCGTGATTGACCACATGCTGGATCATTTCGTTGCAGTTCATCACACCCTCGCCGCCGCCAATAAACTTGAAGTGAATTGACCGGTCGAGATCGTCGGCCGATAAACCCTCGTCCGGACCGCTTGCCACAGATCTTCCAGTGACGGATGGCTCGGCGTATTGCGTGCTGCGTAACCATGTTCGCGCCCCTGAAGATGAGCCTGGAACACCGCATCTATGACATAGATGTGGTTCAGGGTGTGGACCATGTTTCCGAAGCGGGTCTGCCGTGGCCGGACAACCTCTTCATACGGCATGTCCTTCAGCATGGAGAAAATGAGTTCGTTGCCCCAGGCTTTATAGCGGGTCAACATTCGAACGGTCTTGTTGGCGGCAGTCATGGTTTCCTTCGATGGCAAGAGGAATGGCGTGTTTTAGCTTAACCGCCAGGAAACCGGCGCGACATATACAGTGATTGTAATAACCGCCGGATCCATTCCAGCCAAAGCGTGCCGAACCAGTGACTCTCTCAGAGCGGCGCGACATCATGAAACTTGCCGTAGTCGAGATGCGTCTCGCCGTTCCGCTCAAACATCAGGTCGACGTACTGATGCTGCCAAAGAATGCATTCAGGCGGCCATGCATAACGTGCTTGCATGGGCTGCGCCGTGGTTTCGTCCAGGCCTTCCACCATGAGCATAAGCTCGGCGTTACTCGCTTTGAGCGACTCCAGCGTCTGGCCAAAGAGCGGGCTTTCTTCATCGATGACATGCATGAGGCTCCAGCCGAGCAGGAAGATCGGATGCTGTTCGCGGATCAGCGGAAGATCAAGCACCTTGCGAAAATAGAACCCTTCGGGCGTGGTCTCCGAACGCATCAGGCGCATGCGCGCCCTCGCTTCCACAATCACGTTCTGACGCGCATTGGCGGCGCGGACCATGAGCGTCATCCGACCGTCAATGGGGCGCACCACCGCGCGCTTCGCAAACAGGATACGTGCGTGGGGCCGCGAAAACCGCGCGAATATCATGCCGGTCGTCAACGCAATGCCTGACATGCCGACGAAGATCTCGAGCGTGGCGACGCTGTGGCCGTAGATGGTATCCGGATGCATGTCGCCGTAACCGACTGTTGCAAGCGTCTCCACGCTGAAGAAGAATGCGCCTAGCAAACCTGCGGGAGCCTGGTTCGCAATAGCCTGATGCCCCAGCAGGTACAGCAACGCGAACCCGAAGTTGAGAAGGAGAAAGAGCAGCGCTGCGACCGCAAAGAACAGTGGCCACCCGACCGTCAGTGCGATGTGGTAAATGTCCTGCCAGAAGTAGGTCTTGAGGCCATGCGTGATGACGTGCCGGTTGTCATCCAGGGCAAGCCTTCGATGCGGTGCGCGAGGCTCGTATGCCTCATCTGACGACGATCGAGTTGGATTGGATGGCATCGTTGAAGTGACTCATAAAAGGAGAGGCGGGACATCCCGGGCGGCGTGGGTGCGACTGTTCAGCCGGTTTCGGTCTTATACAAGTTTCGTGAAATCGTCGGCGCTCCGGCGGTCGTTTCCTGCGCCGTGGTGAAAGAGTAACGATAACTGTGGCCGCCGCCCTTCACGACAAGCCGCAAATTATTATGGCATGCGAAGTTGATGGCGGCGGCTACATCGTTCGTATTGCGCGTGGCCACCGCATAGACACTGGTTGTCGATGTCCACGCGTCAATCCAACCGAGGGTTTGCGTCATGCCGACTTCGTCGCCGGGAAAACAAGGGTTCCTGAGTTCCTTGAACAGCTGCTGGCATTCGGCGCTAGCGGGCGCGTTCACGCAGGTCGCTAACGGCGAATGGACTTCTTTTGGTGCGTCGCCGACTTGCTGGCCCGGTTCATTGCACTGTGCCTCGGACGGCCAGCCCGGCTCACCCGGGCGAACGCGGGAAAATGTACCGGACGCCACCGCCGCGCGCGCGGGCGTGAGCGCCCGCTCCCGGATACCGGGCAACAACGGAAGCCCGGCTGTCAATTGAGAAAGACGTCGTCCTTTCCGGGAAAGCGTTTGGGTCGCAGGTTTCATCGGTGAGCATGAAAACGTGATGTGGTCGAAACCGTGAAGTTATCGCGCCTGGCTACCGTTGTGAACTCTCGACGCCCCGAAAATCGTTTTCCGCGTCGATCATGCGGGGCTTAAGCAACGGTAGATTATTCACCGCCCGCAAGCCGGTGCGCATCGCGCCGAGCGCCGTGCGCCCGACCATTGGGAGATGTATCGCGCCACTGGCATCGAATTGCTTGCGCGATTCTGCCACTGGGTGGAAGCCACAGTCGCGCATTTGCGCCTCATAGCCAGCGACCGCGTCGTGGCCCGACATCTCGCCGCGTTGAGCCGCGCACAGACGCGTGGCCAGCAACGCGGCATCGCGCAGCGCGGTGTTGGCGCCAGCGCCTCGGCCCGGCGTCATCAGGCGCACCGCGTCGCCCAGGACGGTCACGTTGGTAGTGGGCCATGCGTCGACGGGAACCGGTGTCCGGACATCGACGGCAAACGCGGTAGCCGGATCTGACGCGCGAATCAGCGCGCAGACTCGGATGCCCGCCGTCGGTGATCTCGGTGGCCAGCGCGAGCAGCGCGGGTTGGGCGAGCGATTTGGGATTGACCGGCAGGTTTGCGCAACGCAACGCATACGCCCTACATCAGATAGTCACGCGTGATGTGGAACAGCAGGCCTGGCCAGTGCGCGAGCAGCTCGGCATCGCTGCCGCCGATACCCTCCTTGAGACCGTTCGCGCCCCACGGGAACTCCATGACATGCACGATGGCGCCGAAGCCCTTCGGCGCGTTGATCAGCGTGATGCCGTCCAGCACCTTGGGCGGCAGCAACGCGCGCGATGCTTCGCTCATTGGCACCTTGGCAATACCTGTGTTGTCGAGCCGGGCTTCGCGCAGCAGTTGCCGGCGGACTTTGGAGCGCGCGCCGTCCGCCCCGGCCAGCAGGTCGGCCGTAGTCTGCGTGCCGTCGTCGAAGAATGCGGTGACGCTGCCGATGGCGTGTTGCTCGTATCGAGTGAACGTTTTGTCGAAGTGGAAGTGCTGTTCCAGTCCGGTCAACAGCACCTGCCGTAGCGTCATCCGGCTGACAGACTTGCCGCCCATGGACTCCTCGTCGAGGTGATCGATAACAACTCGGTCAACCGTTCTGTCAGG
The DNA here is from genome assembly GCA_036009385.1 of Caballeronia sp. GTDB lineage: Bacteria > Pseudomonadota > Gammaproteobacteria > Burkholderiales > Burkholderiaceae > Caballeronia. Next base: position 3,312 of record DASYLW010000540.1, read on the forward strand.
ATGTTGAAGTGGCCGGGAGTACGCGCGCAGGTTGCAACGAAGGTCGCGAACAGATCGGGCGGCAAGCAGGCCGCAAGCGATGCGACGCCGTGCGCATTGATGCCTACGCGATATTCCTGCAAGCCGTCCGTGCGCGACCGGTCGCGTTCATAGATGGCCACGTTGATGCCCGCCTGCTTCAGACCGTGCGCGAGGCATAAGCCCCCTGTGCCGGCGCCGAGATGATGAAGTTCATGGGTTCGCGGTTCATGCTTTCGTCTCCTTGTCCGGGATGGGTGTATTCAGCTTGTACGAAGTAGCGTCAGCGGGCAGCGCAAAGCGTTGTGCGATTTCATCGAGCCACTCAGGGCTTCAGGCAAGGACGCCGGACTCAGGGTCGGCGACCACGCTGCGCACCGAGTCGAGTTCGGCCACGAGCTTGCCGCGCACCGGTTCACCCTCGAGCATAAATAAACGCGGCACCTGCATGGCGTAGGCGTGCTCTTCCACGCTGTCGAGGCGAGCCAGTTCGCGCTCCAGTGCGGCGACACGTGTCACGAGTTGGCGGCAGACATCCTCCGGCGCCAGCACGGGCAGGAACGAAAGCGCTGCCGGAAAAGGCGGAAATTCGTGCGCAGGTTGAGCGAGCTGTTCGCGCAGCCAGAGCCGGGCGGTGCCACGACGGGCCTCGTGATCTCGTAGCTCGTGCGCTCGGGGAATGCACCATCGCGTTCGGTCTCGCGCGCGGCTACCAGGTCACCACGCATCAGGCGATCGATCGTTTGATAGAAGCTGTTGCGCTGGCTGACATTGATGACTTCATCTTTGCCGCGCGCCTCGAAAAAGCGCCAAGCTGGCTTGGCAACTACTGGCCGGCCGCTGTCCAAAGTAACGAGAGACCGGACGACAGCATGAGTCCGTCGACCAGCAATTTGAATGTCGATGGCGCCATGCGTACGACGATCGACTTCGCAAAAAACGATCCGGTCATAAGCGCTGTTCCCGCGATCAGGCCTTGAAACACGACGCCCGCGGGCAGTGCGCCAAACTCCTTGAACGCAGCGATCTTGGTCCCGTACACGGCGAGCGAGCCGGCGGCTTCCGTAGCGAGAAAAGCGCCTCGTTCGAGTCCGTAAGACGTGAAAACAGGCACGGTGATCGGACCCGTGGAGACAACAATGCCGGTTAAAAATCCGACCGGGCCGCCGATCAGCGCGAGGTGCAAAAGGCTGAACTTTACCGAGCGTCGCGCGAGCCATCGCCGGGTGGGGATCATGGCTACAAAAAATACGCCAAGCGCTATTTCAACCGCACGGGCAGGCAACGACAAAAGTGTGTGAACTCCCAGCGCGGCGCCCGGAACAGCGGTCAGGCAATAGGCCCCGCAAGCGCGCCAGTCGATCTCTCTCCGCCACGCGACAATCTTGCCAAGATTTCCCATGATCGCGCCGATTGCCATGATGGGGACGGCTTGCTGCGGCCCAAACAGAATCACGAGTACGGGCATCAGCATCATGGACGATCCCGTGCCGATAATTCCGCTCAACATGCCGGCTGCCGCGCCGACGATTAAAACAAGGACGTATTCCATAGCCCGCGTCTTTGTATAGATTATTCGAGTAAGCGACGTCGATGATTTGGGACTAGCCAGTACGGCGCATGACGTATGGTACGTGAACTTTCGGCGCTAAGCCTGCTGACTTGTCGCCACGCCAGCGACCGTATTTTCGTGTTAACGGCACAATGCCGAAAACCGCTTGACTTAGAGTGCGCTCGAAGTCCTTCCATGCCTTATGTCGAAACGAGAACGCAGCCATGAAGATAGGTGACATCGCCGAGCGGACGGGCCTGACGACCCATACGATTCGCTACTACGAACGGATCGGACTACTGCCGTTCGCGCCGCGGGACCACACGGGTCAACGTGTTTATGACGCATCCATCCTTACATGGATCGAGTTTCTGGGCCGGCTAAGAACGACCGGCATGTCGATTCAGGAAATGCTGCGTTATGCCGGGCTTCGCGCACAAGGCGCGGGGACCGAGGAAGCCCGGCGCAAGCTGCTGGCGGAACATCGCGATCAGGTCCGAATCAGAGCGGCTGAACTTCAGGCATGCCTTCTCGTCCTCGACGACAAAATAGCCGGTTATACCCATGCTCAACTGAGGACTGAAAAATGCAAGACACGATCGAACGCCGAGCGGATCAGGAAAGTCGCCTAGAACGAGGCAAACGGGTGTTGTCGGAGATCGACGGAGAAGCAGGGGAAAAGGTCATCGACTCGCTTGCGGATATTGCGCCGGACTTTGCGCGATACCTGCTTGAATTTCCATTCGGCGATATCTATTCGCGACCGGGCCTGGACGTCCGCGCTCGTGAAATTGCCACCATTGCAGCACTTACCGCGATGGGCAATGCAACACCCCAGCTCAAGGTTCATATTGCCGCGGCGCTTAACGTGGGTCTTAGCCGTGACGAGATAGTCGAGACCATCATGCAAATGGCGGTGTATGCGGGATTCCCGGCTGCACTCAACGGCTTGTTCGCTGCGAAGGAAGTCTTCCGCGATCACGTATGAGCAGCGTCACGGCGCAGATAAGCGACACCTTGGCCTGGTCGCTCACACCCGCATTGTTCATGCAGGCACGAGCGCGGGCGCGGGGGCTGCAACCGGACGCGCAATCTCGAGAAAAGCGTTAAGCGCGGTGGTCGCATATACGTCACGGCGCCGAACGAACAACGTGTCGACGCGAGCATCTTCGGACGCGACCTCATGCGCTGCCACACGGCCGTTTCGCGTCCGACTCGAATATTCGTAAATCGGCTGCGTCCATGTCGACTCTCGATATCGCGAAAAGTGATAGCAATTATCACATCAAAGCGCCGCTCGCTTCTTGAAAGCTTGCTAAGTTTTGCGCTGCTGGCGGCGTTGGCTGAAGCACGTCTTGAAGCGGGAACCAGATGGTGCTATTGAAGACTAATCGGGCGTGGGCGTACGCTTGCAATCGTAGTGCAACCTGGGCGCGCGCAGATCTCAAGTCACCCAGGCACCGCGAATATCATCAAGGAGAAAAGAGCATGAGCACGTGGCGCGATCGTCGGATTCTCGACTTGTTTGGTATTAAGGCACCTATTGTTTTGGCACCCATGGCAGGCCCCGGCACGCCTGAACTGGCCATAGCCGTATGCGAAGCAGGCGGCCTGGGATCGCTGCCTTGCGCGCTGCTCACCGTGGAGCAGGCGCGTGACGGCATTGCGTTGATCCGGTCGAAAACGCGTGGCCCGATCAACCTCAATTTCTTCTGTCATGTTCCGCCTCAAGCCGATGCAGCGCGCAACATGGCATGGCGCGCGCGTCTGGCGGAGTATTACGTCGAGTATGGACTTGATCCCGAAGTAACGCCGCCCGCGGCAGGCCGTCGCCCGTTCGACAATGACTTCTGCGCGATCGTGGAGGAATTCAAGCCCGAGGTCGTGAGCTTTCATTTCGGACTGCCAGATAAAAATCTGTTCGAGCGCGTGAAGGCGACAGGCGCGAAAATCATGGCGTCGGCAACGACCGTGGCGGAAGCACGCTGGCTCGAAGCGCACGGATGTGACGCCGTGATTGCAATGGGCGTTGAAGCGGGCGGGCATCGTGGAAATTTTCTGACGCAGGACTATGCGGCACAAGTCGGCACGTTTGCGCTCGTGCCGCAAGTAGTGGATGCCGTCTCTGTTCCCGTGGTTGCGGCCGGGGGCATCACCGACGCGCGGGGGATTGTCGCTGCGTTGGCACTGGGCGCGTCGGCTGTGCAAATGGGCACGGCGTATCTGTTTTGTCCGGAGGCGAAAATACCTGATGTGCATCGTATTGCGCTGCGCGAGTCCCAGGATGATTCCACTGTGTTGACGAACATCTTCACGGGCCGGCCGGCGCGCGGCATCATCAATCGGGCGATCCGCGAGCTGGGTCCGCTGTCCACTGTGGCGCCCGCTTTTCCGCTCGCCGGCGCCGCGCTCGCGCCGCTTAAGGCCAAGGCCGAGCAGGCAGGAAAGGGCGACTTCACGAGCCTGTGGTCGGGACAGGCGGCGCGGCTTGGGCGTGAATTGCCCGCGGGCGAATTGACGCAAGTGTTGATCAGCGAAGCGTTGGCGAAGATCGCGCAGACGTGATGCGTCGTCGGTGACATGCTCCCTGTGACCGATGTGTTGTAAGCGGTCGAACGTCATCCATGCATCGCTGCCTCGAGCACAGTAAAAACGCGCGGGTCTGTCGACTGAGCGACGTTGAAGCGCAGGAACTGGCTTGCGGATTGCGCGACGCTAAACGCATTGCCTGGCGCAAGGATGACGTTCTCGGCGAGCGCCCGGCGGGCAACATCCGTTGCATCGAGTCCACCGGGCAGCTTGCACCAGAGAAACATGCCGCCTCGCGGCTCGATCCATGGTTCGATGCCCAGCGCTTCCAGCCGTGCGCTTGTTTGTCCCATCGAACGGGACAAGCGCTCTCGCAAGCTCTCCATGTGCTTTCGGTAGGTGCCGTCTTTCAGCACGCCGAGGATGAGTTCGCCTGAAAGACGTCCGCCGCCGAATGAAGTGGCAATCTTCAAGTCGATCAATTGCTCCACCCAGTCGCGTCGCACCGCGATAAAACCGCAGCGTACCGACGCCGAGAGGCTCTTGGAAAAGCTGCCGATATGGACGACTCGTTCCAGACCGTCGAAAGCTGCCAGGCGTGGAGCGGATTCGTGCTCGAAGTCGCCGAAGATATCGTCTTCAATAATCGTGAGACCCGACTGGTCCGCGAGCTTCAGGAGCCGATGCGCAACGACCGGCGAGAGCGTTGCGCCCGTCGGGTTGTGAAGCGCCGAGTTGGTGATGTACAAGCGCGGGCGATGCTCCGCGAGCGCCTGTGCGAACAGGTCGATATCGGGGCCTGCCGGCGTATACGGAACGCTTATAACCTTGGCCCGGTGAGCACGCAGTAAGGCGAGAAAGTTGAAATAGCAGGGGTCATCGACGAGCACTGTATCGCCGGGTTCGAGCAGCAGGCGGCATAGCAGGTCGATGGCTTGCGTGCCGGATTCGGTGAGGATGATCTGATCAGGCGCCGCTTCAATGCCGCGATCCGCCATCCGACGCGCGAGCAATTGGCGCAGCGCCGGGAGCCCGAGGGACGTGCCGTAGTCGGCCAGCACGGCGGTGTCTGTGCGCGCGACGGATCTCAACGCGCGGCGCAACCCCGCTTCCGGCAACCACGATGCAGGCAGCCAGCCGCAACCGGGCTTCAGGGCATTCGTGCCGGCCTCCAGCGATTGTCGCGACACCCAGAACGGATCGACAACGCGGTCCAGGCGCGGACCCAGCTCAGCAAGCGACAGCGGCGGCAAGTGTCCGGCGACGTAAAAGCCCGAACCGCGGCGCGACTGGATGACCCCTTCGGCAGCGAGGCGATCATAGGCTTCGACTACGGTGGACTTCGAGACTTGCAAGGTTTCGGCGAAGCCCCGGATGGACGGAACCTTGGCGCCCGGTGCCAGGGTGCGGCCGGCAATGCGCTGCCTGATAGTCTGCATGACACGTTCGACCAAGGTGCCGGCGTCTGCGCCAAAGAAAGTGGTGTCTTCCATGTGTACTGATTTTTAACCCATACAGTTTTCCGTAACTGTAGTGCACTGTCTCTGGAAAATCCATGCCTTGCGGCCCGATACTGCCAGCTGAAAATAGGAGAGCATGATGGACAAGACCGCAAGCGGATGGATGAACGGTTTCCTCGGGATGCTGATTTTCAGCGGCTCATTGCCCGCGACACGCGTCGCGGTCGCAGCCTTCGACCCGGTCTTCCTCACCGTCGCGCGTGCGGGGATCGCGGGCCTGCTCGGACTTGCGCTCTTGCTGGCGTTCCGCCAAAAACGGCCCGAACGGAGCGACCTGATCTCACTCGCGGTGGTGGCGTGCGGCGTCGTCATCGGCTTTCCGCTGCTGACCGCCCTTGCGCTCAAGCACATCACCGCCGCTCATTCCGTTGTCTTTGTTGCGTTGCTTCCGCTTTCAACCGCCATCTTCGGCGTGCTGCGCGGTGGCGAACATCCCCGCCCCGCGTTCTGGCTGTTTTCCGGCTTCGGCGCTTTGCTTGTAGCCGGTTTTGCGCTGGCTCGAGGAACGGGGGCGTCGCCTGTCGGCGATCTGCTGATGTTCGCAGCCGTCATTGTCTGCGGGCTGGGTTATGCCGAAGGCGGCAGGCTCTCGCGCAAGCTCGGCGGCTGGCAGGTGATCTCGTGGGCGCTGGTGTTGTCGCTGCCAATCATGGCGCCGCTGGCGCTGATCACCATGCCGTCGACCTGGGTCGACGTAGGTGGGTCGGCATGGATGGGACTTGCTTACGTGTCGTTGTTCAGCATGTTGATTGGCTTTGTCTTCTGGTATCGCGGGCTGGCTCAGGGCGGTATTGCGGCAGTGGGGCAGTTGCAATTACTGCAGCCGTTCTTCGGGCTCGTGCTTGCCGCAACCTTGCTGCATGAGCCAGTCGGCTGGCCGATGGTGGCTGTTGCAACGGCCGT